>JBLIOL010000439.1:0-3010 GCA_047639615.1 Planctomycetota bacterium | reverse complement strand
CCGCCCGCGTGCATCTTGGGGAAGTCCACCTGGGAGCGTCCCCAGCGCCGCGGGTCGTTGCGCAGGGACCACTCCTCGCGCTTGCTCTCCTCCTCGGGTACGTCGGCGCTGGCCAGACTGGATGAGATGTCCTTGTGGGTGTCGAGGGTGATGACCTCGGCGTGCAGGCGGCGCGCGCGCGCCAGCAATTCGGCTTCGGCGCCGACGCCGAGCACCAGGCTGTTGGAGACGTTGTTGCCGAAGGCGGCGTGGGCGTCCAAGGTCCAGGCGAGCTTCTTCGTGGCGGGATCGAGCACCAGCAGGATCGGTTGGCCCTCGCCCGCGTGGCAGTTGCCGATCGCGTAGTGACCGGATTCGAGCACTTGTAGAGTCGTGATCCAACCTAGATCGATGCCGGGCAGGTCGCCGGGCTTGAGGCTCCAGACGATCTCGCCCTCAGGGGTCACTTCCAACACGCGGTGCCCATTGCCCGTTGCGATCAGCGTGTTGCCATTGGCTAGGCGTACAGCGCCGAAGACGCTGTTGCCCATGGCTGTGGGGCCGTGGCCGCCGGCCGGCTCGAGACCGAACATGGGGATCTTGAACTCCCACGCGATCTTGCCGGTTTCGGGCTCCAACTCGCGCACCGCACCATCGCCCTCGTGGCACACCAGGTAGTTGCCGCTCTCGAGTTTGCGTACCAGGCGCGTGTCCCGGTGCGGGTTGGGCTTGTCGACTTTGAAGGGAGTGGTGAGTTGAATCTGCCCGAGTCGGTTGACCTCGATGATGCGCGCCGGACCGCTCTCGGCGATCATCACGCGGCCGTTCGCAAGCGGCTGAAAGGCATGCACCTCGACGCGACCTTCGTACTCGGTTTGGTTGGCGCCCGAGTTATAGCTCCACACGACGCGTCCGGTGCGCGGAACGACTTCGACTACTTCGGCACCGCCACGCTGCACCATCAGGTTGCCATTGGGCAATTGGTGTAGGTCGTGGATGCCGCCCCAGGGCAATTCCCACTGCACTTTTCCCGAAGGATCGCAGCGCACTAGGCGGCCGCCGGCACCGAGGATCACGTCCTGGGCTGAGGACGGCAGGCAGGTTGCACCGGCGAGGAGGAGGAGCTGTAGCAGTCGGAACTTGTGCATGGATCGCTGGGGGGGAGACGGTCGAACGCGGACACGTGACGATAACGTTCCCGCGGGAATTGGATGGCGCTCCTACAAGAATCAAGCCTCCGACGGGCAAGACGGCCAGCTCCTAGCGAGCTTGACCCGCCTTCACTCGCAGCAGGCCCTCCAGTACGAGGTCCTCTCCGGTGATTCGCAGGCTGTAGTCGCCGGCCTTGAGGAAATTGACCTGTCTGGTGAAGTAGGGACCCGAACTCGTGCGCCGTTCGTGGATGAGGTCCCACCGGAACTGGTTGAGGCCGCGGCGCCCTTCGAAAGAACGGGTCCAGAGCGTCTCGCCTTGATCGTTCACAACCTCCACGCTTAACGACGCTGCGTGTGCTAGGGAGAAGCTGATCGGGACGCGCTCCTCGCTCGCGAGGCTGGGGTTCGGGACCGTATCGTTGGCGTGCGGCGTGTAGGCCGTGGGCGTCTCGAAGAGCCGGTCCTGCCAGGTGCCAGTCTGCTCGATGGACTCGTACAGGGTAGCTAGGTCAAGGCGGTAGACGCCGCGGCCATGGGTGCCAGCGATCAGGTCCTGTTCGCGCTCTTGGATGACTAGGTCTGCCACGGCGACCGCGGGCATGTCGCGTCCTAAGAGCTCCCAGCTTGCGCCCCGGTCGGTTGACACGTACACGCCGCGATACATGCCGGCGTAGAGCACGTCCTCGTAGCGCGGGTCCTCGAGAATGGTGTAGGCCACCTCGTCGGGCAGGTTGCTGACGATGGAACGCCAGCTCTTGCCATAGTCATCCGAGGCGTAGAGGTGGGCGTGCAGGTCGTCGTAGTTGAGTCCCGAGAGCGCCACGTAGACGCGCGCCTTGGCATGGCGCGACGGGTGTATGCTGCGAATGTAGTTGGGAGGTAGCCCGACCGTATGGTCGTGCCATTGGGCGCCATCATCGTGGGTGACCCATAGACCTCCGCGATCTGTTCCGTAGTACAGCAGGCCCTGTTGGATGGGGGACTCGCCGAGGGCGCCCGCGCCGGTGGCGGGCTGGCGGTTGGGCAGCGCGCGGGTGAGGTCGGGGCTGATGGCGCTCCAGCTCTCCCCGCGATCGGGGCTACGCATGAGGTAGTTCCCGCCGTGGTAGAGCACGCGGTGGTCGTGGCTTGAGACCAAGTAGGGCGCAATGAAGTTGTGCCGCAAGCTGCCGGCGTGATCGTCGGGGAGGCGCGGGCCGATGTACTTCGACTTCTGGGTGCTCACGTCCTGGCGGCGCAATCCGCCGTGCTGGCTTGAGAAGTAGAGCGTGTTCGGATCCTCCAGATCGGGCACGGTGTAGCAGCCGTCGCCGCCCCACCAGGGATCGAGCCACACATACTCCCAGGGATCGCCGACGCCCGGCCGGCGTTCGCGAGCCGGGCCACGCACGGCGGAGTCGTCCTGGGTCCCTCCGTAAATGACGTAGGGGTCCTGATCATCCACGGCGATGTCATAGAACTCGCCGACGGCCAAGTTGTTGTGATGCAGCCAGGACTGGCCACGGTCATGACTGCTGTAGAGACCGCCGTCGGTTCCTAGGAGCAAGCGCTCGGGGTGCTCCGGGTCGATCCACATCTCGCAGTTGTCCAGGTGCAAGCCTTCGGCGGGACTCGGTACCAGGTGCGTGACGTCGCCGGTCACTAGCTCGAAGCTGCGACCACCATCGCGGCTATGGGCCATGCGCACGCCAAGGCCGTAGACCTCTTCGTCGTCCTTCGGGTTCACGTGGCAGTCTGCGAAGTACCAACCTACGCGCGAGAAGATCTCTAGGTCCTGCTCGTGGGTACGCTGCCAGCTCTGGCCTCCGTCGAGGGTGCGGTAGAGTTCGGCGGGATGTTTCTCCCGGTTCAGATTGTCGATCAAGGCGTAGACCTTG
>JBLIOL010000438.1:0-3026 GCA_047639615.1 Planctomycetota bacterium | reverse complement strand
CGAGCAGCAAGGAACCACGTGACATGAGCTCAGCCTTACGCTCATCCACGGAGCCGAGCGGCGTGCTGACGCGCCGACTGCGCGAGAGGGAGACGGCACCCTGGAGTTGGTCGAGATAGGCCAAGGCGGCCTCCACGTCGTTGCGTTCCAGGGCCAATTCCAGCAGTGCCACGTAGAGGAAGTCGCCTTCCTCTTCGGCGGCAACGATGCGAGCCAGTTCGGCTTCGGCACCGGTCAGATCCGCCACGGCCAAGTACCAGGCGGCGCGGTACAGGCCGCCGCGCAATCCGCCGTGCTTCTCTGCCGATGCGAAGACCTGTTCGCGGCTGCCCTGCGGGTCGGGCAAGCGTCGGATGACCTGCGGAAGTTGCTTGAAGAAGACCAGCTTGCCGCCACGGCCATTGGCCTTCTCGAAGCGCTTCCAAGCCTGGTCAAAGGCCTTGGAGGGATCGCCTTCCAAGAGGTACATGGCTTCCAGGCGCTGCTTGGCTTCCAGGCCGTTCCACTGTCCGCCGCCCATGGCCTCGATCTCCTCCTCGAGGAGCTTGCGAGCCACATCGTAGAAGCCCTTTTGGATGTACCAGGAGGACGGCGCGGCGTTCACCCAGCCACCGGACTGCACATCGAAGGCGTCCTCGAAGAGGGCGTCCGCCGCCTCGCGGTCGCCGCGGTCCAGGGCCCAGTTGGCCAGGCGCACGGTGATGCCGAACTTCTCGTCGTCGCTGGACTTCAGGCGCGCGCGCCGTTCGGTCAGGGCGACCACTAGCTCGTCATCGCGGCCCAGCACGGTCAGGCACTTGATGATCTCGGCTTTGACCTCGTCGCGGAAGGGAGCCAGCTCCTCGGCCGCGCGCATCTCCGCCAGGGCCTCCTCGAAGAGGCGATCCTTCATCAGGCGTTTGGCCAGCTTCATGCGAGTACGCACGTTCTTGGGGTCGGTCTCCACGTTGCTGCGCAGGTCATCCAAGGTGACCTTCTGGTCCATGCCCATACGCGCCTCGAGGGAGTCCAGCTCACGGGTGGCCTGATCCCGGTAGTAGGCGTAGTTGCGGTTCTTGTTGAGCAGGTCCGTGAAGACCTTGTGCGCCTCGTCGTAGGACAGGGCTTTCACCAGGGCCTTGCCGTACTCCATGCCCGTCTGGTGGTCGTTTTGGCTGTAGCTGTGCAGCAGGCGCAGCAGCGGCACCGCATCCGTTCCCAGTTGGTACTTGGAGATCAGGCTGCGGATGGTGGAGCCCATGTAGCGGAAGGACGAAGCATCCTCGCGCGCCATCTGGCGCAGCAGGCCGACGGCCTCCGTGGCGCGGTTGTCGTCCAAGTAGAGCTTCAGAATGGCGGCGTAGTTGACCGACACGCTCTTGAGTCCCGGCGCGCGGCCGTAGCCGCCGCGACCGAGGCGCGTGATGTTGTAGTCCTCGGAGGCCACGCCCGGGGGGCGGGTGGGGGCTAGGCGCCGGCCGGGCGGGCGCTTGGGGCGCTCCATCTGACGGTTGGCGATGCGCTTGCGCTCGATGATGTCGCGATGGACGGCGATGGCCGCGTCCAGATTCTTGTCGCGCTGGTGCAAGGCGGCCAGGTTCTCGGCCAGGGTGAAGTCGTTCGCGTCGCGCTCGGACAGCTCCTGGTAGATGGAGAGTACGTCATCCCAACGCTTTTGGAATTGGCGCACGTTGGCCAACATGATGCCCAGGTTGCGCCATTCGCGCAGGCGCGGGTCCTCGGGATCGCCGCTGGCGATGTTCTCCTTCGAGGGCAGTTCCGCAACGATCGCATCCATCTGTTCGCGGTAGCGCTCGGCGGCGGACTCGAAGCCTTCGGAGGTAGTCAGCAGGAGTTCGGCCTGGTTGCGCGCCCCGTAGTTCAGGAAGAGATCGCAGGCCTCCTCTAGATCGCCGCGCTTTTCCAAGATGCGCGCGAGGTTCTGCACCGCGCGCGCAACGGGGGAGGACCAGGAGCGGTTGAAGCCCAGGATCGGGTCTGCTTCCAGGTCAGCCTCGATGGCGAGAACGCGGCGATAGAGGGCTTCAGCTGGCTCAAATTGCTCTTCCGTGTAGTAGATGTTGGCCAAGATGGCCCAGCGCGTGATGTGCTCGGGATTCTCCGGCTCGAGGGTCGCCATGGCGGCGCGGGCCTCTTCGTCTCGGCCGAGCTTGAATAGGCAGGTGGCTAGTCCTTGGCGTGCGCCGTCTAGGGTGGGGCGTACTCCCGGGCCCCAACTTTGGCTGGTGGAGAAGCTGGTCGAGAGGAAGAACAGGCGTCGCAAGGATTGATCGCCCACGCGCCGTTGCATGTGCACGGCGAAGCCCTGCAGCAGGCTGTTCTTGCGGCGCTTGAAGCTGATCTCGAGCTCCTTGAGCTCCGCTTCGCGAACCTTGGCGGTTACGAGCAAGGGGATCAGCTTCTGGAAGGTCTCGGCCGCAGCGCTGTAGTCCTTATCCAACTGCTGCACGCGCCCGAGGGCGGCCAGCAGACCGATGGACTCGGGGTGTTCCACTAGACCCGCCTCCAAAGCCGCACGCCGTTCGGCGTCCTTCTGCAGGGCCTCGAGCAGCTTGGCCTTGCGCATGTGATCGTCGGTGGTGCCTCCGGCGGGGTCCGCTAGGCGCTTGTCCACTGCCGTGAGTTGGGTCCCGGCGAAGCGCGAATCCTCGCGATAGAGCGAGTGCTCGCGCGAGGCCAACAGCGCGATCCAAGTGTCCTGGGTATAGCCCGGGGGAATGCGGCCACTCTTGTCCACGGCGGCGCGCATGCCCTCGAGCAGTTCGTAGGCCAGCGGCTGGCTGTCCTCGACTTGATTGAAGACCCACCAGATACCGGTGAGCAACTGCGCATTGCTGGGCTGCAACTTGGACTCCGCCACGGCCAGGTCCAGGAACTCGCGGATGTAGCCTTTGGTCTCGAAGTACTGCTTGATCTGGCCCAGGCGCTCGCCGTAACGCTGGTTGCCGGCCTGCTGCCAATAGCTGCGGTATGAGGAGGACCAAGGACTCTTGTTCTCGTCCTCTTCCTCGTCTTCCTTATCCGGT
>JBLIOL010000437.1:0-3034 GCA_047639615.1 Planctomycetota bacterium | reverse complement strand
TCCGGGAACTTCGCCACGCCCCGGTGCACTTCCGCATCGCCTTCCACCCAGCGTGCATGCACGCTCGCATGCACATCGCCCGAGGCCTCGCCGAAAGAGGCGTGATGGGCCACCAGCAAGGGCGGCAACAAGCCGGGTTCCAAGCGCTCGTAGCGCCCGTGGGCACGCGTCCCAGAGAAGTCCATGGAGAGAAATCCGTTGTAGCTCTGCAGTACGCGATCCTGGGGTCCGGCCACCATGGCGAGCTCCACCGTCTCCGCTTCGAGCGCGCGCTCGGAGCATTCGAAGTCGGAGAGCGCCACGCCGAAGTGCTCGGCCATGGCGCGCAAGCACGCAACCACGATGGCGCTCGAACCCGAGAGCCCGGCCTGACGCGGAATGTCGCTATCCACGTGCAAGCGGAACGGGCGCGCGACGGGGTCCACCGCAACGGGAGCTTCCGCTGCCAGTCGCCGCAAGGCCGCTGCCATCAGGCCGACTCCCCCGCCGCTTGCGCGCGCATCGAGCCCGGCCAAGGATTCAACGTCAAGCTGCGTCCCGCCCGGACCGATCAGCTGCGTGCGCTGCGCCGGCACCAGACGCGCCGTGACCTGGAAGTTCACAAAGGTGAAGCCCAGCACATGACCGTCGTACAGGTCGGATGGATTCCCCAGGAGGCCGACTCGCGGGTAGGCCAGGCTTTGAATCTCGCTCATGACATGGGTGCATGGCCGGGATCGGCCGGGCCCATGGTGCTAGGCCGCGGGCGAGCCCACAAGGCCCCAGTGAAGGCGCATTGCAGGCCCAAGGAATGCGGGGTCCAAGACCCTGCGGATCGATATTGAGCTTTCCATTGAGTTGGAGCCACCCAAGTGACGAGACCTCCCAATCGGCCCTGCTCCGGGGCCGCCACCGCTACCTGCACCATCCTCATGCGCCGACTCCTAATCCTCCTCGCCCTGACCGCCTGCGCCGCTCCCCAGAACGAGGCTGCACCCGTGGTAGTGCAAGCGCCCACGGCGGAGACCCTGCCCCAGGTCAGCTTCAGCCCCTCCGTCTGGGAAACCGCCGGTTCGAGCCTCTGCCCGACCATCGAGGTCACCCAGGGCTCGGTGAGTGACGCCACCCAACTGAGCTTCCGCTACACCGGTCCGGGCGACGTCGATTGCCCCGCGAGCGTCAGCTACGAGAGCGGCCAAAGCCAGTCCGAGTCCTGCCAGTTCACCTGCGCCCAAGACGGCAGCGAGGGCGAAGGCCTGATCGAAGTGCTCTACCAGAGCGAGACCATGGGCGAGCAAGTCATCGGCAGCATGCCGGTGGTGCACACCCAGAGCGTGGTGGAGAGCATCGAATTCCTGCGCGAAGATCGCCTCGCCTCGAGCCTCGACTTCGAGGCCAGCTTCGCCGTGATCATCAACCTGCGCACGCCCGATAGCAGCCGGGTCGAGGCGGTGCGGAGCGCACGCAACCTCGAGTTCACGGCCAGCGTCGAGGGCCAAGGTGGCTTCTGCCCGACTGTCACCGTAGCGGAAGAGGTCAACCTGCAGCGCTTCCCGAACTTCCCGCGCCACATCAGCCTGGGCGGCGACCGCTTCGTAGTGGTGGTCTCTGTGACTCATCGTCAGGGCGAGCCCATGCGCCACCCCTTCCTGAAGCTAGAAGCCAATGTTGGCGGCCATCGCGCCGTCACCTACGCGCCGCTACAGTTCTAGCGCTGTGAGACCGGGCTCAGGCGAGCAAGCCTGAGCCCGGCGCGGTATCCTGCGGGCCATGCCCCCGCTTCTGCGCCTCGCAGCCCGCATCGATCGTCTGACCCGCGCCGTCGGCCAAATGGCCGCCTGGCTGGCCCTGGCCATGGTGCTTGTCGGCGCCTACAACGCCATCGCGCGTTACGTGGGCCGCCACTTCGAGCTGCGCCTCACCAGCAACGCGCTTGTGGAGGCCCAGTGGTACATGTTCAGCCTGCTGTTCCTGTTCGGCGCGCCATGGGCCCTGCAGAACGGCGACCACGTGCGCGTGGATGTGCTCTACGGGCGCTTAGGCAAGCGCGGGCGCGCGCGCATCAACCTGGCGGGCTCGCTGCTACTGCTACTGCCCTTCTGCGTCTTCGCCATCACGACCATCGCGCCCTCCGCCTGGGCCTCCTTCGAGCTACGCGAGGTGAGCAACGACCCCGGCGGGCTGCTGCGTTGGCCGCTCAAGCTGGCCATGCCCCTGGCCTTCGGCCTGCTCTTCGCGCAAGGCGTATCGGAAGCCATCAAGAGCTTCTACACCCTGCGCGGCGTTGAGTTGCCCGCGCTCGCGAACGAAGAGGAGCAAGCCTGATGGAGGACCCCCTCTGGCTGATCATGTTCGCGGCGGTCTTCGCCCTGATCTTCGCGGGCTACCCGGTGGCTTTCTCGCTCGGTGGCACGGCACTCGTCTTCGCTCTGATCGGCGTCTACTGCGACCTGATCGGTTGGGAGTACCTGGGCGTGTTCCCCGAGCGCGTCTTCGGCGTCATGTCGAATCAGGTGCTGCTCGCGGTGCCGTACTTCATCTTCATGGGCACGGTGCTGCAGCGCTCCAAGCTAGCGGAAGACCTACTGCGTTCCGTGGGGCTGCTGTTCGGATCCCTACGCGGCGGACTCGCCCTAGCGGTGGTCATGGTGGGCGCGCTGCTAGCGGCCGCCACCGGCGTCGTCGGCGCTTCCGTCGTGTCCATGGGCATGATCAGCCTGCCGATCATGTCACGCTACGGCTACGACAAGTCCTTCTCCACCGGCGTCATCTGCGCCTCGGGAACCCTAGGCCAAATCGTGCCGCCCTCCATCGTTCTGGTGGTGCTCGCGGACCAGATGGGCCAGAGCGTCGGCGACTTTTTCCGCGGAGCGCTGCTACCCGGCTTGATGCTCGCCAGTCTCTACGCGGTCTACGTGCTCATCTACGCCTGGCGCAACCCCGACAAGGCGCCGGCGATTCCCGTGGAGGAGCGCCCCGTTGGCGGACGCGCTTTGGCCCTGCAAGTGTTCAAGGTCATGCTGCCGCCCTTGGCGCTGATCCTGGTGGTGCTCGG
>JBLIOL010000436.1:0-3136 GCA_047639615.1 Planctomycetota bacterium | reverse complement strand
GAACTTGACATCCTGCTTCTTCCGATAATCGAGCACGTCCTGGGTCGGCGGCTCGTAGCTATTCAGGTCCAGTTCCGGGCAGGGCAAGGTGATGGCTTCCATACTTATGGAACGTACGGGAGGCCAATATGCACCACTTACTTGCGATCAATATGCTCAATAAGTTCCGCAGACGACACTTATTGGGCAAGTTGCAAAAATCGGCACATATGCAATCTCGCCCTCCCTTCGCCCTCCTTGCGCCCCCCGGCCAGAGGCCGGCTCTGGCGCGTCCAAGCCTCAGCAACAGCCGACAGCCCTACCGCTCCCCACCAACCCCGACCCTCCCATCGCCAGCATCCGGCCTGCGGCCGGGCGCCGTCGGCCTCTATCGCCGCTCCCTTCTTGAGCTACAAATTGCCGAGGCGGATGGCCCGCGTCGGGCAATTGCGCGCGCAGGCGTAGTCCTTGCAGCACTCGTAGTTGTGGGGTTTGAGCACCTCAGCGATGCCATCCCCCAGGCCATAGGCCTCGGTTTCGCAGACCATGGTGCACAGGCCGCAGCCGACGCAGGCGGCTGGGTCGAGGTGCAGGCTGACGTACTCGGCTGGAGCCACGGAGCAGGCGGCGCCTTCGAATTCGGAGAAGCGCGCGGGGTCGATCTCTTCCCGCGTAGCGGGGTGGCTCAGGAGTACGCGGCGTGCCTCACGGGCGCCTGCTTCGATGACGTCGGGCACCTCGTCGAAGTCGAAGCGGTGCAGGTGGCCAACCTTGGGCTGGATCAGGATTACGTCGTCGCCGCTGTGCATGTGCAGCATCTGCTCCACGATCACTTCCTGGGTGATCTCGAAGGAACGGAAGAGAGCGCCCACCGCACGCTGCTTGTAGGGGCGCGTGTTGTAGGTGCCCTTGATCGTCAGGTCGACGGCGATGATGCGCTTCGGACGGAAGAGTCGTGCCCAGCGCAGGGGCAATGGATCGACGATGCCGCCGTCCATGTAGTGCATGTCCTTGTACTGATAGGGCTCGAAGACGCCGGGCAGAGCGCAGGATGCATACACCGCGTCCACGCAGGAGACGTGCTCGAATCCGGGCGCGCCCCAGAACACATTAGCGCCACTCTCGAGGGCCACGGAGTTGCACCAAAAGGGCATCTCCAACTCGGCCATGGTCTTCTCGGGCAGCAGGCGTTCGAGGCTGCGCCGAAATTGAGCTCCCTGATAGATGCTCGGGGTGCGGATGCCCTTGAGCAGGAACTTGATCGCGTTGAGTTTGAAGTAGTCGTCCTTGTCGAGCTCGGAGACGATTTCGCGGATGGTCTCCACCCCATTTCCAGCGGCGACCATGGCCCCGATCAGGGAGCCGATACTGGTGCCCACCACCGCATCGAACTTGATGCCCAGGCGCTCGAGCTCTGCCAGCACGCCGATGTGGGCCATGCCGCGCATGCCTCCCCCGCCGAGCACTAGGACGGTGTCACATTGGGGGAAGGGGTTCTTGGGGTCCATGGGGGGAAGCGTAGGCGCAAACCGACAACTACTCATCGCCTGATCTCAGGGGATCCTTGAGCCGGAGCCCCTCCCAGGCGAGCATCCCCCCTATGGCCATTCCCCGAAGCTGGACCCAGCTCTGCGCACTCCCCCCCCAGAGGCTCCAGCGCCTAGCCGATACGAGCCTGGCTCAACACCTGCGCCAGGAGCTCGTGCCCTTCTCGCCCTGGGTCCAGAGGGCCTACCGCGAGCGCGGGCTTCAGCCCAAGCAATTCAGCGGGGTCGATGCGCTCAACGCCCTGCCGCTGACCTCGCTCGAGGACCTGGCCCGCGAACCGGAGTCCTTCCAACTCGTGGCCAACCCGAGGGCCCTGCGCGAACACTGGCCCTTCGGACGCAAGCTAGCCCTGGCCCTCTCCGGCGGCAAGGGCGGGCAACTCCTGACCCAGTCCTACGGCATGCGCGCCAGCTGGCGCGTGCCCGTGCAAGGCTCCGACGTCTGGCTGCGTGGCACAGCTCAGTGCCTGGACGCATTAGCCCAATCAGGAGCGCGCAGCTACGCGGTGCTGGGCCTCGACAAGCCCGGCGACCGCATCCTCCTGGCCGCCCCGCTGGGTACACCATCGCGCGAGGCCTGGACCGGAGCACGGCTAGCTTCCTGCGTTGAGCTGCATGACACGGGCGGGCCGACCGCTGCGGATCCGAGTACCACAGCCAACCTGCTGGCCGAGTCCGCGGCCGCGGGCTTGATCGCCGAGCCCGCTTTCGTGCAAGCGGTGCTCGAGGCGGCTGGCCCGAACAGCCTGAGCAAACTGCGCACCCTAGCCCTCGTCGGCAAACTCGCCACCCCCGAGCTCAAGGGCCAGCTACGCGAACTCGCCCGCAGCAAGGGCGCCCGCGAGGCACTCGCCAGCAACATCTTCACCCCCGAGCTCACACGCCTCGTCTTCCCCGAAGCTCCCGCGGAACCCGACGCCTCCAGCGGCCAGGTGCTCTTCCCCGACCTGGCCCACTTCGCGCTCCTCGAACCTAGAGGCGAGCTGGTCTTCACCACCGCCTGCCAGCGGGGCACTGCGCTCGTACGCCAACGCCTCGGAGTCTTTGCCCCGGGCGGGATGAGTGCGGAACCTTGCCCCTTATCAGGCAGAAGCTTGCCGCGCCTGCAAGGAAAACTGCACGTCGAGTTATGACCTTTTGTGCCTGACCCGGATCGTCTGGAAGCAGGTCGAGAATGGCTTCAAGGACTGGGCCGATGGCCTGCGCAAGCACCTAGCGGAACTGAACGCGCAATGAGCACCTCCCTACGCTCCGCCCTACTGCTCAGCTTGATCGCCCTGGGTTGCGCCTGTCACTCACCCAACCAAGCGGACGTGACTCGCGTCGCATCGATCAGTGTGCCAGGAGCCAGCATTCCAGCGGGGGCCGCGTATGCCTTCCTTGGCGGCTCCGGCGTTACCGAGCAGGGTCGCACCGCAAGCATGATCGAAGCGGCGCTCGTGGAGTCCATTCACGCTGAGATGCAGACCCGTGGATTTCAATCAAGCGCCTCCCGTGATGCTGACATTCTGTTCGGGTTCATCGCAAGCCCTACGGAAGACCTCGACCCCGATGAGACCATGCGCCGCTTCGGCGTTTACTTGGGCAAGGATGGTTGGAACAGTCCCGCC
>JBLIOL010000435.1:0-3143 GCA_047639615.1 Planctomycetota bacterium | reverse complement strand
ATGAGTTGGTCGAGGTGACCAGCGGGAATACCGGCGTTGCACTAGCTGCCATTGGGCAGGCGCTTGGCAATCGCGTACGTATCTACATGCCCAACTGGATGAGCCAGGAGCGTTTGCAGCTGATCCGTGGATTGGGGGCGACGATTGTTTCCGTTTCTAGGGAGCAAGGTGGCTTCCTGGGGAGCATCCGAATGGCAAACAGCTATGCGCTGGAAAAGGCCGATGCGGTGCGCTTGGACCAGTTCTCTGACGTTGCTGGGATTCGTGCACACCGAGAGGGCACCGGCGCGGAGTTGGTGCAGCAGTTGAGAGATGCAGGCCTGCGGCCGACGGCCTTTGTGGCGGGCGTGGGTACTGGCGGGACAGTCATGGGGGTAGGCGCTGCCTTGCGTGAGGGCTTTGGCGACGTGGACGTGCACCCACTTGAGCCAGCGAACTCCCCGACCTTGCGTACGGGATCGAAGGTCGGAGAGCACCGTATCCAAGGCATCAGCGATGAGTTCGTGCCGGAACTCTTGGAGCTCGATAGCTTGGACCGAATTGTGGATGTGGATGATGGCGATGCCATCCGCATGGCGCAGCGACTGTCCGCTGAGTTGGGCATGGGGCTGGGCATTAGTTCCGGTGCCAACTTGCTGGGTGCACTGCGCGTGGGTGTAGAAGCGGGGCCTGGCTCGGTCGTAGCCACGGTATTTGCTGACTGCAGCAAGAAGTACCTCTCCACGGCCCTCGCTGGAGTGGAGCCTGTTCTGGCGACTCACCTGACCGATCGAGTCAGCTTCCGTGAGGTGCGGGTATTGCCGCGCGTTGGTCGCAGTACGAACAACGCGTAGGGGAAGCTCGCCCTGCTCCCCAGGGCCGCGGAGTGCTGCAAAGGCAAGAATGCGCAGACATGAGGTGGAGCAAACGGCTCCACCGGATCGAGCCCTACAGCCCCCATGCGAAGACATCACGCCACGACCGCTATCTCGGCCCTTGCCCTCCTTGCACTTGCAGCGCCGCTCACCGCGAACCCGCAAGAGCCCGTATCGGATGCCACCATTCTCGCGACGAGTCTGATTGGGTTTGAAGGAAATCTGAAGCCGACCAGCTTCAAAGAGGCGCTCGCCCAGGGCCGTCATTGGGTCAATCAGCGTCTGCGCGCTGAGAATGTTGATGACGCGACCATGGGCAGGACGCGTGACACAACCGCTCTGACCTTGCGGACGGTGCTCGGCTACGAGAGCGCCACCTATAACGGCTGGTCGGTGATGATCGAGGCTGAAGACGTCAGCGCCGTGGGCGATGATTCCTACGACAGCACCCTCAACGGAAACACGGACCGCGCGGTGGTAGCTGATCCAGATGGCACGGAAGTCAATCGTGCATCGCTCTCCTACGCGGGTCTGGCCGACACTACCTTCGTATTGGGTCGCCAGCGCATCGTGCTCAACAACTCGCGCTTCGTGGGCAATGTGGGTTGGCGCCAGAACGAGCAGACCTACGACGCCTACACGGTGGTCAATACGGCCATGGAGGACCTGACCTTGGCCGGCTCCTATATTTACAACATCAACAACGTGAAGGCTGGCGACATCGGTACGGCGGCGATCGCACTCAATGCGGCCTATGATGTGGGCGAAGCCGGGACCTTGGTGGGCTACTACCTAGAGCTCGACAACGACTCAGGTGCAGCGGCATTGTCCTCGGGCACGGTCGGCGTGAGCTGGGATGGTCGCATGCCCACCGGAGGCAATCAGTTTGTCTATCGGGTCGAGTTTGCCAATCAGACCGATGTGGGCGAAAACCCGAATACCGACTTAGACGCTAGCTACCTGAACCTCGAGGTCGGCATGGACTTCGATGGGACGCTAGTCAGCATCGGAAGTGAGACCCTGGAGGGTACGGGCGTGAATGGCGAGCAGTTCCAGACCCCCCTGGCCACCGGCCACAAGTTCAACGGCTGGGCCGATCGCTTCCTCGCGACTCCGCAGGATGGACTTGAAGATCTGTACCTCTCCGTAGGAACGGAATACGCGAGCACCAACTTCAAGTTGGCCTACCACATGTTCTCGGCGGACGAAGGTGGCACCGACTTCGGTACTGAACTCGACCTGCTCGCGAGCAGGAAGCTGGCCTGCGGAGCGGTCGCTGGTATCAAGTTCGCAGACTTCTCAGCTGATAGCGACGGTGGTATGGAAGACATCACCAAGGCTTGGATCTGGATCGCCTATTCGTTCTAGGAGCATCGTTTGATTGGGATTGAGTGGGGCCCGGATCGTGCGATCGCACGGCCCGGGCCCTTCCTCGTAGGCACACCCTGCCGCGAGGAGGGCGTTGGCAAGCACGTGGACGGCGTACTCAAGCTGCATGACGGCCTGCGCAAAGGTCGGCCATTCAGAAGCGCCACATCCGCGTCGCGGAGTTTCGCCAAGATCGGATCCGGGCTGTTTATTTGCGTGCTGCGTAGGGCCCATCTTGCCTGGTTCCGTGCGGTTGGACTCTCCTAGGCGTTGGACCGGTTCAGGTGGGGCATGCCACGCCGACGCCCCAGGAATGGTCAGAGCGCAGGACTTGGGAGTGGTGCGCTCTTCTCCGTTTTGGCCTCAAAGTCGGTAGCGCGCAGAATGATGCACACTTGTGCCTAGGCTCCCCAGCGCCCTTGCCTCCTACATAAGATCACACACCGCATGCGAATCATCTCGCCTCTGAGCAGCCTTTTGCTCCTAAGCAGCTTGGGCCACTCCCAACAACTGCACTACCTCGTCGACAGCCTGCCCATCACCGGCAATTCCTTTGGGGTCGACGCAGCGGGCCTCGGGGACCTGAATTCCGATGGCTTTGACGACTTTGTCGTTGGCGCGCCGTACACCTCGACACCAAACACAAATAACAAACGGGGTGCCATCCACGTCTACTCGGGGGTCGACGGCTCTCTGCTATTTGAAGTGATGGGCACGGAGGACGGCGGGAACTTTGGGTTCTCCCTGGATGCCGCTGGCGATGCGAACGGAGACGGCATCATGGACATCCTTGCTGGATCGCCCGCAGGGGAGCCGAGCATGCCGCTGCGCGTGGGCAAGGCGCACATCCTCTCGGGGCTCGACGGCTCGACTCTGCGCACCCTTGACGGGACCTTTCCTGGTGGCCTGTTCGGTTGGTCC
>JBLIOL010000434.1:0-3191 GCA_047639615.1 Planctomycetota bacterium | reverse complement strand
GCACCTTCACGAACAGGGTCGCGTCGTAGCGCACGCGGCCGTCGCCGTAGGTCATGGATGTGGCGAGGAAGGGGTTGGTAGCGCCGGCGCCGGATTGCAAGCGAGCCGGCAAGATGTCTCCACCGCTGCGCTCGTCGTCCTTGCCACTGGGCAACTCCAAACCGCCCACAACGCTCACGCTGAAGGCGCCGCCGTGCCAGCGATTGTTGTGCACGAGGTACTTAGCAGCCACGGCCACATCGCCCAGGTTCGAGGTGCTCTCGTCGCCCGCGTCGGAGCGCAGGTCCTTGCTCACGAAGGGCACCAGTAGAGAGAGCGTTAGCTCGGGGTTCATGCCGTAGTCCAGCAGGAACACGCTGCGGGAATCGCGCAGGCGCTCGTTCTTTGGATCACTCACGCTGCGAGTGCCCGACATGAGGCCCTCGCGCTGGGACTCGATCTGGGTCCAACCCACACGCCAACCTTCGGCGAAGAGCGTTTCCCCGGCGAACAATTCGATCGCACCCTGCTGGGCCGATGCCAGGGGAGCGCTGGCGATGAGAACTAGGAGCAACCGGTTGAGCTTCATAATGCAGATCGTTGGAGGAGGCGTACCTCGCTCCAATCAGTGGAGCAAAGGCCAGAGCGGAGTGTATTCGTCAGTCCAAAGTGGCGCACCCAAAGGTGCCAGAAGCTGGGCACCCTCAACGCGCATCAAACGATTCACCACGGCTGCATTCTCCGTGAGAATCGCCCAGCGCGAGCCTAAGACCCGCTTCCCCACGTCCGCGGGCTGCTCGATCCAGACGCCCAGCATGCCTGCCGCGCGCGCCTGCTCGGCGATCACGCCGCGTAAGTCCAAGTGCGCACTGGTGGCGTGCACCACGAGCAGACCGCCAGACGACATCTGCTGCTTGTAGAGCGCAAAGGCCTCGGTCGTGAGCAGGTGCGTGGGCACCGCGTCCCCTTGAAAGGCATCGAGCACCAAGAGATCGAAATCGTTGGGCTGCTCCCCGCCCATAGCCAGGCGCGCGTCACCGAGCACCACATCCACGGGGCAAGGTGCCTGATCGATGTAGCTGAAATCCTCCCGCGCCACCCGCTCCATGTTCGGATCGAGCTCATACATGCGCCAATAGTCCTGGGGCCCGGCGTAGGCGAGCATCACGCCGACGCCGAGACCGACCACCCCCACGCGCTTGGGCTCGGCACCCAATAGCACAGCCGCGATCCCGATCCCGCTATTGACCGTGTAGTAGGCCGTGGGCTGCTTGAGGTTGTCCGCATGCAGGTATTGCATGCCGTGGCAAATCGCGCCGTTGAGCACCTCGCGCCAGTGCCAATTCGGTATGTCGCGGTTTCTCTCGTGCACAGAGAGCGTGCCGTAAGCGCTGCGCAGGGTGCGAATGCGACCCTCGCTTAGCCTCCATTCCACACGCACGAAGACGGAGGCTAAGGCAAGCGTTCCGACCATCAACAGCTTACGCCAGGGCCCGGCCCCATAGGCTGCCGCCAACAGGAAGCCCGCCGCCGTGAGGCACAAGCCCAAGTCCACATCGATGGGCAACCAAAGCGGAGCCGCCAGGGACAGAGCCGCGCCACCGAGCACGCCGCCGAAGGCCATGGCCAGGGAGTAGCGCGTGACCTCGCCGTTCCTGGGCCGGCGCTTGTAGAGCTCCCCGTGCAGGGCCCAAGTCACCACCGCCAAAATGCCGAGGCGCGGCCAGAGCAAGACCTTGAAGTCGAAGCTGTCCGGGTCGAGCAAGGTGAAGCCCAGTCCCAAGCCCGCCAGCAACAGGAGCGGCACGAGCACCGCGCGCGGGCTCATGCGCTCAGCCGCGAAAGCCGCGGCGAAGGTCGCCAGGTAGATCGCCAGGGGCGCAGCCCAGAGCAGCGGCATGGGCGTCACGCGCTGGGAGAGATCGCGGGTAACCGCGAGCATGCAAGCCACGGAGAGCGCGGAGAGCAGCACCCAAAGTGCACGGTCCGTCGCGCTGGGCGCGGGACCCTTGGCCCCTGCGCCGGCCGCCTCCAGCGACGGCGCACGGCGCGCCACGAGCACGGCCGCCACGCAAACCAGCGCCGCCCATAACCAGAATCCGAGGCTCCAGTACTCGGCCTGGGTCGCGCGCGACCAGAGCGGTTCGAACACGAAGGGCTGCAGAGCCAAGGCCAGCACCGCGCCCAGGTTCGAGAGTGCGAAGAGCATCCAGGGCGGCGACTCACGTCCCGCGCTCGCCCAACGCGTGAAGAGCGGCGCGCTAGCGGTCAGCGCCACAAAAGCCAGGCCGCAGCGCCGGGTCATCAGGCTCAGCAGCGGCCACATGGGCACCGCACCATCCCCCAGGACGGGCGCATCCGCGGCCACGGGCACCAGATCTAGAGCCAGAGCCGCCGCCCCTACCAGCGCCATATGCACCAGGGCCTGCACCCGCTGACTGAGGCGCCCGAGCAGGTGCGCGTAGCCGTAGGCAAGCAGCAGGGCCAGCTGGAAGAACAAAGTCACCGCCGTCCAGACCCAGGGGCCGCCCCCAAACCAGGGCAAGAGGTAGCGCGCCAGCAGCAGCTCCACCCAAAAAGCGAGCGCCGCCGCGAGGAAGGTGACGAGAGCGAGGAGCGGCATCGGCCCGGATTGTAGGCTGTGCCCCAGGGGCCCGCCCCTCCCGAGTCATGAGCTTCCCCCAATCCACCGCCCAGCCCCCCGAGCTCAGCTTCCGCATGCTGCGCCAGTTCGCCGATCCCGAGTTCGCCCGGGATCTTCGCCGGCGCACGCGCCTGGGCCCCCTGGACGCCCAGCTCTTCCCCGGCGAGGGCCTCGGCGACCGCTTCGCGCGCGCCCTGTGCGAAGCCCACGCCCTGCCCTTCAAGGAGCTGCTGGAAGGCTTCGAGTTCTTCCACCGCTGCCGCAAGCTCCTACGCGGGCCCGAGCTGGCCGACGTCTGCTGCGGCCACGGCCTGGTGGGCGTGCTCTTCGCCCTCTTCGAGCGCGATGTGGAGCGCGTTCTTCTGCTGGACCGCAAACGCCCGGCCAGCTACGACCGGGTCGTCGCAGCCGCCGACAGCGTCGCGCCCTGGACGCGGCCCAAGCTGACCTACGTGGAAACCGACCTCAAACGAGCAAAATCGCACGTGAATCCTGGCTGTTCGGTGGTCGCCGTCCACGCCTGCGGCCTGCGCACGGACCGCTCCTTGGATCTAGCGCTACACACCGG
>JBLIOL010000433.1:0-3236 GCA_047639615.1 Planctomycetota bacterium | reverse complement strand
AGCCCGAGGAAGCCCAGCCCCTGCCGGAGCCGGCGGCCGCCGAGGGTGACGCTCAAACAGACCTGGACGCGCCCGAACCGGAAGCTGAGCGCACGGGCAGCCAGGTCAGGCAGACCGCCAAGCAGATCGCTAAGGGCGCCGTGGCCGTTGCCGCAGGTGTCTGGCAGGGGCTGCGCGGGGTGGAGGAAGCCCCGGCGGAGCTTGAGACGGGTCAGGGCGAGAATCACGCCCGTGGCAAGAAGCTCGGCGACCATCTGCGCAGTACCGGTGGCGAACTCAGCCGCGAGCTGCGCAGTACCGGTGGCGAACTCAGCCGCGGGCTGCGTCGGGCCGGCGGGGATCTCGGCCGGGCAGCGCGCAAGGCCCAGGACGATGTGAAGCGGGCCGCGGGGTCGGATTCTGGCAAGGATGCGGAAAAGGGCGAGGGCAGCTCAGGGCGGCCGGCGGCGCGCGCCAAGGCCAAGGCCTTGCTGAAGAGGGTCGCTACGGACGTTTCGGCCGTGGCTGCGGACATCGAGCGCGAGACCCCGTCAGCTACCAAGCCCGCTGCCCAGCCCGTGCCCGTGCCGCCCAAGGTGGAGGGCGGCCTCGTGGGAACCGTCACATCGACCCTGGTTGTGGGCGCTGAAGTGCTGGCAGCCATGATCGCTAGCCTCTGGCGTGGGACCTATGTGGGGGGCAAGCGCCTCATGGACAGGCTGCTGCGCCGCTCCGGGAGCGTGGTTGGGCGCATGGCTCGCTTCGGAGTCTTCTTGGCATTGATGACGGCGCTGGGCTTTGGCCTTACGCTACTGGGCATGATGTTCCTCGATGTCCTAGGCATGTCCCAATGAGTGAGTGGAGTCCGGATGTGGCGGCCTTGGCCGCCTTTGACGATGGAGAGTGGCTGAAGGTCGAGCGGAACTACGCCGGTCGTCTGTTGGCTTACGTCTCGCGCCGGGTGCTCGATGCCCAGGCCCGCGAGGACATCGTGCAGGAGTGCTTCCTCGGGGCCGTGCGCGGCATCCATGGCTTCGACTCGCGCTTCACCTTCGAGCAGTACCTCTTCGGTATCTGCCGCAACCGCACCATCGATCACCTGCGCCGGCGCAAGGCGCTGACCTTTGGCGCGAGCGACGACGATGACGGCGGTGCGCAGACGCTCGAGAACATGATCGTGGACAACAACACGCCCTCGGGTGTGGTGCGCGAGCAGGACCTGCGCCAGCAAGGGGCGAAACTCCTGGCGGAGATCCTTAAGGACTGGGTGCAGGAGACCTTCGTCGCTGGAGAGATCAAGCGACTAATGGTGATCGAAGCGCTCTTCTCCGGCGGCTGGCGCAACCGTGATACCTGGCAACGCTTCGAGCTGCGCGATGAGACCGCCGTGGCGGGCATCAAGTTCCGGGCGCTCAAGCGCCTGCGTGACCTGGCCCAGCGGCGCGATCCGGAGGGGCTCCTAGTGCCGGCCCTAGCGGAGGGCGCGGAGGGTTCCGGCGAGCACATCGATGTGGCCGCCGTCTGGCGCGCGAGTCGGGCCTCCTGCCCGGCCCGTCACTGGCTGGCGCGGCATCTCTCGGGCTCACTCGAAGAGGGCCCCACGACCTTCGTCGTGTTCCATTTGGATGAGATGGACTGCGCCTGGTGCCAGGCCAACCGGGATGACCTAGCCCAGCGCGAGGAGTCTCTGGAGCCCATTCTGGAGCGGGTGCGGGCATCCACTGCCCAGTTGCTGCGCTCTAGGACCACCGGCGCAGATCAGTAGCTCGGAGGCCAATCCGGCGCGGCGGGCCTAGGGTGAGGTAGGATTCGGAGCTTACCCTTCCTCTCATGCAGCGTCAGATTCAGATTTCGATGGTGGTCACCGTGGGCTTGCTCACGGCTTGGTTTGCCACCCTGGGGCCCTCCAGTCCTCCAAAGCTTCGCCCTGCCCTCGCCAGCGTGCTGGACTTCGATGGGCCGGCGGTGTTGGAAGGTCGCGTGCAATTGGATCCCGGCACGCCCGCCGACGTGGTGCGCGTGGTCTTGGATTACAGCGAACCGCTGGGGCAGCCCAGACTGAATCAGACACTGAGCGCAACGGGTGAGTTCATCTTCCCCGGGGTCGTCTCTGGCCGCGCCACCCTGAGCCTTGTGGCTCCCGAGGGAGGGCCACCCCTGGTGCAGCTGAAGGACTTGGAAGTAGCCGGCATGCGAGCGGATCCGCGCCTGCGGCAGCTCGACCTACGTGGGCGTTTGGCCCTGATACCGGTGCGCGTGCTGGCCCCTGGCGGCGAGCCCGCCGAGCAGGCCATGGTCGCCTGGCGCTCCAGCGGCGAGCAGGCCTTCCGTCATTTTCGCCTCACGCAGGATGGCAGCATCACTCTGGTGACGGCTTGCGATCTGATCGATCTCTACATTCAGTCCGAGGGCGCCCGCAGCTGCCTGATTCGCGGCGTGCTTGGGGAAGCTCAGGTCGAGCTCCGTCCGAGTCTCGAAGCGGAGCTTGAACTACCCGCCGAAATCGGCCCGATGTCTACGGGGGTCTCCCTGACTGGACATGTGTCGCGCGTAACCCTGCCAACTGCCCTGGAAGGATCCAGCAGCTCGATCGTCGACTACCTACGCCGCGTGGATCGTGTCGATGGCTCAGAAGGCGACTCGGTCACTATCCGCGTGGCCAGCAGTGGGCAATACACCGTGGAATGGCACCTCTGGGACCTCGAAAGAGAGATCAAGCTGCACTTCCCGGGCAAGCCCGAGCCCTCCACCTTCGAGGTGCGCGCCAGTAGCCCTGGTGCCACCGTGACTCCTTCCTTTCCTCTTGAGCTCTACCGCGCCGCACTGGCGACCCGCTAGAGCTCCTGACGCCGATCAATATGCTGAAATGGATCGCTCTCGTGCTCATGGCCACCATGGCCCTGCTCTTCTCCTGGGCCTTGCTCGGGAGTACGCCGCCCCCGGGCTCCGACGCTCTTGAGGGTGGCTCGGGTCCTGTCACTATGGGGGCCGCTGACCCCACGTCGGCCGAGCTGGCTGCAATGGGGGCGAATGGAGGCGGTGGCGCAGAGGGCGTACGCGGCGCCGATGCTCCGGGTGGCCGCAGCGCCGTGATCGGCGCCTATGCGCCCACGGCCGATGGTGTCGCGGGGTCGACGCACGTGACCATTGAAACCCGCCAGCCCGGCAACGAGGAGCCCTTGCGGGGCATCGATGTGTGGCTCTTGGATCGCGATACGCGACCCGCTGCGGAATGGCAGGTGGCCTTCGATGCGGAG
>JBLIOL010000432.1:0-3263 GCA_047639615.1 Planctomycetota bacterium | reverse complement strand
GCCACCGGATCGGCGTACTGAATGACGAAGGCTCCGCCTTGCCAAGAAACGCGCTCCAGGCGGTAGTGATCCAGGCGTGACTTCAGGCGGAAGAGGCGTAGCAGGCCTTCGGCGGGCTCCGGCAGACGGCCGAAGCGGTCGCGCAAGGAAGCGCCGATGCGGTCCACCTCGTCCGGATCGTGGGCGCCGGAGAGCTCGCGCAGCACCTCGAGGCGTGTGTCGGGGCGCTCGACCCAGTCCGTGGGCAAGAAGGCCTTGAGTCCCACGTCCAACTCCACGCCGGCGTCGTGTTCCTCGGGGCGGCCCAGGGTCACCTGGCTGGTGTCCCCGCTCTGCAGGCGCTCGATGGTCTGCTTGAGTAAGCGGCAGAACATGTCGTAGCCCACGGCCGCGATGTGGCCGGATTGCTCAGCGCCGAGCACATTGCCCGCGCCGCGCAGTTCCAGGTCCTTGATGCTGATGCCGAAGCCGGCGCCCAGGTGCGAGAGTTCCTCGAGTGCCTTGAGGCGTTGGCGGGCGATGTCGGCCAGGGGCTTGTGGCGCTCGACCAACAGATAGCAGTGGCCCTGCTGGTGACCGCGGCCAACGCGGCCGCGCAGTTGGTGCAGCTCCGCTAGGCCGAAGTGATCCGCGTCCTCGATCAGGATCGTACCCGCCGCCGAGATGTCGATGCCGTTCTCGATGATTGTGGTGGCCAGTAGCACATCCGCTTCGCCGCGGGTGAAGGACTCCATCACATCGCGCAGTTCGCGCGCGCCCATTTGGCCGTGGCCGACTGCCAGGCGCAAGCCGGGTACGAGGGTCGCTAGCTTGGCGGCGGTGGCGTGAATGGTCGCCACGCGGTTGTGTAGGAAGAAGGCCTGTCCGCCGCGGCCGATCTCGCGCGTGATGGCATCGCGAATGAGATCCTCATCGTCCGTATAGCCGAGCTTGGTGACGATCGCTTGGCGTCCGGGCGGCGGTGTGGAGAGGGCGGAGATGTCGCGCAGTCCCGAGAGGGACATGTGCATGGTGCGCGGGATGGGCGTGGCGGTAAGCGTTAGCATGTCCACCTGCGAGCGCAGTTGCTTGAAGTGCTCCTTGTGGGTTACGCCGAAGCGCTGCTCCTCGTCGATGATTACCAGCCCCAGATTGGGCAGCTCAATGTCCTTGGAGAGGATCCGGTGGGTACCGATCAGCACGTCGACTTCGGCCGCTGCGCAGCCCTCTGCCACAGCCTTCGCACGTTTGCCGGTGACGTAGCGCGAGAGCGCTTCCACGCGCACGGGAAAGTCCGCCAAACGCTCGGAGAAGGTCACATAGTGCTGTTGCGCTAGGACTGTAGTGGGAACAAGAATCGCGACCTGGCCGCCACCAGCCACCACTCGGAAGGCTGCGCGCACAGCCATCTCGGTCTTGCCGAAACCAACGTCCCCGCACAGCATGCGGTCCATGGGCGTATCGCCGTAGAGGTCTTCTTGGATCTCGTGATCGGCGGTGACTTGGTCGGGCGTGTCCTCGTAGGGGAACTCCGCGACCATTGTGCCTACCAGCTCATCGTCGTCGCGCCAGCTCTTGCGCTTGTGCAGGGCACGCTTGGCTTGCACTTCGATCAGGTCGGCGGCCAGGTCGAACAATCCGCGCTCGACCTTCTCCTTGCGCTTGCGGAAGGCGGTGCCACCGATCTTGTCCGGACTGAGTGCGCTGGCGCCGGCGCCCACATAGCGCTGCACCATGTCGATCCGACTGGACGGCACATAGAGCGAAACGTTGTCGGCGAAGGCCAGGTGCAGATGCTCTTCCTCGCCCGCGCCACGCGTCATGCGCACCAGTCCGCGGTAGCGCGCAAGTCCGTGGACCGCGTGCACCACCAGGTCGCCCAGCTTCAGTTCGAAGAAGGACTGGATCGCCTTGACCTTGTGCTTGGCAGGGGAGTAGCGACGCTTGCGCGCGCCTCCGAGGCCCTTTAACTCGTGGTGGGTGACCACGACGAGGTTCCAAGGATGCAGGCGGAAGCCCTTGGCGAGAACACCTAGGGCGGCCTCGATTGCCGGCGCCGGGCCCTTGGCGGAGAGCGCATCCATGAGCCCCACGCGGTCGGCTTCGCCGGGGCAGGCGATGATCACGCGCCGGCCTTCATCGAGCACCGCGGATAGGGCCTTCGATGCCTGCTGCATGCCAACGCTCAGGCCTTGGACGGAGCGTGCGTCGATGGTCGCATCGTCCCCTGGTAAGGTCTGTAGGGCCAATTGAGGCTGCTTGCCGCGCCAGCTCATGAGCTCTTTGAGGGCGCGTTCATGGGCTGGGGAGCGGATGCGCAGGGTCTCCGCCCGTTCGTCCACGCGCAGGGGCTCGACCACGGCCACTTGGGTGTGGTTGCCGAGTAACTCGAAAGGGCTGGCGCCGACGTCGTCCACGTCCCCGCTATCGGCCACCAGGCAAACTTCAAGCTCCTCGTGCTCCTCGATGGAGCGCTGGTCCATGGGGTCGAAGGTGCGGATCGATTCGATCTCGTCTTCGAAGAGCTCAAGGCGCAGCGGCGTTTCCGAGGCGAAGGGGAAGATGTCCAGGATGTCGCCGCGCAGGCTGAGTTCGCCGGGCGCTTCCGCTAGCGGCTCGCGCACGTAGCCGAGCTTGATCAGGTGCCGCAGTAGGCCCTTTGGATCGAGCACATCGCGGACCTTGAAGCGCACGAACTCGGCCTCCATGGTCTTGGGGCTGGGCAGGGGCTGCAGCAAGGACAGCACCGAAGCCACCATGATGTGCGGGCGCTGCGAGGCGGGTCCCACCAGGCGCTGGGCGAGTTTGAGCCTGGAGCGTAGTGCTAGGGCGTCGGCGCCATCGCGGGCGGGCAGGAAGTCAGCGGACTGTCCGAAGGCGCGCAGGTCGGCGGCGAAGGAGTCCGCTTCAGCATCGCTGGAGACTACGGCGAGCCAGGGGCCGGCGTCGTTAGTGCCGTGGGTGATTAGGTTGGCGAGCACCAGGGCTTGGGAAGATCCCCAGAGGCCACCTAAGCAAAAGGTGCGGCCGGCACGCATGCCCTTGCGCGCACGCTCAAGCTCGGGCAAGAGCTCGAGCTCAGCGGCGTTCAGCACCAGCTGTTCTGCGCCTTCAGCAATGCTCATGCGTCGCCTGAGTCCTCGTCCTGCAAAGCCAAGAGGGCCTCCGCAGCGGCCCAGCCTTCAGCTTCCTTGCGCGTGCGACCCCAGGCGCTGGGGAACACTTGCTCACCAACCTTGGCTTGGATCAGGAACGCGCGCGCGTGCGCTTGGCCGCGACTCTCC
>JBLIOL010000431.1:0-3285 GCA_047639615.1 Planctomycetota bacterium | reverse complement strand
AGGGAGCTTGGCGCGCGACTTACAGGCGGGGCATTCGATGATCATGGGCGGAGCGTAGCGGACCGTGAGGCCGCGGCTGCTGCTGGGGGCAGTCAGCGAGTTGGGGGTCGCCGGGAAGTGCGGTCCAGGGAAGACCGTACCGGGGGGGCAAACCCCGCGCAAGATGACCCTGCCGCCTGTACCGGGGCGGGACCTTCAGGTTTCGCAGAACGCACAGGAGCGTAGCCCAGCAGGGGGTGCCCCGGATCGGGCACAATACGCGGTCCACTCCAGCCAGCACCTCCATGTCCCAACCCTTCGAGCTCGTCTGCCCCTTCGAGCCCACCGGCCACCAGCCCCAGGCCATCAAGGCCCTCGTCGAGGGCCTGGCCGCCGGCGCCCCGCATCAGACCCTGCTGGGCATCACCGGTTCGGGCAAGACCTTCACCATGGCCTCGGTGATCGCCGAGTCCAACCGGCCCTGCGTGGTGCTCTCGCCTAACAAGACCTTGGCGGCCCAGCTCTTTGCGGAGTTCAAGGATCTGTTCCCGAACAACGCGGTGGAGTATTTCGTCAGCTACTACGACTACTACCAGCCCGAGGCCTACATGGCCGCCAGCGACACCTTCATTGAGAAGGATGCCAGTCGGAACGAGAACATCGAGCGCCTACGCAACAGTGCGACGCGTTCTCTCCTGGACCGCCGCGATGTGATCATCGTGGCTTCGGTGTCGTGCATCTATGGCTTGGGCTCGCCGTCGAACTACAAGGACATGGCGCTCAGCCTTGAGGTGGGCCAGGAGATTGAGCGCGATGACCTGCTGCGGCGTCTGACCCAGATGCAGTACGCGCGTAACAACATCGACTTCCGCCGCGGCACTTTCCGGGCGCGCGGAGATGTGATCGAGGTTTTTCCGGCGTATGAGGATGACCGCGTTGTGCGCATCGAGATGTTTGGGGATGAGATTGAGGTCATCGTGCTGGTCAACCCCCTGCTGGGGGAGGTGCTCGGTGAGCTCAAGGAGATCTCGATCTACCCGGCCAACCATTACGTCACGCCCCTGGCGCGCATCGAGCGCTCGGTGGGACGCATCGAGGAGGAGCTCAAGGAGCGGCTCGAATTGCTGCGCAGCCAGAAGCGCATGCTCGAGGCCCAGCGCTTGGAGCAACGCACGCGGCATGACCTCGAGATGCTGCGCACGACCGGCGTCTGCAATGGCATTGAGAATTACTCGCGCTACATGGACGGGCGTGCGCCAGGTGAGGCGCCATTCACCTTGCTGAACTACCTGCCGGACGATTGGGTCATGTTCGTGGACGAGAGCCATGTGGCCGTGCCGCAGGTGGGCGCCATGTACAAGGGCGACCGCGCGCGCAAGACCAACCTGGTGGAGTACGGCTTTCGCTTGCCGAGTGCCATGGACAATCGCCCGTTGATGTTCGAGGAGTTCGAGAAGCTGGCCAAGCAGTTGGTCTACGTCTCGGCCACGCCGGGGCCCTTTGAATTGCGCGCCTCCGGCAAGTACGTGGTGGAGCAAATCGTGCGGCCTACGGGGCTGCTCGACCCCGAGATCGATGTGCGCCCGGCGGGCAACCAGGTGGACGACTTGCTGCAGGAAATTCGTAGCACGGTCAAGGCCGGTTGGCGTGTGCTAGTGACGACCTTGACCAAGCGCTCGTCGGAAGAGCTTACGACCTACTTCTCAGAGCTGGGCGTGCGCGTGCGCTACCTGCACTCGGAGATCGATGCCATGGAGCGCTCATCGATCCTGCGCGACCTGCGGCTTGGCACATTCGACGTGCTGGTGGGGATCAACCTGCTGCGTGAGGGCCTGGACCTGCCGGAGGTTGCGCTTGTAGCCGTGCTCGATGCCGACAAAGAGGGCTTCCTGCGCGGGCGCACGAGCCTGGTCCAGACCTGCGGCCGGGCGGCACGCAACGTGGAAGGGCGCGTGATCTTCTACGGGGACAGGATCACGGATTCCATGCGCTCCTGCCTGGATGAGGTGGCGCGCCGACGTGAGGCGCAGCTGATCTACAACGAGGAGCACGGGATCGTGCCGCAGACCGTGATCAAGCCCATTAGGGACTCCATCGAGGCCCTGTACGACATGGACTATCCCGGGATTCCGGACCTGCCGGGCTCCGGGGCGTCCATGGCCGGCGAAGATGATCCTCTGAATTGGAGCACGGCGCGCGTGCGCAAGGAGCTGGGAAAGGTGCGCGGGGATATGCTCAAGGCAGCCGGCGAGCTGCGCTTCGAGGAAGCCGCGCGCCACCGAGACCAGGTCAAGCACCTGGAAGAGATCGAATTGTCCCGTTAGTCCCCCTCATGGAAAACCGCCCGCGCACTCGAGCTGCACTCATGCTTGTCTTTACGACCGGCGTGGCCTTGGCCGTGCTGTCCAGTCGCATGGGGCCGCCGAGCTCGGTGACCCTGACCTTGATTGGGCCCGCGGGCATGCAGGCCGTGGGGCACGTAGATGGCGGGCATCGTGGGGCCTTGCCATTTACGATCGAGTTGATGCTCGACCCGCTTTCGCCCGAGGCGATCTTTCCCTCGGCGCGTCGCTTTCGCGATGAGGTGCCGGCATCGGATGGGGTGCTGCTCGATGGCTTGCAGCAAGTGGACGGAGAGCGCGCGCCCAGGTGGTGGGTGTTCGGCGAACGCAATGAGCTAGCGGTCTTCGGGGACTTCGAAGTGCTCGGGGTGGCGGCGGATGGCAGGCAGCTGTTTCCGGTGGAGCTGATGCATCCGACGGAGGATATCGGTAGTCCGCATCGAATCCTGCGCTTGGCGCCGGCGGAGAACTAGCCTTGAAGCGGCGGCTGCCTTGGCGGGCGCGTGCGTTGGCGCTGTTGGGCGGCCTCGTGGCGCTGGGCTTGGTGCTCTTGGCGCGGGTGGATTTTGGTAATCCTGAGGGTTCCACACGGGCGCGCTTGGCACGCGAGGCGGAGGCTGCGGCAAACCTGGCGCAGGCGGCGTGGGAGCGACGGCTGGAGGATGCTGCGGTGCTTGGGGCGAGCGGTGCTTGGCGGACGACGACAGAGGCTCTCCCGGCGGCGTTGGACTATGGGCAGGACGCGGCCGAGTCGGGGGCTGCGACGATTGAGACGGCGCCTCTATTGGCGGCCGAGGATCAACGCGAGCGGGGTGATGGTGGTGCGGCGAAGGAGACTTTGGACCGGCTCTTGGCCAAGAACCCTGTCGGTGCCTTGGGTGCCGGAATACTGTGCCGCGCACGATTCTTCGGGCTGGAGTGAGCCAGAGGTGAGATTCAACCGTTGGTCAGCCCGAAGAATCGT
>JBLIOL010000430.1:0-3288 GCA_047639615.1 Planctomycetota bacterium | reverse complement strand
GGCTGCCGCGCGGATTCGCCGTGGTGCACTCTTCTTCACCGGGCACCGGCCTCTCCCAAGGTTGCCCGACCGTGGGTGGTCAGAACGAAGCACTGGCGCCCAAGGCCGTGGTGGATTGGCTCTGCGGCCGAGCCAAGGGCTACACCAGCATCGATAGCACTGAGGAAGTACTCGCGACTTGGTGCAACGGCAGCGTCGGCATGATGGGCACCAGCTACGAGGGCACCCTGCCCTTGGCAGCGGCGACCACGGGCGTCGAAGGCCTCAAAGCCATCATCCCTGTTTCGCCGAACACTTCCTATTACCACTACTACCGCTCCCACGGATTGATCCGTCACCCCGGCGGCTACATGGGCGAGGACGTGGACGTGCTCTACGATTTCATCCACAGTGGTTATCCGGATGGGCGCGCCTGGTGCAATGAGAACGTGCGCGACACGCTCATGATGGAGGGCTTCGATCGCCTCTCCGGCGACTACAACGACTTCTGGGCGGGGCGCGATTACCTGAACCAGTTGGACAAGCTACATGCTGCGGTCTTGATCGCCCACGGCTTCAACGACTGGAACGTGATGCCTGCACACAGCGTGCGCGTATACGAAGCGCTCAAGGCCAAGGGCCTGCCCGTGCAGGCCTACTTCCACCAGGGAGGTCACGGCGGCGACCCGACACCTAGCATGGTGAACCGCTGGTTCTCGCACTATCTCTATGGGGTGGACAACGGCGTCGAGAGCGATGCTCGCTCCATGATCGTGCGCACGGGCGACAAGCGCAGTGCGCCTACGGCCTATGACGACTACCCGCACCCGGACGCCGAGCTCGTGGAGCTGCACCCCGGCCGGGGCGGCGCCAAGGCAGGCAGCTTGGGCGCTACTTTCGACGGTGGCAATGGCAGTGAGAGCTTCACGGACGACGTGGCCGAGAGCGGCACGGACCTGGCCAAGGCGGAAAAGTCGAAGCACCGGCTGCTCTACACCACCCAGAAGCTAGCGCAGCCCCTGCACCTCTCCGGTACCTCGCGTCTGCGCATTCGCATGCACGCAGACGCCGAAGCGGCCAACCTCTCCGTGTGGCTCGTGTCCTTGCCCTGGAAGGAAGGCGGCCACATCAATGACAACATCATCACGCGCGGCTGGGCCGATCCCCAGAACCACAGCTCCTTGACGGAGAGCTCGCCGCTCGTGCCTGGCGAGTATGTGGAGTTCACATTCGACCTGCAGCCGGACGATCAGATCATCCCGAAGGGCCAGTCTATCGGCTTGATGATCTTCTCCAGCGACCGTGACTTCACCCTCTGGCCCGAGGCCGGTACGGAGCTGACGGTGGATCTGGACGCCACGGCCTTGGAGTTGGCCGTGGTCGGTGGGGCGGACGCCGTGAGCGCTGCCCTAGGGAAGTAGCCGCCGTCCGATCGCGGCGGGGGCCTAGCTCCCCGCCGTGATCAGCAGCACCACGCTCGCGATCAGGAATATCTTGATCAGGAGCGGTAGCACGAAGCGCAGCCAGGCCGTGTAGGGGATCTTGCCCAGTGCCAGCATGCCCATCAGTAGCGCATTGGTCGGCACCAGCATGTTGGTGAAGCCGTCGCCGAACTGGTAGGCGAGCACCGCGGTCTCGCGGCCCACCCCGGTCAGGTCCGAGATCGGCGCCATGAGCGGCATGGTCACGTAGGCTTGGCCGCTGCCGGAAGGGATCAGCGCGTTGCAGACGCTCTGCACCCCGAGCATGCCTAGGGCCGCGCCTTGGGTGCCAAGTTGGTCGAGGCTGCCGGCCACTCCGTTCACCACCGTGTCGATCACATGGGCTTCCGAGAGCACCACCTCGATGGTGCGCGCGAAGCCGATCAGGAGCGCTGTGCTGGTCATCTCGGCGGCCCCGGCTGTAAAGCGTTGGGCGATGGCGTTGGGGCTCATGCGCGCCAGTGCGCCGGAGACCAGAGCTAGACCCAAGAAGAGCGCCATGAGCTCGGTTAGGTACCAATCGTGGGCTTGTACGCCCCAGATGAAGACGCCGATCATGGCTACCAGCAGGCTTAGGATCAGTACGTGCGAACTGGTCAGACGTGTGTCCTTGGGCAGTTCGAATCCTTCGGAGTAGTCGATGCCCGCCACCAGGCTACGGCTCGGATCGGCTTTGATCTTGCTCGCGTAGCGCCACAGGTGGTGGATCGCCACGGGCAGCAGCAGGGCCAGCAGCCCCCAGCGCAGGAGCATGCCGCTGTTGGGGGGCAGGCCGGCAATCTCCTTGGCGATCATCACGGTAAAGGGGTTCAGAACCGCGCAGCCGTAGCCCAGGCCGGCGCCGATGTAGACGATGCCGAGGGCTACGATCGCGTCGAACTTCATGGCGATGCACATGGCCACCAGAATCGGCACGAAGGGCATGTACTCCTCGGCCATGCCGATGGTTGAGGAGCCCACGGCGAAGAGCGTGGTCATGCCGGCCAGCAGTAGGAGCGGCTTCTTCTCAAAGCGTCGGATAGCGCCGCCGATCAGCCCATCGATGGCGCCGGTGGCGCGCAGGACGCCGATCACGCCGCCGATCACGAACACGAAGAAGATGATGTCCGCCGCCTTGCTGAGTCCTTTGGGGATCAAGGTCAGGAAGGCGTGCCAGGGCAGGGGATCGGCTTCGATGACCTTGTACGTGCCGGCCAAGACAGTGCGGCCTTCACGCTCGAACTCACCAGCCGGTAGCAGGTAGGTCGAGAGATGGGCGAGCACGACGATCCCGAAGATCAGGACCAAGGAGTCGGGGAAGCGGCTCTTCCTCATGGGGTCTCGTTGCGCAGCAGGACGAGGATTCGTGGTTGGATAGCGTTCATGTTTTCGTCGGAGAGGAAGCCGGCGTCGGCGGAGTCGCCCTCGAACACGTGTTCGGTGTAGGTGCTCGACTCGCGCAGCCAACCCAGGAAGCTGCGCTGGGCGGCGTCGAGCTTCCAGTGGTAGGCCGGTGCGAGCACCACAGCCTGCGGCGCGCGCACCACGAAGGCGGCGCGGTTCATGGCGGCGCGCTCCACGTGCTGGCGCTCGAGCTCTAGGTCGTGCATGCGCGGCAGGTACTGGTCGTCGGCGTAGACCTCAACACGCGCGCCAACGGCCAAGCTGTCCGCCAGGAAGGCCTCCGCTTGGTAGCGCGGGTCGCTGTTCATGAGGCTGCCCGCATGCCAGGCGCGATAGCCGCCCTGTCCGAGCGCCAAGGTCAGAGCTAGGCACGCCAGAGCCTTACGCGCTCCGCCCAGGGCTAGAGCCTGCGCTATGCCGAGTCCGCCAAGCAGCGCCAGTAGTA
>JBLIOL010000429.1:0-3291 GCA_047639615.1 Planctomycetota bacterium | reverse complement strand
GGACCTTCTCAAAGGCCTGGGGCTTGGCCGGGTTGCGCACGGGCTATGTGCTCGGGCCAGCTAACTGGATCGAGCGCCTGCGGGCCAGTGGGAATCCCTACCCGGTGGCGGCGGTATCCGCTGAACTTGCCAGACTCCGCCTGCAATCTGGAGAGGCGGACATGCGCGACTACGTGACCCAAGTTCGCTCGGAGCGAGCGGGGCTAGCGCAGTTGGCGCGGGACTTGGGCCTCTGTCCCGCCGAGCCCCACGAGGGAAACTTCGTCCTGCTGCAGGGCCTAGATTCAGAATGGATGCGCTCCGCCATGGGCAGCCTCGGCGTAGCTACACGCTCCTTTCCCGGGCGGCCAGAGCTTGCGGGCGCCCTCCGAATTTCTTTGCCGGGCGAACCGCAGGGCTTCGCCCAACTCACACAGAGCTTGCGGATCGCGCTAGCCCCCAGCGCGATGCTCTTCGACATGGATGGTGTCCTCGCGGATGTATCCGGCTCCTACCGTGCGGCCATCCTGTCGACCGCGCAAGACTTTGGAGTGACCCTCACTAGCGCGGAAATCGACCACGCCAAGCAGCGCGGTGCGGCCAACGACGATTGGGTACTGACCCAGACTTTGCTGCATCAGCACGGAGTCGAGGTCGCCCTGGAGGAGGTGATAGATCGCTTCCAAGGGCACTACCTCGGTGGCCCGGGCAAGAGTGGTCTGCGCGAGCGGGAGAGCTTGCTGGTTGATCGCAAGCTGCTGGCCGATTGGAGCCGCAGCTACCGATTGGGGATCGTCACCGGTCGGCCGAGGGCAGAGGCTCTCGACTTCCTGGAGCGCTTTGATCTCTTGGAGCTCTTCGATGCCGTCGTGTGTCGCGAGGACGCCGAGCTCAAGCCAAGTCCAGCGCCCGTGCGTCTTGCTCTGGAGCGCCTGGGTTGTTCCCGGGCCTGGATGCTCGGTGATACGCGCGACGATCTGGTTGCGGCCCGTGGAGCCGGCGTACTACCCATCGGGGTCTTGGACCCAAGTGCCGCTAACTCTGCTGCCGGGAGCGAACGCGAGCGTCGAATCGGCCTTCTGCTACGGGCCGGTGCGGCTCGGGTATTGCTGCGCGCCGCTGATCTTCAGGAGCTCCTACCGTGAGCCTCTCCCAAACCAGTACCCGTCGCGCAAGCGTGACCCGGGAGACGAGCGAGGTGCAGATTCGACTGACCCTCGATCTTGATGGCGATGGCCACTCAGAGATCAGCACCGGCTTGGCATTCCTGGACCACATGCTGTCCGCCCTAGCCAAGCACGCCCGCTTTGACCTCTGCCTGAACGCCAGCGGGGACTTGCACGTGGACGATCACCACACGGTGGAGGACTGCGCCATCGCGCTTGGGCAGGCTCTCGATCGCTGTCTGGGTGTCCGTACAGGCATCGCCCGGTTTGGCTTTGCCTTCGCCCCTCTCGACGAGGCCCTGGCTAGGGCTGTCGTCGATCTCTCCGCCCGCCCCTGGCCTGCCATCCGGTTGCGCTTCGTGCGCGAAAACCTTGGCCAGCTGGCGACAGAAAACCTGACCCACTTCCTGAACTCCCTCGCCATCGAGGCACGCATGGCCCTGCACGTGAACGTACTCAGCGGAACGAACGACCACCACAAGGCAGAGGCAGCCTTCAAGGCCGTTGCTTTGGCACTGCGAGCGGCCGTGCGACGCGACGGCGTGGGCATTCCCAGCACGAAGGGCCAGCTATGAGCAGCACCCAGAGACACACCCCGCCCATCACCATCGTGGCCACGGGCTGCGCCAATACGGCCTCCGTAGTGGCCGCCTTCAAGCGTCTAGGCCGCTCTGCTGTCCTGGGCCAAGACCGTGACCAGATTGCCAAGGCGGAGTATCTCGTACTCCCCGGGGTCGGCTCCTTCGGAGCGATTGCCAAGCGCCTGCGGGAGTTGGATCTGGCTGAGGCCCTGGTGGATCGCATCCGTGCGGATAGGCCGACCCTTGGGATCTGCCTCGGCATGCAAGTGCTCTTCGAGGCCAGCGAGGAGTCGCCGGAGTCCCCCGGTCTCGGTGCTCTGCCTGGCAGGCTGATAGGTTACCGGGGCGAACAACGAGTTCCGCACATGGGGTGGAATCGGATCGTGCCCACAGGCGCAGGCCTCTTGGAGGAGGGCTACGCCTATTTCGCCAATAGCTATCGCTTGAGCGACCTTCCGGCGGGTTGGAACGGCGCCACGAGTGAGTACGGTGGGCGCTTCACCAGTGCTGTGGAGCGCGGCGCTGTACTGGCCTGCCAGTTCCACCCGGAGCTGTCGGGTTCCTACGGGGAGAGTCTGCTTCGACGCTGGCTAGCTGCCGGAAGGAGCATTCGATGAGCCTGCTTGCGCGGGTGATCCCCTGCCTGGATGTGCGCGCTGGTCGTGTGGTCAAAGGCGTGAACTTCACTGGGCTACGGGACGCCGGAGATCCGCTCGAACGTGCTGCGGAATACGTCCTGCAGGGCGCGGATGAGTTGGTTCTCTTGGACATCTCTGCCACCCCCGAAGGGCGCGAGCATGGCCTGCAGACCGTGCGCGATGTGCGCTCGGTGCTGAGCATCCCGCTGACCGTCGGCGGAGGCGTGCGCTCGGAGCGCGACGTGGAACGCCTGTTGACGGCCGGGGCGGACAAGGTCGCGCTGAACTCGGCGGCCGTAGATGATCCAGAACTCCTGGAACGTCTGGCTGAGCGCTTCGGCTGTCAGTGTGTGGTGCTCGCTATCGATGCTGCTCGCTACGCCGATTCGCGAAGACAGGGCTGGGAGGTGGTCGTCAGGAGCGGCGCGGTCCGAACCGGCACGAGTGTCCTCGACTGGGCCCGGGAGGCAACGGCCCGCGGTGCGGGCGAGATTCTGCTCACCAGTTGGGATCGGGACGGAACGCGCCAGGGCTATGACCTTGCCTTGGTGAAGGCCGTGCAGTCCGCCGTACGCGTGCCGTTGATCGCCTCCGGAGGTGCAAGCTCCGCGATGCACTGCATCGAGGCCATTCAGGCGGGAGCGAGTGCTGTGCTCGCCGCATCCATTTTGCACGACGGTGAGACCACCGTTCGAGAACTGAAGCAGGAGCTGTCGGCTGGCGGCATTGAGGTACGACTATGATTATCCCTTCCATCGATTTAGAAGCGGGCCGCTGCGTGCAACTGATCGGAGGTGAGAAGCTGGCCATCGATGCCGGCTCCCCCATGCCGATCCTCGAGGCCTTCTCCCTGGCCGGGGAGGTCGCCGTGGTGGATCTCGATGCGGCCAGGGGCATCGGGTCCAATCGCGAGCTGATGCGGCAACT
>JBLIOL010000428.1:0-3294 GCA_047639615.1 Planctomycetota bacterium | reverse complement strand
AAGTCGACGCCCGTGGCTTTGGCGGCCTCCTGCAGGGCCGCTGCTAGGCGCGGGCAGTAGGGCGAACCCAAGCCGCCCTCCCCCGGACGCAGGGGTGTGCGACCGGTGAGGTTCAGGTGATCGTCAAGCTGCATGAGCGAAGGCACGGGCCACTCGGTACGCAACCCGCCGGCGGCGTTGGTGAGCAGCAAGACGCGCGCTCCCACAAGAGCTGCGGCGCGCACGCTGCGCGTGGCCTCCTCGGCGCTCCAGCCTTCGTAGAGGTGCACGCGACCCTGCTGGATGAGCACCTCGGCGCTGCCGACCTTGCCGCGCACGAAGCGGCCCGCGTGGCCGGGCACGGCCGAACGCGGCATGCCCGCGAGCTTGTCAAAGCCGACCGCGCGCGCGTCTTCAAGGTTGTCGCCGAAAGCACCGAGGCCGGAACCCAACACCAGCAGTGCGTCGAAGCCGCCGATTCCCGCAGCTTCGATACTAGCGGCTAGCTGCGCCTCGGGGCGCGCCAGGGTTTGACTCACAGGAAGGCACCCGCGATGGTCGCGGTCATCCACGAAGCGAAGGCGCCGCCGATCATGGCGCGCATGGCGAGCGAGGCGATCTCCCCGCGGCGTTCGGGAGCAAGCGGCGTGATGCCGCCGATCTGAATCCCGATGGAGGAGAAGTTCGCGAACCCGCACAGAGCGTAGGCCGCCATCTCGAGGCTGCGCGGGCTGAGCGTAGCGTTGGCCTGCATGTCGGCCATGCTGCCGAAGGCGATGAACTCGTTGACCGCCACCTTGGTGCCCAAGAGCGTGCCGAAGTTCTGACAGTCGCTCCACTCCACGCCCATCATCCAGGCCACCGGCGAGAAGAGCCAACCGAAGATGCGTGAGAGGGAGAGCGCGGTGCCTTGCACATCGATCAGGCCGAGGCCGGCGTCGATCAGCGCCACCAGGGAGACGAAGGCGATCAGCATCGCAAGCACGTTCAGGTAGAGCTTGAGCCCATCCGAAGTACCGGCCGCAGCCGCGTCGAGCACGTTGACGGGACGATTCTCGTCGTCGTCTTTCAGCAGGCTAACCGTGCCCGCCGTGGTCGAGACCTCGGTCTCCGGCACCATGATCTTGGCGATCACGAAGGCCGCGGGGGCCGACATGAAGCTGGCCGCCAGCAGGTGACCGGCGAAGTCCGTACCGAGGATGCCGATGTAGACCGCCAGCACCGAACCCGCGATGGTGGCGAAGCCGCCAGTCATCATGGCCATCAGCTCGGAGCGCGTCATCTTCGGCACGTAGGGGCGCACCACGAGCGGCGCCTCGGTCTGGCCTACGAAGACGTTGGCCGCCATGGCCAAGGACTCCGCTCCAGAAACGCGCATGAGCTTGGTCATGAACGCCGCCAGCAGCCAAATCACGCGCTGCATGATCCCCAGGTGATAGAGGATCGCCATGGCTGCGGAGAAGTAGAGGATCGTCGGCAAGGCCTTGAAGGCGAAGGAGACGATGCCGATATCGACCGTGCCCGCAGCCGCGGCTTCCGCATGCTGGAAGGGGAAGCCCGTGAAGAAGCTGAGCTCCGCTGGCGCGCTCCCGGCAGGCGTGGTCGGCTCCACCATGAAGCCCGTCATGAGCTTGCCGAAGACCATGCTCGAACCGGCTTCTCCGAATGAGAGCACCTTGGTGGCGAAGGTTGAGACATTGCCCAGAACCGATCGACCAACCTCGGTCTTGAGGACGAGCAAAGCCAGTACGACCTGCATAGCGAGGCCGCCGGCCACCGTACGCAGATCCACTCGTTTGCGATTACTGGAAAGAAGCCAAGCCAACCCGCAGAAGAAGGCCAGCCCCAATAGGGCGCGCAGAACATTCATGCTGCGCGAAAGTGTACGGGGTAGAGGCTATCCGCGCTCGGAGAAGCCCAGCGCCAGTTCACAGCCGCGCGGCGCGAGCTAGCCGGATACCCTTATGGCCATGGATAAGAGCAAGAAGCGGGCACAGAAGGATAAGAAGCGTAAGGCAGCCCAATTAGCTGCGGCACAGCGCCCGCCCGCGCCCAATCCTCAGCTTGTCAGCCAGGCCCTCAAGGAGTCCCACGAGCTCATGAAGCAGGGGCAGCCCGAAAAGGCCGACAAGCTCCTGCGCCGGGCCCTCAAGGGCGCCCCCGACGACACAAAGCTCTTGACCAACCTGGCCAATGCACTCGAGCGCCAAGGCTTGCACACGGAAGCCCTGGGCGCCATCCGTCGCTGCACCACCAAGCACCCGAGCGACGGCGACAGCCACAACAACCTGGGAGCCCTGCTGAAGTTCTCCGGGGACCTGGAGGAGGCCGAGAGCGCCTTCCGCCGCGCCGTCGAACTGGCGCCCCGGCACGCCGACGCCTGGCGCAACCTAGCCTCCGTCAAGACCTTCGCCACAGCTGACGACCCCGACCTGGTGGCCATGCTCAAGCTGCTGGACTTCATGGCGCTGACCGACAACGCGCGCATCCCCATGCACTTCGCCCTCGGCAAGGCCTTCGAAGAGATCGGCGAGGATGACACAGCCTGGTTCCACTACGAGAAGGGCAACCGCATGCGCCGCGCACGCATGACCTACAACAGCGCCGACCTCGCAGAAGTCGTCGACCGCACCATCGCCAGCCAGGGCAAGAGCTTCCTGGATCCTGGCCCCGTGCGCGGCGCCAGCGATGCGGCACCGATCCTAGTGGTCGGCATGCCGCGCTCCGGTTCCAGCCTCGTCGAGCAGATCCTCGCCAGCCACGCCGACGTCTCGGGCGTAGGTGAAGCGCCCGACCTAGCGCGCATCCTGAGCCTAGGCATTCCCGACGCGCGCGAGCGCGTCGACGCCGTAGCCAACCTTCCCGAGGAAGAAATCGCTGCCCTCGGCGCCAGCTACGCCGCCACCCTCGCCGCGCGCGCACCGAACGCTAAGCGCGTGGTCGACAAGTACCTGACCAACTTCCTGCAGGTCGGCTTCCTGCACCGCGCCCTGCCCAATGCACGCATCGTGTATTGCCAGCGCGACCCCATGGACAATGCCTTCGCCTGCTTAAAGGTGCTCTTCACCACCGGCGTGCAGTACGTCTACGACCAGAAAGAAGTTGGCCAAGCCCTACGGCTGCACCAGCAGATGCTCGACCACTGGCTAGAGCACATCCCGGACAACGTCCTGGTGCTCTCCTACGAGGAGCTGGTGGCTGATCAAGAGGCGCAAACCAGGCGTCTGCTCGACTTCGCTGGTCTCGAGTGGGACCCCGCCTGCTTGGAGTTCCACAACACACGCCGGCGCGTGGCTTCGGCTAGTTCAACCCAGG
>JBLIOL010000427.1:0-3314 GCA_047639615.1 Planctomycetota bacterium | reverse complement strand
GGCGATGTGACCGAGCAAGGTGTCGTAGCCACTGCCCTGAGTTTGGCCGTCCGAGAGCAGGATCATGTGCTTGATCTTGGCGTCCTCGTCGAGCAGCGCTTGGTAGGCCTCGTACAAGGCCGGGTAGATGTTCGTGCCACCGCCCGCGACCAGGCGCGAGATGTTGCCGTTGATGGCGCCCGCGTCGGTGGAGCTCGTGATCGGAGAGATCCATTCCGCGCGGCCGTCGAAGGCCACCACGCCGAAGCGGTCCGTGCCCTTGAGCACTTCAGCGGAGGCGATCGCCGCTTCCTTGGCCAGCTCGATCTTGTGGCCGCCCATGGAACCGGACTTGTCGATCACGAGCACGAGCGCCAGGTTCGGCTTCTCAATGTTCTTCTTGATCGGCATCTTGACCGGCAGTGCATCCTCGATCGGCGTGCGGTAGTAGCCGCCCAGACCGAAGGAGTGCTCACCGCCGAGCATGACCAGGCCGCCGCCCATGTCGCGCACGTAGGTCTTGACGGCTTCCATGGCGCCCGGCGCGAAGCTCGTGGCCGCGATGTCGGAGAGGATCAGCACCTCGTAGTTGAGCAGGTCGTTGAGCTCCGTAGGGACGCCGGACTCGGGGCGGATCTCCACGTCGATGCCTTCGCCGTCCAGAGCCTCTGCTAGGTAGCGCGCTTCGCGCTCCTCGCGTTCGATCAGCAGCACCTTGGGCTTGCCGGCGACGCTGACCACGGCACGGGCCACGTTGTTCTCGAGCTTGGTGTCGAGCGCAGCTTCGACCACGGCTTCGAACTCGTGGAAGCCGGCCTCGAGGGTGACGCGGTCCAGTTCGAGCACGTTGCGGCCCAGCTTGAGCTGGATTTCCTTGGTGCCCACCAGGAACTTGTTGCGATAGATGTGAACGGTGGCTTCCGTGGCTTGGTTGGCCTGGATCACCAGTTCGACGGTGAAGGGCGCGAGCACCTGCGCTTGGGCGGGCAGGATCAGTTCCTCAGCCACCACCTCGGGCTCTTCGCCGCGATCCAAGAGGCCCGCGTGGGCGGTGAAGCCGGCGCGCTCCAGTTCGGTCAGCTCGCGCAGCAGCTCGCCGCGGTTGACGTTGCCGTCCGAGTAGAGCATCACGCGCCTGCGCGACTCCGAGGGCAGCAGGCCGCGAGCCAGGCGGCAGGCTGCTTCCAGGTCCGTGCCATCGACGCCGAGCTCCTCGCGGAAGGCTTCGATCTCGTCCAGGTGACCCTGCAACTCGACCAATTCCGCTTCCGTCTCCTCATTCAGGTCGCTGCGTTCCAGCTCCTGCACGCGGGTGCGGATGCGCGCCTTCTCGGCCTTGTGGAAGATCTTGCGCTTGAGCTCATCGGCCAGCTCGATGCCGTCCTTGGTAGGCGCGACGACGAGCGAGGGCGTGCGTCCGAAGAGCACTACTCCGGCCTGCTCGCCGTCCTTGCGCGCCTCTAGGGCAGCTTGGATGTCTTCCCAGGCGGACTCGAGGGCGGCGGGCTGGATGCTCTCCGACACATCGATCAGGAAGAGCACCGAGCGCTCGGTGTTCTCCAGCATTAGCACGGGCCGCGCGAGAGCCATCACCATCATGCCCAGGCCGGCTAGGCGTAGGGCTGTGGCGAGGCGCTTGCGGCCGGGCCGTAGATCGGCATAACTGCGCCAGTGCCAATACAGCACGAGCGGCACAAGGAAGCCCAGGCTAGCGAAGTACCAGGGGTTTTCGAACTGAAGCATGGTCGGTGAGTGGCTCCGGCTATTCGGTCAAACGCCGGTGATAAGTAAACCACTCGAGACCCCAAAGGATCAGACCGAGGGTAGCGAGCATGGTCCACAGATCGCGATTGAAGAGCGACCGACTGGTGTCCACCTGGAGGCCTGCAGCGCCCTCAGGAATAGCTTCGGGAGCGACGTTGGATTCTGAGGCGTCGAAGAGGTTGACCGCCGTGTAGTGGGAAGCGCCGCCGAAGCGGAACATGTAGCCACCGGGCTGCTCGGTCTCCGTGAAGTAGAACTGGCCCGTGTCCACGGGCAGCTTGCGTTCGACCCACTCGCCTTCGCGCTGGAAGACGGCGGTGACTTCGTCACCCGCCACGCGGCGCAGGGGTTGGATCGTCGCGCCGGGGGCGTAGGTGCCCTCCAGTACCAGGTCTTCCTCCACTTCGAACCACGCGATCGCGTTGCGCAAGAGCATGGGGAAGGCCAGGCGGAAGGGGAACATGGAGGCGCTCATGTCGAAGGCCACGTAGACCACCATGCGCCCGGGTTGTTCGAAGGCGGCGATGAGCGGGCCTTCGAAGCTGGTGACCAGGGAGGTGCCGCTGTCCAGGCGCAGGGTGCGCGCTGGGGGGAAGGGCAGGTCGCGGAAGTTGAGGTAGCGGTTGAGCAGGTGCTCGCGATCCCAATCCCAAACGTCCGGTGCGGGGTCGATGCCGATTTGCTGGGCCGGCAAGAAATCCGGCACCGGCGTGTTCATCAGGATCAGGTTGCCGCGGTTGGAGAGGTTCTCCGGCAGATCGCCCACGCAGAGGGTTACGTCCGCGCGCTTCTCTTCCTCGCTGAGCTCGTCGTAGGCGCCGGGGGAGCAGGTGAAGCTCTCCGGGGAGACCACTTCGCTCATGGCTTCCAGTGCCACCCAGAAGGGCTCCGCGGCGGCACGGTTGTCCGCTACGAGGATCACCTTGCGCAGGCGCGTCGGGCGCACGATGGCCCAGGCGCGGTTGTCCATAGCCAGGGCGTCTTCGTGCTCCAAGACCAGTTGCAGGGTGCCGCCCTCGTTGAAGGAGAGCTCGTGGTTGAACTGCACCTCTTCGCCGGGGGGAATGGTCTCGTCGAAGACCTTGGCGGTCTTGTCGTTGACCCACAGCTCCATGCGAACGGTCTGCTCTTCGCTGCCGAAGTTCTTGAGCATGCCGAGCACGTAGTCCGTGCCTAGGGAGGTGTTCTTGCGCGCGGCGAAGCGCGTGATGCCCACGTTCTCCTGGGCCTCGCCAAGCACCACCAGGCTGGCGTTCTCGTCCTCCGCGATCAGCTCGGTGATCGAGCCGGCCGCTCCGTCGGAGAGGAAGAGGATGACGGGGTTCTCGGAGTTGCGCGTGACCTCACGCGCGAAGTCGTAGGCGCGTGCGGCGTCGAGGGAGCGCTCGCTGGGTTCGAGGCGCTCCAGCCCTGCACGCAGGCGGATCGTGTTGCGATTGAATGACGAGAGCACGTCCACGCGGTCGTTGACCGCCACGAGCATCATCTCGTCCTCGAAGCTGCGGCCCTCTACGAATTCGGCGGCCCGCTCCATGAGCATGTCGAAGCGCGTGCGACCGGTCTCGGGGTCC
>JBLIOL010000426.1:0-3342 GCA_047639615.1 Planctomycetota bacterium | reverse complement strand
CTCCCTCAACGGCAACACGGCAACGCGCCCCATCGCGCGCCCGCTGCACACCAACCAGATCCCCGTGCGCCGCGGCGTGCTCGACTGGCTCTTCATGCGCAGCACCGCGCGCCTGCGCCAGCGTCTTTTCGGCGACTCCGAGAACCCCTCCCTGCGTATTCCGATCGACGTCAAGGACCGCCGCATCGGCAAGGAAGGCCGCGACGCCCTGCGCCGCGAGCTCGATATCTACAAGGGCCGCTTCTTCCACGAGACCGTGCAGCACGTGCAACGCATCCTCGTGAGCCGCTACGGTGAAGCCGCCGTCGACACCATGATCACCGCTCTCAACGAGCGCGATCAAGTGCTCGAAGCCCAGCTGGAACGCACGGTCAATCGCCTGATGGAGCATCGCAATGTGCTCGCGCACCTGAGCACCCTGCAGTCGAGCATGGAGAACGCCACCGCCTCCATCGCCGAACTCGCTGAGCAGTACGTCAGCGCCGAACCCGCCATGCTCATCCGCCCCGTGGACGAGATCGCCCCCGGCGAAACCGAGCCCAACGTCACGCTGCAACCGGTCCCGCCCCCCAGCAAGACCGCGCATGAAGAAGAAGACGACCACATCAAGCCCAGCTCCAAACCCGCCACCTCAGCCTAGAGCAAGGCGCGAGTCATTGAGCAACTCACGGGGGGCGGCGCAATCAGCGCCGCCCCCCGTGTCAATTCCTGGGCAACCTGTGAACCGGCCGCATGGGCTCTGCACCGGCGCGGGCGCGCAGCCAGTTGATAGCGGCCAGCACTCCGGGGCGTGCTACGAGAGCGCGCTCCAGGCGGCGCTTACCGGGGAACTCCATCAGCACCATGCCCGCAAGAATCGTGAGCAGACCTTGGCCCGGAAGAATGAGCATCGCCACGCCGGCCAGGACAACGAGCGCACCCAAGAGGTTGCGCAGAACGCGTATCCCAATCCCAAGACTCGGCGGCGTATGCGGCCGTGCGTCCTCGAAGTAGTCATGCGGCAGTCGGGCGAGAGCCCAGGGCAGAGCCAAAAGCCCGAGCAGCGACAGGCCTAGACCTACGAACCCAAGTGCGACGATCCAGTCTTGGTGCTCGGCTAGCCGCTCGGAGAGCGGGACCTGGGGGGCGAAGCTGCGGGCCATGCCCCCAGAGTACCCCCTCGGGCGCAACCTTCTAGGCCGCCTTGCCGTGCTGTTCCTTGAGGAACTGCAAGACCTGGATAGCGACCAGGCCGCTCAAGCCGAAGCACTCGTGCAAAACCAGTAGAGCGCGGTTGTCGCTGCCCGTGCGTAGGTCCTCGCGCATCTGCATGGTGCGTTCGATCACGCTCGAGTCCTCTTTCAGCTTGTCCGCGAAGGTGGCGGCGCTGGCGCCGGCGATGTGCTTGTCGATACCGAAGAGTTCGGCCAGGTGGGCCGTGGCTTGCTCCTCCTCGCCGCGGGCGACGGCCTGGCCGAAGGCCATGAAGGTCGCAGGGACTTGGCCGTCGCCGCCGGGCTTCTGATTGGACTGACCGGTGAGCGGCACGCCCACGGTCCCCGCGGCCAGGGCCGGCAAGTGGCTGAGCAGAGTGTTGACGTGATTCAAACGGCCACCGACCTGCTCATAGACCGTGCCGATCTCATCCATGTAGCTAGTGCCCTGGGCGTCCTGCACCAGACCCTCCTCGCTCTCGAGAATCATCTCGCACATGCGCTCCGCAAGAATGTCGCGGGCGCGGGTGAGGACGGTCCTGGCTCGAAGGCGATCTACCATGGAATTTCTTTCCCTATCTATGCAGCGGCTGGGGAAGTCCAGAAACCCGCTAGCCAGGCAACTTCGATCCCTTGCGGCTCATCGGACATCCAAGTGCCCGAGGGCCTCAGTCCTTTGGGGGGACTCCTGCGGATCCCAGATCCGGCGCTCTGATTTGGCCGGCAGCACCTGAAATAGGACCTAACCCACCTCGAAACGCCCTCTCACCTCCGCCGCGCCTCTCCCCTATCCCCCTCGCTATGCTGACCGCCCTAATGGGTGCAGCGCTGCTGCTCGCCCCGCTCCAAAAGCCCGCGCAGGCTACTGCCACCGATCCCGCGATCCGGGCCTGGAACGACCTCGCCGAGTACTACGTCCCGGCCGCGGCCCTCGACCTTGACGTGCACTTCCAGATGGACGGCGATGACCAGCCGTACCGTTGCCAGATTCGCCTAGCCCAGGGCCTGCACGGCTCGACCGTGCTCACCCACGGCGAAGAGATCATCCGCTTCGTGGGCAACGGCAAGGGCTACTACGTGCTGAACGAGGGGCCCATGACCTACCTGCGCCTGCCGGATGGCTACCTCGCCACTCCCGTGGTGGGCTACCTCGGCGTGCTACGCGCCTGGGCTGGCGCTCCCCTCGAAAAGCCCAGCTCCCTACGCCTGATTGAAGCGCAACCGGTCAATCCCCTGGTGCGCGTACTTGAAGCTAGCTTCGAGGGCCGCAAGGAGCGCCTCTCCATCGGTCCGGACAATCGCCTACTGGCCGCCTCGCTCGTGATGCAAGTGGGTGCCATAGAAGTGGTCGGTCACGTAACATTCTCACGCGCTGCCGCCCTAAATGGCATCGACGTCAAGGACTTCACAACGCCGATTCCCGAGGGCTATAGCCAGGTGAAGGGCGACCGAGATCTACTGCTTCCGGTCGGGCTCGAAGCACCCGACGTGACCCTCTACGACCTCGACGGCAACGAGTTCCAGCTCGACGACCTGCGCGGCAAGACCGTACTGCTCGACTTCTGGTTCTACACCTGAGTGGCTTGCCGTATGGAGTTCCCCGAGCTCCAACGCCTCTGGTCAGAGGTGAAGCAAGAACTAGGAGCGTGTCGTACATAGCCAACTTCGCGAGCCACGCGCCCTAATCCGCGATGCTGCGTTGCACCAAACCCCAAGTAGCTTCGGTTACGATGGTCTTGGCGCGCCTTGCCTCGCCAGAAAATGGCGCATGCCTCGCAAACTCGGCTATGCGCGACACGCTCCTAGGTGACGACGTGGTCTTCCTGTGCATCAACAAGGGCGACAGCTCTGATGTGATCCGCAAGTACTGGGCGGCCAACCGCTTCGGCATGCGCGCCGTGCGCCAGGAGGGCAACGACGCCTCCGATGCCTTCGGCGTACTCGGCTACCCGACCCACTATGTAATCGGACCCGACGGCGAAATCCGCTATCGCAGCACCAAGTCCGACAAGGACGCCCTACGCAAGGCGCTCCTCAAGTAGCCGCCCTAAAAGCTAGGAACAGCGTGACGGAGTAGACGCTCGAAGTCGGCGGCAATCGCAGCGCCGGCTTCAACCACTTCCTCGTGGTTGAGCGGGCCCGTGGCGAT
>JBLIOL010000425.1:0-3358 GCA_047639615.1 Planctomycetota bacterium | reverse complement strand
CTTCGGCTTCGCATTCCTCTTCGCACTCGCACTCATCGTCCGAGGTGTTGATTTCGTAGAAGAACGAGTTCTCCATCTCGGGCATGACGAGGTCGTACTCCAGTTCGGGTAGCTCGAAGACGAAGTCAATCTCCGGCATCGTGAAGTCGATTTCGACCTCGGGCATTTCGAACGTGAAGTCCACTTCTGACATTTCGAAGTCGCCGGAATCCATGACGAAGAAATCCGGTTCAGCGCGGGGCTCGAAGGCGGTTGCTCCTTTGCCTTGCTTGGGCGTAGCCCAATAGCGCACGTTGCTGGCGGGATCGACGCTGCGTCGACTGGGGCGTGCGGTGGGGGCCGGAGCGCTAGTGCTGGTGCTGGTTTGGACCTGCACGCCACCGCCGCCACCGGTGTGAATGTGGACGTCGCCGTTCTGGACGATGACGGTCACGCCGGAGCCGCCGCCACTGCCACTGCCGCTGCCACCGTAGTGATGGACCTGCGGGGTGGGGGAGGCGTGCGGTGCGCGGGGAGCGCGGGGTGCGCGGGGACCGCGAGGAGCGCGGCTCTCACGGGGGGCGCGGGGATCGCGCAGGGCACGGGCCTCACGCTCGCTACGTTCACGATCGTGGGAGCGCTCGCCGTGGCGAGTGCGCAGCTCCTGCTCGCGCTCCTGCATTTCCTGCTGGTGCTCGTGCATCTCCCGCTGGCGTTCGTGCATTTCGTGCTGGCGCTCCTGCATCTCCTCGCGTTGCTCCTCCATTTCCTCGCGTTGCTCTTCCATGCGCTCATGCAGCATCTCCTGCATTTCTTCGCGGCGCTCCTGCATGGTCTCTTGCTGCTCCTCCATACGCTCGCGGAGGTGCTCATCCATCTCATGGCGACGCTCCTCCATTTCCTCGCGTTGCTGCTCTAGCTCATGGCGATGGCCTTCGTGGCGCTCGCGCAATTCAGCCTCGACGGCCTCACGGTGAGCTTCGTGCTCGTGGCTGCGAGCTCGGGTCTGCTCCGCATGGGCACGCTCCATTTCGTGCACGTGCTTCTCCATGGCCTTCTGAGCGTCGCGAGCGGCGTGCTCGGCGTCTTTCATCTGATCCATGTGGTCGCGGCTGAGCGATTCAGCCATGGCGTCGCGCTCTAGACCGAGCTTGACCAGGCGCTCTTCGAGTGCACGCATGCGTGCCTCGGCGCGCTTGACCTGTTCCTGCGCCTTCTTGGTGAGCTCCTCCACCTTCTTGTCGTCGCCGTCCTGGGCGGGAGCGGCGACCTTGCGCAAGCGCATCAGGTCGAGGTCGCTAAGGGTGCTTGGCGTGGGGAGCGTTGCTAGGGTCGGGGCCGGGGCCGTCTCGACCAAGATGGACGGGACGGCGGGCGTCGGGACCTCCGGGGTCGGAACGTCTTGGTTCCAGAGGGCGGCGGCCGGGGTGGCGATGGCGGCCGCAAGAACGGCGCTCAGCATGGACATGTTCATCGGATCGATCCTCTTCGTGAGGGGGTGGTAGGTGCGCTTGCCATGTTTAGCTGCGCGACCAGGACTTGCAGTTGCTCGGAGCGCACAGCCAGATTGGCCGCGCGTTGTTCGATGGTGCTCAAGCGATTGAGCAGTTCAGGGGAGGGCTCGCGCTCGGTCAGGACCTGGGTGATCCGCTCGAGCTCGGTCATGAGGGCCACTTGCTGTTGGCGCAGGGCCAGTAGGGCAGCGTCGAGGACTTCGAGCCCGGAGCTGGGTTGCGCTACCGGGCTGGGATCGCCGAAGCTCGCATCAGCGGGCTCAGCTACATCGACGACTTCAGTGACTTCAGCGATCGGGTCCGGTGCGCCCGGGGTACTCGGTGCGGCCACGCCGGGTGCGGCGAGGACGACGGCCGAGACGGCGGCGAGTGCGGCCATGGACGTGCCCAGGGGCAGACGCTCGCGGCCGTTGTTGGGCACCTCAAGGATGCGTACCACGCGCGCCGCCAGGGGCGAGCGTTGATCGGCCATGCTGCACACGGGCAGGGGGCGCGGGGTGCCCACGATCCAGCCGGCGACTTCCGTCAGGCAGCGGGCGAGGGCCACGCGGTTGTCCGTGGCTTGCAGAGCCGCGGCGTCGCACTGGTACTCGGCCAAGGTGGCCAGGCGCCGGTGGGCGATGCGGTTGAGGGGTTGGATGAAGAGCGCGATCTCCAGTAGGCGTGCCAGGGTCAGCCAGGCCGGGTCGCGGCGTTGCAGGTGGCCGAGCTCATGGGCTAGGAGGGCGCGTTGTTCGTCCTTGTGCAGGTCCGCGGAGGCGCGGGCGGGCACGGTGATCGAGGGGCGCAACCAGCCGTGGGCGATGGGGGCGGCTAAGCGCGGGGAAGCGTAGAGGCGCGTGCTGCGGGCTACCGGGAAGGCCGACTCTAGGGCTTCTAGTTGGTCCGCGAGCGGGCCGTCCGTGAGGCGCTCGCGGCTAGCGAGGTGCCGACGCAGTCGAGCGAGGGCCAGCAGGAAGCCGGCTCCCACGAGGAGTCCACCGAGTCCCCAGGTACCGAGCACGATGGGCTTCCAGTTCACGGGAGTGGTGCTTGCTTCGGCCGGCGTGGCTGCAGGTCCAATCGCGCTCATTACGGCCGGAGTCGGGCGGGCGCTGTGGTGGGCGTTGTTCTGGGCGCCATGCTGCGCGCTGTGACGGCCGGGGCCGGCGGGGAGCGCGAGAGCTTGCTCCTGGTCCTCGAGAGCCAGTCGGCCCGCGAGCGGATCCATGGAGAAGCCCACCTGCAAACCGGTGGTGATCAATCCGCCAAGCAGAGCCGTGCGCCAGGCCCACTCCTGGGCGCGCATGGTCTTGAGGCGATCGGCCAGCAGCCAAGCCAAGCTCAGCAGCACGGTCGAGTGCGCCAGGTAGGTGCCGAGCACGGCCAAGGTCGTGCCCAGTGTGGAATCGGGGAGCGTCATTGGCCGGCTCCGTCGGAATGTTGGTCCACCAGCTGGCGGATAGCTTCGAGCTCTTTCGAGTCGATCTCACCGGCGGTGAGCAGGTGATTCACCAGCGCGGTGGGGTCGCCACGGAACAGGCGCTCGGTGAACTCCGAGACCATGTTGCGGGTGACGGCCTCTTCGCTGACGGCGGGCGCGTAGATGAACTGGCGGCCCTCGGTGCGGTGCTTGACCACGCCCTTCTTCTCCATCTTGGAGAGCATGGTGGCGATGGTCGTCAGGGCCAGGCCGCGCTCCGCTTGCAGGCTCTGGTGAACCTCAGCCACGGTGGCTTCTTCGATGGACCACAGCACTCGCATGATGGCGAGTTGCAGGTCTCCGAGTTGGTGGACGGTATTCATGGTGTGTTTGTCGCTTGTCTGCAGACTCTTCGACGCATTCGCGCTGTTGACTACTGAGGTAATACTACCTTGGTAGTCAT
>JBLIOL010000424.1:0-3416 GCA_047639615.1 Planctomycetota bacterium | reverse complement strand
CTGCCCCGTGCTGCCCATTGCTGATGTGCGACTCTTGGCACGCCCGTGGAAGAATGGCCACGCACCGGATGTGGTCTTGGTTGATTCCAGTGGTCGGCCCGGCGAGGACGCTAGCGACCTGATGCGTTTGGATGCGGCGCTCAAGAAGATGGATCCCGAGTTGGCCCTCGAGAGCTATGTGGTGGTGCCGGCGGTTAGCCGTACCAGCACCCTTGAAGAGACCCTCGACAGTCTTGAGGGTTTGCCCCTAGCCGGTGCGATCGTGACCAAGGTCGATGAGACCGCCAATCCCGTGCCCGTACTGGAGTACCTATTGCGCCACGGCATTCCCCTGGCATTCGTAAGCGACGGCCGTGGTCTCGACGGTGCATTGCACCGGGCCAACGGCGCACTCTTCGCTGATCTTCTACTGCAAGGCAAGGTGCGATGAGCATCACAGCTACAGAGCCCAAGCCCTCACGCCTCGCTGCACCCTTCGTGCTCGTAACTGGTGGCAAGGGCGGCGTCGGCAAGACCACCGTGTGCGCCAACCTCGGCGTGCAGTTGGCCAAGGAAGGCCGCAAGGTGCTCTTGGTTGATCTGGACCTGGGGCTGGCCAACCTCGGGTTGTTCCTAGGTGTAAGCCAGGACGGCCGTCTCGAGCAAGCGCTGCTGCAGGGCAGCGATCTCTCCGGTTGCGTGGTAGAAGGTCCGGGCGGGGTCCACATCCTGCCGGCTTCTTCCGGATCGGAGTCCATGGGGCGTCTCAACGAGGAAGGCCGCCGGCGTCTCTTTGAAGGCCTCGTGAACCTCTCCGCCGACTACGACTTGGTACTAGGTGATAGTGCCGCGGGCATCGGACCTTCCGTGTTGCATTTCGCAGCGCTGGCCGACCGCGTGCTGGTGGTTACCACCCCTGAGGTGCCGGCCTTGACCGACGCCTACGGGCTGATCAAGGCCCTCGACGAATACGGCCAGGTGGGCGGATTGGACATTCCTACACCGGAGATCGTGGTCAACCTGACCCAAGGCGTGGAAGAGGGCCAATCCATCGCCCGCAAGCTGCGCTCCGTCTGCGAACGCTTCCTGGCACGCTCCCCGCGTCAGGCTGGCTGGATACCCCGCTCACGGGGTGTGGCCGATAGCGCCGCCAAGCGCGACCCCTTCGCCTTGCGCCCCGCACGGAACTTGGAACACCTCTGCCTAAGGCAGATTTCGGGTCGCCTCGAACGTCTCTGTCGCACTCCTGGGTCCACCTCACTGATGGGCGGAAACAGCCCTAATGCTGCTCATGGCCAGTCCCGATAGCAGTTACCCGCAAGTCTCACTCTTGCCGCTGTGGGCCGCCCTCGCTGGGCGTCTGTCGGTGGCAGCCGGGGCTGGGACAGCTTTGACATCTCTGTTCTTCGACGTTCCGGTTTCCCGTGCATGCCTGCGCGGCGGCCTGGCCTGGTTGCTTGTGCGCTGGATCGCCAAGGGAGTTGGTTGGCTGCTCGAGCACACGACCTCCGAACCCGAAGACACCCCCGAAGACCAACCCGACGAGAACGACACAGCCAAAGCCGCAAAAGCCGCCTAACCCCTTCCATGACCCGCCAATCCACACAATCCGAGTTCGGCCCTAGGGCCACCCTGAGCGGCATCGCCGCGGGGGGGACTCGTGCCTGAGTGGTCTGAGGTGGAAGCGACTACCGCGCAAGAGCGCGAGACGTTGGTCATGGATCACGTCCCGCTGCTGCGCCACATCGTGGGGCGCATGGCTCTGGACCTTCCCGGTCGCATCGAGCGCGAGGACCTCATGGGTTACGGAATGATCGGCTTGCTGAGTGCTGCGGATGCATTCGACCCGGGCCGTGGATTGGCCTTCTCGACCTTCGCTTACAGCCGCGTACGTGGCGCGATTCTGGATGAGTTGCGTCGTGCGGACTTCCTTCCCCGGGGGCGCCGAGAACGAGTGCGCGCCCTGAATGGGGCCATGCGCAAGCTCGAACAGAAAGACGGCTGCAAGCCTAGCTTGGAGCAGGTCGCGGCCGAGCTCGAGGTCGGATTGGAGGAGGTGGATGAGATCCTATTGTCCGCCAGTTCGGCCGCTCAAGCATCACTGGATGACGGCGATGTGGCTGATGGATTACGCTCATTCCTGCGCGACCCCAAGAGCGAAGATCCCGTCGAAAGTGCGGAATGGAACGAGATGAAGGACCTTTTGGTCCAGGTCATCACCGAGCTTTCTGACGCGGAACAGACCGTTATCACCCTGTACTACAGCGAGGAATTGCTGCTACGGGAAATCGGCGATGTGCTCGGAGTGACCGAGTCCCGCGCCAGTCAAATTCACAGCCGGGCCTTGTACCGGTTGAACCGAGCCCTCTCCATCCGGACGGGCGCGGAACCTGCAGAGCAAGACTAGGAGCACGCCATGGATGGTTCCGTCGAACGCACAACCGATCGATTGCTGATTCCGGCCACGCCCGTGAAGGGGAAAGTGGGGCGGCAGCAACAGGACGAGTCCTTTCAGCTGGATTCCGAAGACGCAGAAGAGCCCAAGCCCGAAGCGTCGCCTGAGACTGAAGAAGAAATCTTGCCTGTGGGTGAAGCCACCTACGACGAAGCCGGCAAACGCCTAGACGTGACCGCCTAAGCGAACCAACGCACAAGCACATGAGTAGAACGATCCTGAAGGGTGGCGACGATCGCGTACGCACACTCCCCCTGCACGACTTCATGGCACCCGCCATTGAGGAGCGTGCCAAACAAGACAAGGCTGTTTGCGAAACCCGCGTGGAGGTGCTGCGCCAAGACGGTGTTGTGACCGCCATCGAGGTGCAATGCAGCTGCGGCGAGAGCACGCGCGTCTCGCTCAACTACGTCGAGTCTACTTCCCAGACAAGCGACCCCGCATAAGCGGATTGAATCCAATGAAGTCACTCATTCCCCTGATTCCGTTGCTCTTGCTGAGCGCTTGCACCCTCCCGCCCACAACTCAGGCACAGCAATCCGTTGTGCCTCCTGGCGGTTGGGACATGGGCCTCGTCAATTCCGACGGTGTGCTCTACGGCCGCGATGGAACTCCCGTTGGTATGGGCGTCAAGCCTGGCGTAAGCACCAGCACGCAGCCGCTCAATCATTCGCTCGACTCCAACGGCGGTAGCCGCACGGCGCTACTCGACATGTACCAGGCAGCGGTCAATGATCGTGACGCCCTGGAGATGGAGTTAGCGTTGATGGATCAAGAACGTAATCAGTTCATTAATGACAGCGATCGATTAAACGCACGCATCATCCAATTGGAGGCCGACAACGCCCGTTTGATGACAGGTGGGGATTTGCTCAAAGCACAAGCCTTCGAGCTGGCCGAGAGGCTCGCCACCGCGCAATTGCGCCGCCTCGAAGCTGAGAAGGCCCTACTTGAACGAACTGTTCAAGAGAAGCAGGCCGCC
>JBLIOL010000423.1:0-3419 GCA_047639615.1 Planctomycetota bacterium | reverse complement strand
GCACGTCCTCTTCGTGGCCGAGCATGGAATAGAGCGCGCGCAGCTCCGGCAAGCCCTTCGTCAGGATCTCTTTCGTCCAGTCGTCGGCGCCGGTCAAACCCAAGGGACGCGGCGCAGCCATGGCCGCCAGCTCGATATTGCCGGTGTCCACGCGCAGGTGCGAAGCGTTCTCGCACACGCAGCCGCCCTGCATGGCTGTCGACGCCATGACGGCTGGAAAGAGCACGCTCGGCCGATCATCCACGGCGCCCAGAATGAAGGTCTGCGTGCCGCCGCCGCTGCCGCCGGTCACAGCGATGCGCGCCGAATCCACCTCGGGCAGGCCCTGCAGTACGCCGAGTGCCTGCAGCGAGTTGCGCGTTTGCAAGCCGAAGGCGCCGAGCGTCCAGAGCTCCGCCTGCACATCGCCGAAGCCTGAGTGGTGCTCAATCTGCCGCGAGTCCGCGTAGCCGATCATGTCGTAGTGCAGCACCACGCAGCCCATGCGCGCCAACTGCGCGCAACGCGCCTGCAGGTGAAACTTGGCATTGGCCAGGTACTGCTCCTCGCCGCGCTCCATCTGGCCGGTGGCCTCCGTGTCGGAGATCGTCGAGAAACGCCCAGACGCCCAATGCCCGTGGGGAGATAGCACTCCCGGGTACGGACCTTCGCCCGCGGTCGGCACGTACAAGCTGCCGGTCACATGGAAGCCCGGCAGACTCTCGAAGTACACGCGCTCGACCCTGTAGCCCTCGCGCTCGATCGCACCCCAGCGCACCATCCGCGGCTCGACCATGCGCGCGACCGGCCAAAGCCCAGCCGCCACCAATACCCGCCGTTGCACAACGGCACGGCGCTCAGCCCAGGCCTTATGGCCCTCTGGCGGCGCGAAGGGAAAATAGCCGTCGAGGGTTACGAGCGCCTCGGAACGCCCAACCCACGGATCTTGCGCACTTGCCAAACCCGTAACCAACGCTAGACCCAGTAAGAAGTGCCTACCCATGCAGGAGATCATAGCTCGCGAATGTGAACCAGTTTGCTCGTCCAGCCCCTACGTACCCGTGGAGGTCATCCGCGCGAACGATTCATGAGTCGCGACGACTTGAGGGAACTTCACAAGCAAGGCCTCAGTCTCTAGATCACTGAGATCAACAACCCCTGCCACCCCCGACCCCCATTCGCCATGAAGTGCCTTACCGCATTCGTAGTTGCCTTCGCGATCCTGTCCGCCCAGCCCCTGCACGCACAGTTCGTTTCCATAAGCGGATGGAATTTCAGTTTCGACAATCCTGCCTCGGGCAACTACGGGACGGGCACCGTCACCGCAAGCGCGTCCTTGAGCGGCCCAGCTGGGGTCGAGTTGAAAGCGCAGGCCACTGCAACGGACACTGGACCCGTTGGTGGCAGCAGAGAGATTCACGCAACGGCCCAAGCCATCATCGAGATCGGTCCCGCGGGAGCGAGCGTGCGCATCGACGAAGTGCTGGATGGCGTTCTGGATGTGAAGGACTCCAACGACCCAGGCGACCACGCCACGCTGCGGACATCGATCACCTTGGCTTGCACCAAAACCGGGTACAGGGAGGTGATCATCACCACTCCTGGAACTACCCAGACCTACACGAATCAGTCTGCGGTCAATGTGATTTGCCTAGGCGAAGGCACCTACCAAGTCAGCATCAGCCTGGTGGCCTCCGCGCGCATCGGCGACGACTTCCTAGTGACCGACACCAATAGCAGCGACTTCTTCACGGGTCTACGCTCCTGGATAGTGGAGTTCTCCGGCGTCACCGGCCCTACGGCCTGCGGCATAGTGGGCGCATCGGATCCCGCATGCGTGCCTCTCCCCAATTCCACCGGCGCCATCGCGAGCGTGGAACTGCTGCGCACGGGCTCGAGCCCCCAAAACGACGGCGCCCCGATCCTAGCCCTGGTCCATTCCGGCCCCCCGCAGCAGTTCGGCTACTTCTTCGCCAGTCAAACAGCGGGCAACTACTTTGTCCCCAACGGCTCCTCCGGACGCATCTGCGTATCTGGTCAGATCTACCGGCTGAACAACCCCATCTTCGTCTTCGATGCAGCTGGTGAAGCAGGCTTCTGCGGACAGGGAGCCCAGATCACCACGAACGGCAGCCTGCCTGGCATTCCCGCCATGACGGCCGGAAGCACCTGGTACTTCCAAGCTTGGTATCGAGACTTCCAGACAAGCAACTTCACGGAGTCCTGGGCGGTCAACTTCTAGTACCGACACTCCCACCCCACCGCCTTGGGTCTGAGCAAGGCCGGTGGGATCAAATCGACCTCGAGACAAGCAATCTGCACGGACCGTTGGGAGACTTCACATGCACGGACAGTCTGCCGCCGACCATCCGCAACCCGCCGATGATGTACTGGTCATTCCGGTACAAGCCCGCCGAGAACGAGACATAGGTCGTCATCTGCCGCCAAATGGTGACCCTCTCCCAGTTGGTGAAGTGGCACATGAAGTCCATGTAGCCGTAGGTCCCGTCCTCTCGGACGTTTAGGCACTCAGAGAGGCTGTCGCCCTGCTCCGCATAGGTACCTGGTACCAAGCGCAACTCGCCGTCGTCCACGCCTCGATGACTACACACCCCAGGATCGGCATCTTGCCACATCCCTTCGAACGGAACGGTTGGAGAGGTCACGGCCGGCTCCCGAGCCACGGCCCACAAGCCCGCTACTAGGACCGAGCAAGCGAACGCTACCCGCGCGAGGACTCCGAACAATGTGGAATTCCAAGCTCCGAACGGCAGGCTCATTTCAGTTCGTACTCAAAGCCAAGGAGATCCCCAGCAACGAGCTCGGCGCGCTTCATGGGGTACTCCGCCCCCTCAAAGGTCAGCACCAATCCCTCGTCGGAGAGAGCGGCGCTCGAGTCCGCAAGCCGAACCACGATGTCTGATGTTTCCGAGACGGGCGTGAACCAGATGACGCCGTCCACCATGGCCCACGATCCGGATGACCCTCCTGCACCGGCGACGGTCATGCACCCTTCGGCGGTCATCCCATTCGTGATGATGCACTCGTACTGCCCCTCGGGCAGCAACAGTAGGTCACAAACACTTCCATAGCCCTGGTAGTGCCCCGACGCATCCACGGAGTCAGCGCCGCAGGAGGCCGACGCAAAGGGGAGAGCGGCAAGTGCAACGACTTGGAGTGCTCTAGAGATCAACATGGGAGGTGGCCGAGTAGGCGCTACATGCCGTTACGACCCGAACCTCGTGCAGTTAGCGCACCCGCGTGACTTCGTGCAGCATTTCCCCTTGCTCGTCGAAGTAGCGCAGCAGGAGAGTCGCAGGCACAGCCTCCCGCGCTCGCTTGACCAACACGTTCAGGAATCCGCCTGAAGGCCGAAGCGAGGTGTAGGGCTGCTGCACGAGGCCTCCAGGGTCTGTGCTGTTCTTGGTTCCCGGCTTGAC
>JBLIOL010000422.1:0-3493 GCA_047639615.1 Planctomycetota bacterium | reverse complement strand
TACGCGCGAGAAGATCTCTAGGTCCTGCTCGTGGGTACGCTGCCAGCTCTGGCCTCCGTCGAGGGTGCGGTAGAGTTCGGCGGGATGTTTCTCCCGGTTCAGATTGTCGATCAAGGCGTAGACCTTGTTGGGGTTCGTCCAGGAGACGGCCAGCCCAATGCGGCCCGTGCGTGGGCCATCGGGTAGGCCGCCTGCCAAGCGCGTCCAGGTGCGCCCGCCATCGCTACTCCTGTGCACTCCGCTGGCAGCTCCAGAAACGCTGGGGTCATTCTCCCAGGTGGAGGCGTACATGATGTCGGGCTGGGAGCGCGCGATGACCACGTCGTTGACCCCCGTGTGTTGATCCACGAAGAGCACGTGCTCCCAGCTCTCGCCGCCGTCCGTGGTGCGGTACAGGCCGCGGTTCGGGTTGCTCGACCAGAAGTGGCCCAGTACCGCTACGAGAGCTGTGTTCGGATCCAGAGGGTGCACGGCGATCTCGCCGATGTGCCAGGAGTCAGGCAGCCCCACATTGCGCCAGGTCTCGCCGGCGTCGCGGGAGAGGAACACGCCGGTGCCGGGCATGGTGAAGTTGCGCGCCTTCTTGAGGCTCTCGCCGGAGCCGAGCCAGAGCACCTTGGGGTCCGAGGGTGCCAAGGCGATGTCGCCGATACCGAGGGCGGACTGGTTCTCGAAGATCGGCTTCCAGGCGAGGCCGCCATTTATAGTCTTCCAGAGGTTACCGGAGCCGAAGGCGGCGTAAATGGTCCCCGGTGCACTGGGGTCGCCTTGCACGGCCTCCACGCGACCGGAGTTCAGGAGCGGTCCGAGTGACACCCACTGCAGACCGAATTCGGACTGCTGCTTGGCCTGCACATACTCCTGGAAGGAGTCGAGTAGGGGGCTCGGCGGATCCTGCGCTGGACTTGCAGAGAGGCACAGGAAAGCCAGAGGGAGCAGTTGGATTTGCCGCATGGAGTGCAATTGGGAGTCGGGCAGGTCAGGACAGGATCTCGTGCACCACGCGCGCTTTCTCGACTCCGGTGAGTCGTTGATCCAAGCCCTGGAAGGGGAAGCTGAGCTTCTCGTGGTCGATGCCTAGCTGGTGCAGGATCGTGGCGTGCAGGTCGCGCACCTGCACGCCATCGCGCACCACGTTGTAGCTGAAGTCGTCGGTCTCGCCGTAGGACATGCCGCCGCGGACGCCGCCGCCGGCCATCCAACCCGAGAAGCAGCGTGGGTGGTGGTCGCGGCCGTAATCCTCGCGGTCGAGCTTGCCCTGGCCGTAGACCGTGCGGCCGAACTCGCCCGCAAAGACGATGATGGTGTCCTCCAAGAGGCCACGGCGCTTGAGATCCTGAATCAACGCGGCCGCGGGTTGGTCCACGTCGAAGCACTGGCCGGGCAACTGCTTGGGCAGGATCGAGTGGTGATCCCAGCCGCGGTGGAAGATCTGAACGAAGCGTACGTCGCGCTCGATCATGCGCCGCGCCAGCAAGCAGTTGCGCGCGAAGGAGCCGGTCTTGTGCACCTCGGGCCCGTAGAGATCCAAGACCTCCTTGGGCTCGCCGGAGAGATCCGCCAGTTCGGGAACCGAGCTTTGCATGCGGAAGGCCATCTCCTGTTGGGCGATGGTGGTTTGGATCTCGGGGTCGCCGATCTCCTGCAGGTGCTCGCGGTTGATCTCACCCACGGCATCGAGCATGCGACGGCGGACCTTGGCGTCCACGCCGGCCGGGTTGGAGAGGAAGAGCACCGGGTCCCCGGAGCTTTGAAAGGCCGCGCCCTGGTGCTTCGAGGGTAGGAAGCCGCTGCCCCAGAGTCGGCTGTAGAGGCCCTGGGTGTTGCGTTTGCCGCCGGTCCAGTAGGCGGATGTGAGCACCACGAAGTCGGGTAGGTCGCGGTTCATGGACCCGAGCCCGTAGCTCAACCATGCGCCCATGCTGGCCTTGCCGGGGAGCTCGGAGCCGGTGCAGAAGTAGGTCTTGGCGGGGTCGTGATTGATCGCGTCCGTGTGCAGCGAGTTGATCACGCAGATGTCGTCCGCCGAGCGCCCGAGGTGCGGCAGCAACTCGCTCCAATAGACGCCGCCTTGGCCCTTACGTTCGAAGCGATACTTCGAGGGCATCACGAGTTGGGTGCGGCCGCGGGTCATGGCCGTGACGCGCTGGCCGTTGCTGACGCTCTCGGGCAAGGGCTCTTTGAAGAGCTTCTCCAGGCCGGGCTTGTAGTCGAAGAGGTCGAGCTGGCTGGGCGCGCCGGCCATGAAGAGGAAGATCACGCGCTTGGCGCGAGGCGTGTTCTGGGCCAGGCCGCGGGCCATGGCGTTCTGGGGTAGGAGCGAGGCCAATGCGCTGGCGCCTAGGCCCATGCCGGAGGCCTTCAGCAGTTGGCGGCGCGTTTGCAGGCGCAGGTGTTGCTTGAGAAGTTCGTGCATGGATTTACTCCCGGGTCTTGGTGATGTCCAGGTTGTAGACCGTGCTCACCAGCATGGTCCAGGCGGCCAGCCGCGCATTCGAGCAGCCATCGGGTAGGGGCAGGTCCGCGCAAAGCTGCTCAGCTAGTTGCGTGTCCTGCTCGTACAGCTGCTCGACATCCTGCAGGTAGTTCAGCAGCTTCTGGCTCACGCTTGTGCTTGGCAACTTCGAGGTGATCGTCTCGTAGATGTGCGTCAGTCGCTGCGCGGGTGAGAGCTCCGGGATTGCCAAAGTTCTGCTGGCAAGCTGTCCCGCCGCGCGCAGGTACTCGGCCTCGTTCATCAAGAGCAAGGCCTGCAGAGGCGTGTTCGTGCGCTCTCGGCGCGCCGCGCAAGACTCCCGATTGGGAGCGTCGAGCATGGTCATCTGCGGCGGGGGCATACCGCGCTTCCAGAAGGTGTAGAGGCTGCGGCGATAGATTTGCTCACCCTGGTCCGCCTCGAAAATGCGCGGGTAGGAGTCGGGCAGGCTGACCGCTTTCCAAATGCCCGCGGGCTGCGGCGGCTTGACGCTCGGACCGTACATGCTCGTGTTCAAGATCCCGCTACTGGCTAGGATTTGGTCGCGGATCATCTCAGCGTCCATGCGGAAGCGCGAAGCTCGGGACAGCATTCGGTTCTCCGGATCGGCTTCGAATTGCGCGCGGGTTGTGGCTCCGGCTTGCTGGTACGTGGCGGAGAGCATGATGCGCTTGAAGAGCGCCTTTACATCCCAGCCTGACTCCACGAAGCTTCGCGCGAGGTGATCCAGCAGCTCCAGGTGGCTCGGCCACTCCCCTTGCGTACCGAAGTCCTCGGAGGTCTTCACGATGCCTGTGCCGAAGAGCTGCTGCCAGAATTGGTTCACGGCCACGCGCGCGGTCAGAGGTTGCTCGGGGGCCACCAGCCACTGGGCTAGGTCGAGCCTCGATCGCAACCCATCCTTGGGCTCCATGGAAGGTAGGAACCCAGGCACGTTGCGCTCTACCAACTCACCGGGGTTGTCGTAGGCGCCTCGCACGAGGATGTGTGCTGGGCGAACCTCCGTGCGTTCCTTCA
>JBLIOL010000421.1:0-3497 GCA_047639615.1 Planctomycetota bacterium | reverse complement strand
AAGCATGCTTCAGGCGGGCCACTTGCATTGACTGGCGATTCGCTCGCTATCAGGCGGTGGGATTCTCTGACTTGGCCTCCCTCGGCCTAGTCTTGGCTTTCTCTTGGCTGCGTAGACTTGCTATATTCGCTATTCGCGAATAGCGTATATCTATGAAGCTCAAGCCATTAGACCTGTTTGTGTGCCTCAAGATAGCCATTGGTAGGAGCGACTCGTGGACCTACTTGCAGCTGGCTGAGTCCTTGGGTTTGAGTGCATCGGAAACCAATGCGGCGGTGAAGAGATCTTTGTCGGCGGGCCTGCTGGTTCCGGCGTTGGATTCGAAGGGCAAGCCTGGGCCCAAGACGCAGGCGCTGCTCGAGTTCATCGAACACGGGGTCCGCTACGCCTTCTTCGAATCACCCGGCGCAACCCGGCGGGGGATGCCGACGGCCCATTCGGCGCCACCACTCAGCGATAGGATCCAGTCTGATGCAAGCCAGCCATTCGTTTGGGCAGACCCCGAAGGGGAAGTCCGCGGCCAAGAATTCCGACCGCTCTACAAGTCCGCACCCGCGGCAGCCCGGCGGGACCCAGCCTTGTACGAGGTGCTGGCCTTGGTAGACGCCATCCGCGGCGGGCGCACGCGCGAAAGGCAGCTAGGCTTCGAGCTGCTCGCAGAGCGGCTTGTGTGATTCCATGGCGATGGACCCGAACCTTGACCAGCTGGAGGCCGTGGCCGAGGCACTGGGTCCGCTGATGGACGAGTTGTGCCTGGTGGGCGGGTGCGCGGCCGGCCTGCTGGTGAGCGACCCCGGCGCTAGCCCGATCCGTCCTACGGAAGATGTAGACCTAGTAGTGGAGGCGGTCCACTACGCCGGCTATCACGAGTTCTGCCAGCGGATACTGGCGCGCGGATTCTCTCAGCACACGGATGGCGATGACCCCATCTGTCGTTTCAGAAGCAGCGGCCTCGTGGTCGACATCATGCCCTTGAACGAGCAGATCCTGGGGTTCAGCAATCGCTGGTACATGTCCGCCTTCGAGGGGCGGCAGAGGGCGAGCCTGCCGAGAGGCGCGCTCATCCACCACATCGACGCTCCCCATCTACTAGCGACCAAACTCAGCGCTTTCGAGGGACGCGGTGGGGGCGACTATGTCATGAGCCACGACCTCGAGGACATCGTCCGCGTGGTCGACGGCCGGCCCGAGGTCGTGGCCGAAGTCGCAGCGAGCAGCCCCGACCTGCGGGCCCACATTGCGACGGGCATTCGTGCCTTCAGAGCCGACCGCCTCTTCGCCGAGGCCTTCCCTGCGTATTTTGAGGACGGACCCGAGCGTGCTCGTATCGTCGACAAACGCCTCAAGTCGCTTTGCCAGGCAGACTAGCCGCCGGTGGTGGTACCGGACCACCGCCGGGGGGGAGCTACTCGGCTTGCTCTTGGGCCTGCTTCTCGGCTGTGAACTTGGCGGCTTCCACTTTTTCGATGATGGTCTGCAGGTCGCTGACTACCTTGTCGAGGTGGGCTTTCTCTTCGCCGTCTAGGTTGCCGGAGGTCTTGCGCTGCAGCATCTCCAGGTCGCCTTGCACCAGGTAGGCATTAGGCATGTTGACCTGGCGCGAGTTGGTGACGGGGTTTTCTAGAACGCCGCAGGAGAGCAGGCCCTGGAAGGAGAGGCGCGTCACGAACATGCGGAAGTCGCCCCCGGGGAGCGGCAGGTCGGCGGCGGTGAGTTCGGGTTCGTCGGTCATGGGGTCGGTGGCGCTCACGAGGTAGGAGTCTGAGCGCCTCGCTTCAGGCTGGAGGACTTGGGGTCGGTGCTGGCGCGGTTGGCTAGGGCCTTGGCGGCTTGCACGAAGCCCTTGAAGATCGGGTGGGGAGCCAGGGGGTGGCTCTTGAACTCGGGGTGATACTGCACCCCGATGAAGAAGGGGTGATCGGGTAGCTCAACAATTTCCACCAGGTCGCGCTCCGGGTGGGTGCCCGAGAGTTGCATGGGGGATTTATCGAAGGCCTCGCGGTAGGCGTTGTTGAACTCGTAGCGGTGGCGGTGGCGCTCGGAAATGTGCGTCTCGCCGTAGAGCTCGGCCACGCGGCTGCCTGGGGTGAGCTCGCAGTCGTAGGCGCCTAGGCGCATGGTGCCGCCCTTGGGCACGCCCTCTTGATCGTCCATCAGGCTGATGACCGGATGGGGCGAGTGCGGCGAGTGCTCGAGGGTGTGGGCGCCTTCGAGGCCCAGGCCGTTGCGGGCGTACTCGATCACGGCGCATTGCATGCCGAGGCAGATGCCGAAGAAGGGCACGCCGTTCTCGCGCGCCCACTTGATGGCGGCGATTTTGCCCTCGACGCCGCGCTCGCCGAAGCCGCCGGGGACGAGTACGCCGTGAACGCCTTCGAGCAGGCGCTCGCAGTCGTCATGTACGGCTTCCGCAGCCAGCTTGCGCAGGCGGATCTTGACCTGGTGGCCGATGCCCGCGTGGGCGAGCGACTCGTAGATGGACTTGTAGGCGTCGTGCAGCTCGATGTACTTGCCGACGACTGCGATCTCGACCTCTTGGTCGGTGGCCTTGATGCTCTTGAGCATCTCGAGCCAGTCGACGAGGTCCGTGACCGGCTCGCAGTCCAGGTCCAGGCGATCGACGATCAGACGGTCGAGGCCGGCGTGCACCAGGTCCACGGGCACTTCGTAAATGGAGAAGTCCACATCGCGCTCCTCGACCACGCACTCCTCGCGCACGTTGCAGAAGAGGCTGATCTTGGTGAACATCTCCGGCGTCATGGGCTTCTCGGTACGACAGATAAGAATGTCGGGCTGGATGCCGATCTCGCGCAGCTTGCCTACGGATTGCTGGGTGGGCTTGGTCTTTAGCTCGCCCGAGGCGCTCAGGTAGGGCAGCAGGGTCAGGTGCACGAAGAGCACATCCCCGCGCGGCATTTCGAGCGCGAACTGACGCGCGGCTTCCAGGAAGGGCAGGCCTTCGATGTCGCCCACCGTGCCGCCGAGCTCGGAGATGGCCACGTCGATTTCGGGATCGGTGACGCCGGCGCGGATGCCTTCCTTGATGGCGTCCGTGATGTGCGGGATGACCTGCACCGTGCGGCCCAGGTAGTCGCCGCGGCGCTCCTTGGCGATCACCGTGGAGTAGATCTTGCCGGTGGTGTAGTTGCTGTGCTCGGTGAAGCGCGCGTGAGTGAAGCGCTCGTAGTGACCCAGGTCCAAGTCGGTCTCCGCGCCATCGTCTGTGACGTACACCTCGCCGTGTTGGAAGGGGCTCATGGTGCCCGGGTCCACGTTGATGTACGGGTCGAGCTTCTGCACGGAAACCTTCAGACCGCGGCGCTCCAGGATCATGCCGATGGCTGCGGAGGTGAGGCCCTTACCGAGGCTCGAGACTACGCCGCCGGTTACGAAAATGTGCTTGGTCATCGTGGTGTGGAGAGGCCGGGGCCCGCTTGGGACCGTCCTGCATGGAGAGCGACAAAGGCATCGTAATCCTCGCGGGTGTCGATGCCTCT
>JBLIOL010000420.1:0-3524 GCA_047639615.1 Planctomycetota bacterium | reverse complement strand
TCTTTGCGCAACTGAACGACGGCGACGCCCCTGTGGCGGCGGCGCTGGTGCTCGTGGTTCATCGCATCGGCGGTGAGACAGCGAGTGCGCGACTCTTGGGTGATCTACCGCCTGAGGTGCTCGACCGTGTGTTGAAACGCCTCGCTAGCGCTAGCGGCTCCGGCCGCAGCGCCTTGTACACCCTCAGCTATCTACTGGAACCTACTCTCGCGGCTCGCACGCCGCTTGCAACCCTCGACAACATAGAGCTTCGATGATCCTTACCTTTGCACTAGCTATGCCCCTTTTGGCGCAAGCACCCGAGCCCGTCGTGCAGGCCAATGAGGTGCGCGCCTATGACCTGCGTGCCTTGCGTGTTCATACGGCTTCCGTAGATCAGAAGCTCTGGGCGCTCGCGCCGCAGGGACTGACCAGCTTGGACGCCCGCGATGGCTACGACGCCGACCAGGGGGAGCAGACGGAACTCTTCTTCCCGGGGCTTATCAGCGATCTCCTCGGTGAACAGCTCTCCTTCCAGGGACGCTGGATCGAGGTGCTCGACAACGGCAAGTTGCTGATGGTCGCGCCCGAGCCGGTGCACGCCCAAGCGCAGCGTGTCTACGACTTCCTGCGCGATGCTGCGGATGAGCGCATCGAGTTAGCGGTGGAGGTGATCGACGGAGCCATCATGGGCCCTAGCCAATTGAGCCGGGCCGACGTGCGCGCGATCTTGGATCGGATCCCCCCGGATTCGGTGGTTAGCCATAGCGTCTCCTTGGCATCGGCTGATTGGGGACGCGTAGAGTCCACGGTGGTCTCGCCGATCGTGCTCGACTACGACGTAGAGATCGCACAGGCCTCCGTGATCGCCGACCCGATCGTCATGGGGGTGCAGTCCGGCATCCGCATCGGCATGCAAGCGGTGCCGGCGCGCGGTGGTGTGCTCTTGACTACGATCGTGCGACATGGCGAGTTGCCGAGCATCGGTAGCTCGACCCTCGGAATGGGGCTGCGCCTGACCGGTGAGGATCGCATGATCAGCCAGCTGCCCTCCGCTCGCGATGTGCAGACCTATGAGATGGCTGGCTTCGGCTCGGCGAGTAGTGCCTTCCTGCCCGATGGTGGTGGGATCATGCTGCGCGGGGTTCAGGATGGGCACACGCGCACCATCATCGTGCACCACATCGGTGGTGGCCTGAGTCACCGACGTGAGCTGGCACTGTCCTCCAATGGGGAGAAGCTGGTCCTGCTCGCCGAGCATGCTGCTGCGCCTTCTCAGTTGCATGGTATGGGGAGCGGTCTGGTCCGACCGCTGACCCGCGGACACTACCGTGAGGTCTTAGACAACCCGCTGCTCGGCACGAACTTGGGCCAGGGCCCCGGCCCCGAGATCTTGGACCTGATCACCAACCAGTCCCGTAGGGATGTGAACTCCATCGCGCAGTTCGGTCCCTGGCGTGCCTATTCCCAGGCCGAGGGCAGTGCGCCTGGCATGCTGGCCAACCTCGAGGCGCAGGTGGAAGCTAGCCTGGGTCTGACCACGGCTCTGCAGCTGCGTCTGGACCTGGTAATCGATGGCAAGAGTGTGGCGCATGTGCAGCAACCCATGCTCGATGGCTACACCAGCCTGCTCAGCTTGGGCAATGAGAGCCTCGAGGTGCTCGACTACGACGTGGAGGTCGCGCAGTTCGCGGCCACACCGGATCCGCATGTCAGCGTGATCTTCGATGGCATCGTGGCGCATCTGGGCGCCAGTCTGGGCGGTGATGGGCGCTTGCGTCTGGACCTGCGTGCCGCCGCCAACTGGGCCGCCGGCAGCCGCCGGGTGGAGCTGGGAACAGGGCTGATCGACGGCTTCGACCAGAACACCCAGGGACGCCTATTCGTGGACGAGCGGCGGGTGCTCTCCGCGGACGCTCAGGGCGGCTGGAGCGCTAGCTTTGGCGCCACCGGCGATAGGGGCGCGAGCCTGCGGGTTTCGGTTTCGAAATAGGCTCGCGGCCTGAATCGGCTGGGAATGCCAGGCGAGGAGTGCATGGAGCGGTTGGCGGGAAAGTTCGAATGGGACTACCCTTGGGCCAAGATCCATGAGCACCACGCTTGGCATTCTCGCAATGCTGGCTTCCGTTGCCGCTCCATTTCAAGCAACGGGGGTTAGCCGCCAGCGCCCGACCGAACCAACTAACTTGGTTTGGCAGAGTGCGTCCACGTCCGTTGGGGCGGCGGGGTGGTCCTTGCCGTTGCCGAAGGGGATTCACAATCTGCGGGTTCCAGTGCCGAGCTTCGGGATGGATGAGCAGTTCGTGTTGGGTGTTCCGGACCCCTCGATGGCCGGTCCTGGGGACCGGCCCTTGCTGGTGGTCTTTCACCAATTCGGTGTGTCTCACGCAGACGTGGTCTTCAATACGGACTTCGTGGCGCAGGCCATGGCGCGCGGGTGGTACCTGCTCGGGCCGCTCTCGCGCTCGCCCGTGGGAAGTCCGACGATCAACTACGGCTCAGCGGATTCGCAGCAGTTCACGCGCGCTGGCTTGGAGTATGTGCTGGGGCAGTATCCCATCGACCGCTCGCGCATCTACGGCGTGGGGTTCTCCATGGGAGGCGCGGCGGTGAGCTCCTATGCCGCGCGACACATGGATCCGGACGCGGGCATGTTTGCTGCTGTGGTGAATCACACGGGTAGCGTGGACCAAGCAGACACCTGGGTGATCCTCTCACAGAACCCGACCCAGATTGGGTTGATGGAGACGATCTTCGGAGGGAATCCGAGTCAGCAGCCCTTCGCCTATAGGCGCGCTTCGTGCATCGAGCTCGATCCGCTGACCTTGGATTTGGCGCCGGCGGGCACGCACATGGCCTCGAATCTGCGCGCGGTGCCGGTCCAATTCTGGTGGGCGCAGCAGGACCCGCGCACGTACTTGGTCAATCAGACCGAGGTGCTCGCGGGTTACTTGGGGGCGCTGCCCGGGGCGGTGGTGGACCTCAACCCGGTTCCCAGCGGGCTACATTCCTGGGATGTGATGCGCGAGAACGAGGCCTGTCAGTGGCTAGGCGCTCAGCAGTTGCAGGTGCCCCTAGTGGGGAGCTTGCTCGTGGACCGCGACGCGCGTTGGTACTACTTCGACGTGGCGCTGGAGACTCCCGGGCAGTTCGGGTCTTTCGAGTATGCGGTCGATCCCAGCGCGGGCTTGCTCTCGATCACGGGCAGCCAGGGGCTGCAGCGCATCGAGACGGATCTTGCGGACTGGGGGCCGAGCAGCGGCTCATTCCCCCTGACGGTGGAGATCGAAGCCTTGGATGCCGCGGATGTGATCGTCCTGAAGGAGATTCCACACCCGCCGATGTCTGCTACGCGAGACGGTGTCCCCGTGTCCTTGGGCTGGTTCCACAATCAATTTGCGGACACGCTTACGATCACCGAGCTGGAGACCGGACTACACATCTGGAGCTTCCTGCCCTAGGAGCGTGTCGCGCATGCCTCGCAAACTCGGCTATGCACGACACGCTCCTAGAGGGCTTGGCGGTACTGTGTCAGAAACACAACC
>JBLIOL010000419.1:0-3565 GCA_047639615.1 Planctomycetota bacterium | reverse complement strand
GATGCCATGGGTTTCGGCGACGTCAAGCTGATGGCCGCAGGCGGCGGTTTTATCGGCCCTGAGGGCGTGCTCTACGCCCTGATGATCGCTGCTTTCGCCGGATCGATCATGGGCGTGGCCAATATCTTGCGCTGGCTGGTGGTCACCCGCCGGCGCGCGGCTTCACGTGGCAGGCGCGATCCGTGGTCAAGATCGATCCGAATCGCCCGATTCGTGGGACGTTACATTCCCTTTGGCCCGTACTTGGCCCTGGGTATTGGAATCCTGCTTCTGTATCGCGATCATGTGACCTTGGTGGGGTTCTAGCATTGGCGCGGACCTCCAAACCGTAACGCAGATAGAGGGGACCCTTAGAAAACGATGCTTACTCGAACCCGCTTGATCATGACTTTGGCCTGCCTGCCTATGCTGCCGGGCTGCGCCACCAACCACGCCCTTCGGGCCGAGTTGAACGGAAAAGACGGCCTGGTGCGCGAGCTGCGCCAGGAGAACACGGACCTCAAGCTGCGGCTGGAGAGTTCGATCTATGAGAAGGACCAGATCCAGGCTGCGCTGGAGGATGCTGCCGACATGCTCGACGAGCGTCCGGCCTCGATCGTTCTTCCGGCCAGCGCTCCGGCTCAGCAGGGCCCGGCCATCAACCGCGATGGACTCGATGCCGTGGGCGTGAGCGTCGACCGGCGTGGGGGGGATATCGTCTTCACGATCCCGTCCAAGGTCTCCTTCGCTTCAGGCAGCGCAACCCTCTCGAAGGAAGGCGAGCAGGCTTTGGCCGCTGTGTCCCGCCGCTTGAAGGCTGACTTCGGCGCCAAGGTGAGCTTCTTCGTGGAAGGCCACACGGACTCGGATCGTATACGTCGCTCCAAGTTCAAGTCCAACCGCGACCTATCCTGGGCACGCGCGCGAGCTGTGCACGGGTACCTGGTAACGCGCGGCGAGATCTCCGACGACCGCTTCGTGGTGGTGGGCCATGGACCGCACCGTCCGGTTGCATCGAATGGATCCAAGGACGGCAAGGCACAGAACCGTCGCGTGGAAATCGTAGTCCGCTAACGAATCGCATTCTGTGGCGTAGCTCTCCTACGCAGATAGACCCAAGCCCAGCGGCGCACCTGCGCGCCGCTGGGCTTGTTGCGTGATACCGAGGCGAGTCCGCATCCGGGTTTGAGGCGCGCAGGCACTGTTTACCCCACGGATTTGGCGCAGCGTCTATGCTGGAGTCATCGCCAATAAAGGACGGCAAAGGCCATGCGCCAGATCACGCCACCAGCCCAATCACCACCTGCCGCGCCAGCGGTACCGACGCGCTATGTCGCGGTTCGAAGCCTCCAAAGGGGAGCCTTCGCACTGGGCTTAGCGCGCGTAGAGGATCGGGGAGAGGCTAAGACCCGTCCTACTTAATTCGAGCGAGCACCTGTTCATGGGGCTCGCTCGGCATGCCGGGAAGGGTCCCCAAGTCCCTAACCCCCTTCCAAGCATGAAAGCTGTTTCTACCCTCCACAACATCGCGTTCGTTGGACACCCGTCTTCGGGTAAGACGACCTTGGTAGACGCCCTCGCCTATTTAACGGGCGCCTCCCCTCGCAAGGGATCGGTGGCGGACAAGACAAGTATCTGCGACACCGAGCCCGAAGAGCAGGAGAAGCAGCACACGTTGCAGTTCTCCTCGGTGCACGCGGAGTATCAGGGCAAGAGCTGGAACTTCATCGACACGCCGGGCTACCCGGAGTTCATCTCGCAGGTGCAGTCGGCCATGTATGCGGCGGACCTGGTGGTGGGGGTGGTCAGCTGCGCTAGCGGCGCGACCTTCAACCTGCGCTCGAAGATGCGCGCCGCCGAACAGATGGGGCGCGGACGTGCGGTGATCGTGACACACTTGGATGGGGAAAACGCCGACTTCGAAGCCACAGTGGCACTGCTGCGCGATCGGGTGGGAATCGAGTGTGTGCCGGTGCTCTTGCCCAACGCAAGTGGGCCGGGCTTCAAGTCCGTGGAACGCACGGTGCTGGATACGGAGAGCCCCTGGTGCAGTCGCTTGAAGGATCGGGTGATGGATGCCTGTGAGGACGAGGGCTTGCTCATGGAGTATCTGGACAACGGCCAGCTGACGGAGGAGCAGTTGGACAAGCACATGCCCGCCGCCATCGCCAAGGGATCGCTGGTGCCGGTTATGGTCTGCAATCCGGCCGACGGCGAGGCCCTGGAGAGCGTGCTTCAATTCCTCAAGCGCTTTGCACCGAATCCGGTCACGCGCGTGACCGTGGACGCCCAGGGCGAGACCGTCTTGCCCGATCCCACGGCGCCTCTAGCGGCGACGGTGTATGGGGTCGCCAGCGATCCGCACGTGGGCAAGGTCTGCATGGCGCGCATTCACCAAGGCACCCTGCGCAATCACGATCACATCGGTCCGGGCAAGGGCGAGAAACTTGGCGGTCTGTTCAGGCTGGTGGGCAAGAACCGCGAGAGTGTGGAGAGCGCTGGCCCGGGCGAGTTGGTCGCCTTCAGCAAGGTGGAGCATCTGGGCATTTGGGAGAGCTTCAGCTCGGCCGGGGAAGAGCCCCGGGTCGTGCCTTATCCGAATGCGCCCACCCCCATGGTGGAGTGGGCCGTGACTCCGAAGGAGCGCGCCGACGAGCAGAAGATCGGCGAGGCGCTGGTCAAGCTCACGGTGGAGGATCCGACCTTCACGGTGGAGCACACGGTCGATACCCATGAGCTCGTGATCCATGGCATGAGTGACCTTCACTTACAGATCCAATTGGCGCGCTTGGAACGTCGCTTCAATGTGCACGTGGATCATGAGCTGCCGAAGGTGGCCTACAGGCAGAGCATCACGAAACCCTCCGAGGGGCATCACCGCCACCGCAAGCAGAGTGGTGGGCGCGGCCAATTCGGCGAGTGCTACCTGCGCGTGCGTCCGGGTGAGGAGGGTGCGGGTCTGGTTTTCAAGGACAAGGTGGTCGGCGGCGCGATCCCGCGCAACCTGATCCCGGCAGTTGAGAAGGGCATCCGCGAGATCGCCTCCAAGGGCATCCTGATCGATGGCGAAGTGGTGGATGTGGAGGTGGAGTTGTACGACGGCAAGTTCCACGCCGTGGACTCCGACGAGGCCAGCTTTAAAATGGCCGGTCAGCGTGCCTTCCGCGAGGGCTTTGGCAAGGCCAAGCCGGTATTGCTCGAGCCGATCATGGAGGTGGAGATTCATGTACCGACGGACGACGCGGGCACGATCTTCTCCGACCTCACCAGCCAGCGCCGGGGCCATGTGATCGATCAGAGCATGGAGGCTGATGGGGCGATCACCATCATCAAGGCTGAGGTGCCCAAGCTCCTGATGCAGACCTACCACCGAGACTTGAAGTCGCAGACGGCAGGCGAGGGCAGTTACTCAATGAACTTCGCCCACTTCGGCGCTGTGCCGGCTTCTGAGCAGACCAAAATTCTCGCGGCGGCTGGCAAAGAGCATCACGACGACTGAGTCCGTGGTGCTGGGGGTACAGACGCCCACAGCGTGGTGGTACGGAGCCAGGACAAAACCACCGCGGGCTCTCTGTGATTCGGCAAA
>JBLIOL010000418.1:0-3589 GCA_047639615.1 Planctomycetota bacterium | reverse complement strand
GGTGAGGTCAAGCCCGCCGCGCAGTCGTACCAGGGTCGAATATTTGAAGCCACCCTCTCCATTGGTGATGACGACCACATCCGCTGCGCCATCCAAGTGCGTGTAGAGCTTGTAGAGCAAGCCAGCAAAGAGGATTTCGTCGTCCGGATGCGCAACGACCACGAGCACCTCGGGGCCTTCCGGGTTCGGTCGCTCGGCCAGGTTGTGGCGGAAATAGTCCGGCTGTTCGGGGGCGGCACAGGCGCCCAGGCACAGCAGCACCAGCAGCAGGAGGCTCGGGCGCGCGCTCGCCTTAGGACGCGGCTGCATCTAGCTCAGCCCGCCCGAGCGTTCCATCTCGTCGTACCAAGCCAGCACCTGGGTGCGACCCGTAGCGATGTGCTGGACCATCCAAAGGTGTGCGTGTTCCGAGTCCCCGCGGCCGAGGGTGCTGGCCAGGCGTGCGTGTTCGCGCCAGCTGCGGGAGGCGTTGGACAGGGTTAGGACTTGTTGGCCCATGCGCTGCGGGCCGAAGAGCATGGACATGAGCCGCAGCTCCGTAGCGATCTTCACGAGCCAGGTGTTGGCGGCCGCGCGGAAGATTAATCCGTGAAAGGACTCCTCCGCATCGAGCCAGCGGGTCCACAGATCCAAGTGGGTCTTGTCGTCCTGCTCACCACGCAAGCCACTCGCCAGCGTGTGGAAGAGATCGCAGAGGCGATACATCTCTTCCATCTGGTGCGAAGTGATGTTGCGCGCGGCTTCCGCGGCGGCGAAGGGCTCCAAGGTCGCGCGCAGATCGTAGAGCTGGGAGAGCTCCGTGCGATCGATGCGGCGCACGTAGGCGCCGGCGCCGCGTATGTACTCCACCAAGCCTTCGCTGGCCAACTGGTTGATGGCTTCGCGCACGGGCGTGAAGGACACGCCGATTTCGGCGGCCAAGGTACGGTTCACCAGACGCGTCCCGGGCAGCAATTCGCCGCGGGAGAGTTTCTCACGAATGTAGAAGTAGGCCTTCTCGGCGAGGGTCGAGTGCATAGGCGCCCCTATATACCATTCCTGGGCCCTGCTGGGCAGCACGGGCGTCTAGCTGGCAACATGCAGGCGGCCGCAGCCCCCCTTGCGGGAGCTGCGGCCGCTCTCATTTGTAGATGCGCTTCCTAGCCTAGTGGCCAGCTGCCTCGGCCTTGGCGACCAGGTCGGCAATGGCCTCATCCAGGGCGTCTCCGCGCACGTTCTTCTTGCGGATCACGCCTTCGTGATCGATCAGGTAGATGGTCGGCCAGCCGCTGACGTTCCAAGCCGTGGAGATCGGTCCACTGGTGGAGCCTCCGTTCCAGAAGCTGCGCCAGGTGAGCTCTTTCTCGACGAGCACTTGGCGAAGCTTTTCTCGGTCCTTATCGCTGTTCACGCCCAGGAGGGCGAAGGGACGACCTGCATAATTCTTTACGAGCGACCGCTCGTGGCCATACATGGCCCTGCAGGGGGGTCACCAATCGCCCCAGAAGTCGAGCATGACGACCTTGCCGCGATAGTCGGAGAGCTTGAAGACGGTGCCGTCAATGTCCTCGGCCTCGATGTCCGGGGCGACCTTACCGGTCACCAGGAATTTCATTGCGAAGGCTTCGCCCTTGGCCTTTTCGGCGAGCATCGTGGTGCGGTAGAGCACCACGTCGGCGTACTCCGCTGCGGACAAGCTATCGAAGAGCATCAGCGCGCGCGCTTGCAGCTCCTCGGCTTGCGTGCCGCTGGCCTTCTGCGACTCCGTGCGCAGCACGCCGGCCAAGCCGTAGATGGCCTTGCCGCGTACGGCTGTGCTCTCTGTGGATTCGACAAGCTTCTCCAGGAAGGCCTGCACGCCGGGACCGGCCTGCATGCGGAAAGCAAGATCGCCTGCTTCGTCCTTGTTGGGGAAGTATGCCAGCAGCGTGGGCAGGCTGGCCTCAACCACCTCGGGGTGACGCGAACCCTGTTGAAGGGCCCACTGCAAACCGGTCCACTGGGCATCGCTGCCGGCCTCGTCCTTGATCAGTTCGAGGATGAGCATGGCCGTATCCGTGGGATTCGGGATGCTCTCGCGGAGCTCGGTGCGCTCCTCTTCGGTTGCTGCGCGCCAGACCTTCAGGAAGGCGTCGTAGGTGGCTTGGTAGCCGTCGATGGCAGCTTGGACTTTGGTCGCGACGTCATCGGTCGCAGCCTCCGTGGCTACCGCATCCGCGCTCACGTCCTGGGCCCAGGCCGATCCGCAAGGGATCAGTCCGAGCAGCAGAAGCGCCACGGGTGTTCGTAGGTGTTTGGACATGGGATCCTTTGGAAAGGGGGGGGGATCACATTGTTGCCCCTGCGGGAATATTCGTTGTGCAAAAGCGGGGTTACTTTTGCTCTGGATAGAGCTGAGTCGGGCAAGCAGCGTCTGTTGGTGGCGGAGAAGGTGCTGAGTGGACGATTGGGGAGGGCCGCTCTGGGCCGACGGTGCCGAGCCGCAGGCCGGAGGCTGGCGATGGGAGGGTCGGGGTTGCAGGGGAGGGGGAGGGTTGTTTGCGGGTGCTGAGGCTCGGGCGCGCCGGAGCCGGCCGCTGGCCGGGGGGCGCAGGGCGGAGGGCGGAGGGCGGAGGGCGGAGGGCGGAGGGCGGAGCGAAGGCGGGGGCGGGGCGAAAGTGGATATGTGCCGGTTTGCGCCGTTTGGCCAATAGCTGCCGCGAGCGGTATCTATTGGCAATATTGATCCGGGGAAGGTCGGCACATATTGGCCTCCCGTGCGTTTAGTAAGTATGGAAGCCCGCACTGTTTTGCCGGACGAATTCTTCGATCAGCCCTACACCCCGCCCACCAAAGAGGACCGTGCTCGGTGGGCCAAGAAGGACGCCAAGTTTCAAACCAAGAGCGGACATGTGCCGCACCAGGTGCGCCCGACGGTGCACGGTTCCGAGGGGGTCCTGATCACCTGGAAGCTGGTGGAGGGCATCGGCAACCTGCGCACCGAGGAAATGCGGCACGTATTGGAGGAGTGCTTCCGCAAGGGCAAGGAGGGTGTATCAGTTATTCTGAAATTGGGGCTTCAAGCTCATCGGGTACAGCATCCTGAGGAACCACTTGCACATGATCGCGACGGTTCCGGACGACGAGGCTCTGCGCAAGGGCGCGCAAGGCCTCGGCATTCGCATCGGCAAGGCCATCAACCGATTCTTCGGTCGCAAGGGCCGGGTCCTCCGCGACCGCTTCCATGCCAAGCCCCTGTTCACTCGCGCGGCCATCCGCCACGCGATCATCTATGTGCTTCAGAACGCCCGCAAGCACGGCATCCACATCCCGAAGGGCGAATGGGACCTCTTCAGCTCCGGGCGCTTCGCTGGCCGATGCGTGCTGATTCCTAAGCACGAGTGGTCGGTGGCCCGGGCCTGCTACCTGAACAATGGAGCCTGGACCGCCCTGCGCGGCATGCGACCAGACGTCTTTCCAGGTCACCTACAACTCCGCGCCTAGCCGCCCAGGACACCTGCGCCCAAGAACCCTGCGCCCCCCGAGCCGCCCCTCGCCAGCCCCGGCCTCCGGCCGGCTCCGCCGCGCCCACTCCTCAGCACCCGCGCACCGCCGCGCCCACTCCTCAGCA
>JBLIOL010000417.1:0-3620 GCA_047639615.1 Planctomycetota bacterium | reverse complement strand
CGCGCTTTGGATTCCTCGGCCGCGTGGAACGGGACAAGGGCGTGTTCCTCCTGCTGGAGGCCTTCCGCGATGCCTGCGCCAAGGACGCCACCGGCCACCAACGCTTGGTCTTCGCCGGCGAGGGCGACGACTTGGCAGCGCTGCGCGCACAGGTCCAAGCCTTCGGCCTAGCAGAGCAGGTGCAGTTCACCGGTAGACTCACCCACGCGCAGGTGCCCGACTACCTGGCCAGCCTCGATGCACTCGTGGCACCAACCCTGATCACCGAGCCCTTCGGCATCGTGGCTGTGGAAGCCGCCGCCGCAGGCATCCCCGTCTTCGCTAGTCGCATCGGCGGCCTGGCCGAGACGGTTGAGCATGAGTCCACTGGCTTGGTGCTACCCGCCGGCGACCTAGATACACTCAGCCGCGCTCTACTGCGCGGCATGCAAAACCCTACTTGGCTTGCGGGGCTCGGTAGCAACGGACGCGAGCGCGCCTTGAAGACCTATGCCTGGCCGGTGATCACCGACCGTTTCGAGGAGCTCTTCGACTCGATCTCTCAGAAGGAAAACACGAGCTCGATCCCTAGGAATGGGGTGGGTTCAATTTCCGACGCGGTGGAAAGTCCGCTGCCCGGCAAGACCGTCAGTTCGCGCCAAAGTGTCAGGCCGCCTTCGAGGCGCAGCTGAACCGAACTCTTGGGGCTCCATTCGAGCCCTGCGCCGATTCTGATCTCCTCGTCGCGTAGGGCCGCACCTGCGGTGGGTCCGTCTTCGTTCAAACGATACTGGCGCATGTCGTACTCGGCGATCAGCATGCTGCGCACGGTCTCGGTCGTCTGCCAGGACAACTCGATGTCCGGACCAAGGATCGAGAGGTGTACGTCATCCGTAACACCCCATTCGAAGCCGATGAAGGGCCAGATGCGCGCGTCGTCTTCGAGCCTTGAGATACCAGCCAAGCCAGCGGCTAAGGTCAGGTTTGGTGCCGCGCGATAGCGCAGTCCGGTGAGTATTCCACCGGAGACGCCGTCGGTGGTTTGCACCTCGTCCTCCCCGCCGAAGGTCACTTCGACCCCAGCAAATCCACCCAGGTGGCCGAGTTCAGGGATGCGGGCGTAGGAGAACCCCAACTGCGTGCGGTAGAGGTCGTTGAAAGGGTCGACGCTAACTCCGCCGAGGGGCGGCACGCCGGAGAACTGATAGAAGGAGCCCTCGATGCCGATCTCGAAGGCGAGCACGCGCTCATCGCTTTCCTCAGAGACCTGCGCTCGCCATCCGCCGCGGCGCGTGCTCAGGTTGGAGTCGCCAGATTCGAAGTCGCCTGCGAAGTCAGCGTGTCCGTAGAGCTCTAAGGACACGGAGGGCAGTACGCCGGTGGGATCCTGATCCGGGGATGCTGCTTGCTGGGAGTCAGCCCCTTCGCGCTCCACCCTGTGGGCCGAGCCCTCCACGGCAGCGCTGTAGTCGAGGTGTACCAGTGCCGCTTTGGGTAGGGTGCGCAGGCTTGATTGGGCCAGCGCCACTGTGGGCAGCAGTAGCGTGGCCAAGATGGCGACTCGTATGAGCATGGGTGCGGTTCGAGTCCGATCTTCTCCCTTCGTGATTCGGCTCGAGGACCTTCCACGGGTCCGATTCAAAACTACCCCCCTTTGAATGCTCGGGCGCTGCGCTCTCATCTAGAGACACCCGCCACGCTGCTCCAACGGCTAAGATCCCCGGCCCGCAAGCGCGGCCAAGCATGGACACCATCTACGAAGCCCTCGGTGGCGAGACCCAAGTTCGCCTGCTGGTGGACACCTTCTACGACGTGATGGACGCCGCCGACGAAACGGCAGGTGTGCGCGCCATGCACCCGAAGAGCCTGAAGAGCTCCCGTGAGAAGCTCTTCCTCTTCCTCACGGGCTGGACCGGTGGTCCGCAGCTCTACATCGAGAAGTATGGTCACCCTCGCCTGCGCGCACGCCACCTGCCCTTCCCCATCGGTGATGACCAGGCCATCGCCTGGATTGCCTGCATGCGTGAGGCCCTGGCCAAGGTGGTGCAGGATGAGACCCTGCGCGAGCAGCTGGAGACTTCGCTGACCGGTGTCGCCGCGCACATGCGCAACCAAGCCGATTAGCATAGGTGGGTCATGCCCACCCAAAAGCTCCTCCGCTCCGGCCTGCTAGCCCTAGCGCTGCTCTGCACGAGCGCGACCGGCCAATCCATCACCGAGCTCAGCGCCCGTCCCCAAGTGGGCGGAGAGACCTCGATCCTGCTGCGCAGCGTGACCCTGGTAGAGGGCCAGCCAGTTCGCTCAGACCTTGATTGGCGGGCACGGCAGAGCGAGTGGCTCTACCTGCGCGGCAGCGGCAAGCAAGAGAACCAGGAGCAGCTCCCGCAGCCCGCTTCCGGCCCCGTGCGCTGGCTAGTGACTCCAACCCCCGGCGACACCTGGGTCGCGGGCGTGGACTTGCGCCCGCGGACGGAGACGGTGACGCCAAAGGAGTTCGCCGCTTTCCGAGTGCGCCAGCGCGCATCCAGCACGGACAGGCAAGACTCCGCACCTGGACGCCCGTTGCGCATCCTGCGCCTAGAGTCGCACAAGCTCCTGTTGCGCGCTAAGGGCGAGACCAGCACCCGTATGCCCGGCGCCACGGCCCTCTCCAAGTCAGGGCAGCGCGCCGAACTGCGCCCCATGGCCGACCCCAGCGCCACACCTGCGGGAGCCGCCCTGCCGCTCCGGTTGTATCTGCCTGAGGGTTATTCCAAACGTCAGCAGGTAGTCGCCACGCACTTGGCTAGCGGCGCACAGTTGTCTATCGAGAGCGACAGTCAAGGCATCGCCACCTTCCTGCTGGACCGCGCCGGTTCTTGGAGTGTCGCGGTGCACGCCATCCGACCGCGGCCCGCTGACGCGCGCGTCGATTGGGAAGTTTGCAGCGCGACCCTGCACTTCCAAAGCCCACAGGGACCCGCGCCGAAGAAGCACGCGGACGACAAGGCCGGTGAGTCCCGATGATCCTCACCCTAGCCGCGACCCTACTGCTCAGTGCCGCGCCCCAGGACAAGGCGCTCGCACCCTGGACCGAACTCGGCCCCGCGCCTCTCAGCAATCTGGACACAGGTCGCGTACCCGCCTTCGCCGCACACCCCACCAATCCGGACCTGGTCTACGCCGCGGGCGCCGACGGCGGTGTGTGGCGCGTAGAGAACGACGTCTGGACAGCGCTTACCAGCTACCAAGCCACCACCTCCGTGGGCGCTCTAGCTCTTGCACCCTCGGACCCACAGGTCATCTACGCAGGCACAGGTGAGGCCAACTACGCCAACCATAGCCGCTACGGTCTCGGCGTCCTGAAGAGCACCGATGCTGGCGACACTTGGGAACTACTTGGTGGCACCGAACTCGCGGGACGCTGCATTTCGCGCCTGGTGGTGCACCCCAGTGACGCGGACACCGTCTGGGCGGCCGTCACCCGCGCCGGTGGCTTCCCCGAGCTCGCCGCCGCCAAGAACCACCCCGGTGCCATGGGCGACTTGGGCGTCTTCAAGAGCACCGACGGCGGCCAGAGCTGGGCGCATCTCGCCGGCTTGCCGAATCTCTCGGCCACGGACTTGGTCCTCGACGTCGCCAATCCGAACGTGCTCTACGCG
>JBLIOL010000416.1:0-3646 GCA_047639615.1 Planctomycetota bacterium | reverse complement strand
GCCGCTGTTTTTTAAGCGGCCTGCTAGCCTGGGTCACTTCATGATCCAGTTCGACGTCTCAGGCATTCTCCATCCGGCCGTGTTTGTAACTCGCTTCCCAACGGACCTGGGCAGTTTCGGCGAGGACCGCCCGTGGGGGGATCTGGAGCGTGCTTGCGCGGCGGCGCCGGTCGAGCGCAGTGAGGAGCTACGCGGCGCTGTACGGGCCTTGCTGCGGGCCGGTGGGCACAAGCCCTCGGGGCGCGGCAAGCCCTCGAGCGAGTACCTGGTTCGGGCCGTTGAGAAGGGCGGCTTGCCCGTGATCAATTTGGCCGTGGATGCCTGCAATCTGGTCAGCTTCCAGAGCGGGCTGCCCATGAGTGTGGTGGACTTGGACAAGGCCGAAGCGCCGTTCACGGTGTGCCTCGGGGAGCCGGATACCAGCTATGTGTTCAACCTCTCGGATCAGACGATCCGCTTGGACGGACTGCTCTGCCTGCTGGATGCGCAGGGACCCTGCGCCAATGCGGTCAAGGACTCCCAGCGCACCAAGACCAGCGAGGCCACGCTGGCTACCTGCTCGATCCTCTGGGGCCCGGCCTCCCATGCGGAGCATGTGGAGAGCACCGTGGCCTGGTACCGCGAGCTGCTGGAGAGCGCGGGCGCTACGACCGAGCGATTGCAGCCCCAATGACCGCGGGCGGCCCAGCGTAGTGGGCCGCCCGCGGTGGCTCGATTTTCCGTAGTGGTTTGTGCCTACGGGCCTAGGGACGCGTGTGCGGCGTGTGCCTGGGGCGTTGGAATCGAACTAGAAGGCCTCGTCGAAGGCCACTTCGCCGCTCACCGAAACCTGGTAAGCGGACACGCGGCGTTCGAAGAAGTTGGAGAGTTCCTGCACGTCCTGGAGGTCCAGGAAGGAGAAGGGGTTCTTGGCGCCGAAGCGCACGGGCATGTTCAGGTTGGAGAGACGCTGGTCGGCCACAAACTCCAGGTAGGTGCGCATGTCACGCTGGGAGAGGCCGGCGACGCCGCCCTCGAGTAGGTCCTCGGCGAACTGCATCTCGCAGTCCACGGCCTCCTCGAGCATGGTCACCACGTCGCGCTCCATCTTCTCATCGAAGAGGTCAGGCTCTTCGCGGCGCACGGTTTCGATCACTTCGAAGGCGAAGCCCATGTGGGCGCTCTCGTCGCGGAAGACCCAGTTCGTGCCGGAGGCCAGGCCATTGAGCAGGCCCTTGCTGCGCAGGAAGTAGACGTAGGCGAAGGCGGCGAAGAAGAACAGGCCTTCCACGCAGCAAGCGAAGCAGATCAGGTTCAGCAGGAAACGCTGCTTGTCCTCCTTGGTGTTGCAAGCATCAAGGTTGTCCACGGAGTCCATGTACTTGAAGCAGAACTCGGCCTTGCGCGCGATGGCCGGGATATTCTCAACGGCGGCGAAGGCTGCCTCGCGCTCGGCGAGGTCCGGGATGTAGGTGTCGAGCAGGGTCAGGTAGAACTGAACGTGCAGGGCTTCCTCGTACAACTGACGCGAGAGGTACATGCGTGCCTCGGGCGAGTTGATGTGCTTGTAGAGCGACAGCACCAAGTTGTTCGAGACGATCGAGTCGCCGGTGGCGAAGAAGGCTACCAGTCGACTAACCAGGTGCCGCTCGGCCGGCAGGAGCCGACTCTCCAGATCCGTCACATCCGTGGAGAAATCCACCTCTTCCACGGTCCACGTATTCTTGATGGCGTCCCGGTACATGTCATAGAAGACCGGGTACTTCATCGGACGCAGGGTCAGGTCGAATCCGGGGTCAAGAATCATGGGCGTGGTGTGGGGCTTGGGGTGGCCGGGGGGGGCAGGTAGGGACCGGAAGACGGGGCAGGCGAGTGGCGAGCTAGTTACAGGATTCGCAGGACTCGGGGTTCTCTAGGCTGCAAGCCACGGCGGCCTCGTCTTGGTTAGCCGCTGCAGCGGGGTCGGCCGAAGTCTGGCGGATACGCGTAGCGGGCCTAGAACGCAGGTAATAGGTGGTCTTGAGCCCCTTCTTCCAGGCGTAGGCGTACATCGAGGAGAGCTTCCCGATGGTCGGCGAGGCCATGAAGAGGTTCAGGGACTGGCTCTGGTCGATGAACGGGCCGCGGGCGGCGGCCATGTCGATCAGGGCTTTCTGGGGCAGTTCCCAGGCGGTGCGGTAGAGCTTGCGCAGGTTCTCGGGAAGCTCGTCCACGGTCTGCACGGAGCCTTCCTCGCGCTTGATCTTCGAGCGCATGTTGTCGGTCCAGAGGCCCAGAGACTTCAGGTCATCAACCAGGTAGTTGTTGATCTGCATGAAGTCGCCGGAGAGCGTCTCGCGCTTGAACAGGTTGGAGACCTGGGGCTCGATGCACTCGTAGCAACCAGCGATGCTGGCGATGGTGGCGGTGGGCGCGATGGCGATCACCAGGCTGTTGCGCAGGCCGTGCTTCTCGATGTCCCGCTTCAGCTCGGCCCACTCCTTGGTGAGGGTCGGTTTGACGTCCCACAGATCGAACTGCAGGTTGCCCTGGGCCGCGCGGGTCTCCCCGAAGGCGGGGTGAGCACCGCTTACCTCGGCTAGCTTGCAGGAGGTGCGCATGGCATTGAGGTAGACGTGCTCTGCGATCAGGCTCGTCATTTCAAGTGCCTCCGCGGAGTCGAAGTCCACACGCATCTTGAAGAGCACGTCCTGCAGACCCATGGTCCCAAGGCCCACCGGGCGCCAGCGGGAGTTGGAGGAGCCAGATTCTTCCGTGGGGTAGAAGTTGATGTCGATGACCCTGTCCAGGTACTTGACCGCGGTGCGTACCACCTCGCTCAAGCCCTTGAAGTCGAAGCTGGTGCTGCCATCCTCGGCGGTCCGCACCAGCTTGCCCAGGTTGATCGAGCCTAGGTTGCAGACGGCGGTTTCCGACTCGGAGGTGACCTCTAGAATCTCGGTGCACAGATTGGAGAGGTGCACGGTGTTCGGCACGCCGCCGGTGGTGCCGGTGCCGGTCTGGTTGCAGCGTGTGTTGCTGGTGTCCTTGAAGGTCATCCAGCCGTTGCCGGTCTGCGCCAGGGTGCGCATCATGCGGGCGTACAGTTCGCGCGCGGGCAGCTGGCGCTCGTACAGGGCAGCTTCTTCTGCGGCTTCGTAAGCAACCTTGAAGTCATCGCCGAATAGGTCGGTGAAGTGGGGTGTCTTGGCGGGGTCGAAGAGGCTCCAGGTGCCGCCATCGGCAACGCGTTGCATGAAGAGGTCGGGCACCCAGTTGGCCAGGTTCAGGTTGTGGGTGCGGCGCGCTTCGTCGCCGGTGTTCTCGCGCAGCTCGAGGAATTCTTCGATGTCCGCGTGCCAGGTCTCGAGGTAGACGCAGGCGGCGCCCTTGCGTCGGCCGCCTTGGTTGACCGCGGCCACCGAGGAGTCGAGGGTCTTGAGCCACGGCACGATGCCGTTGGACTCGCCGTTGGTGCCCTGGATCAGGGAACCGCGCGAGCGGATGCGGTGGTAGGCCAGCCCGATGCCGCCGGCGTACTTGGACAGGCGCGCCACGTCCTTGTAGCGCTCGTAGATGGCCTCCAGGTCGTCCTGGGGAGAGTCCAGCAGGTAACAGGAGCTGAGCTGGGTGTGCTGCGTGCCCGAGTTGAACAGGGTCGGGGAGCTGGGCAGGTAGGTCAGGGAGG
>JBLIOL010000415.1:0-3669 GCA_047639615.1 Planctomycetota bacterium | reverse complement strand
GGGGATGCGCTATCGGAGTGGGGACCCTGGAGTGAGCGCGTGTTTCAGACCGGCGCAGCCAACTCCTTCTACGCTTTCGAGGCAGACGATGTAGCCGAAGTTCCGCCTCCGGACTGGCACTTTTTGGCGAGCAACATTGCGGTGGTGCTGCCCACGGCAGCGGTGCCGCCGTTGATGGTGCTGGAGTCCGTACAGGGAGAATTGCTGTACTCGGTGGAGGGACTGGATGGGGTCAGCAATACCGAAGTCAATCCAATGGAGCTGCCGGGACATGTGGCCGTTCGTGTGCGTGTGGAAGCGGGCAGCGCGGGCTTGGCTCTGGCTGCCACCGACCTGGAGATTGTCGATCTCGACTGCATCCTGACACGCATCCTGCTGCCTGCGATCAACCTGGCGCCTGGGCAAACGGAACTGCTCTGGGTGAGCTCCGATGGCAGCACTTGGTACGCCACACCTGCCCAGCAACTGCCGCACTTCGGGAACCTGGCTAGGGGGCTTGCTCAGCCTTGGGTCTCCGTGGATCCGGGCTACCAGGTGGATGTGGTCGCGAGCGGCTTTACGCTGCCTGTGAACATCGTTCCAGTTCCGAATGCGGGGTCAAATCCACAGGATCCCTTCCTGTACGTGACCGAGCTCTACGGCAACATCAAGGTCATCCGGAACGACGGCAGCGTAGGTGTCTATGCCTCCGGCTTGTTGAACTACAACCCGACCGGTGCCTTCCCCGGTTCCGGGGAGCAGGGTATGGCGGGTTTGGCGATCGATCCGGTCAGCGGCGATCTATTCGCGAGCCTCTTGTACGATGCGGGGGGGCCGCACTACCCCAAGGTCATCAGGCTCAGCAGTGTCGATGGCGGCCAGACCGCTGCGAGCATCATCACGATCCTCGACATGGCGGGCGAGGCCCAGGGGCAGTCGCACTTCATCTCGCACTTGGAATGGTTGCCCGAAGGCGCGCTCATGCTGCACATGGGCGACGGTTTCGTGGCGGCCACGGCGCAGGATTTGGATTCCTACCGAGGCAAGATCCTGCGGCTGCTGCCGAATGGATCGCCCTCGCCTCTGAACCCCATGTACGACCTGGGAAACGGCATCAACTCGCGCGACTACCTGTATGCGTGGGGTCTGCGCAATCCCTTCGGTGGTGCGCGCCGGGCCTCGGATGGGGTCTACGCCATCGTCGAGAACGGTCCGACCAAGGATCGCTTTACAACCCTGGTCGAGGGGCGCAACTACCTATGGGCGGGAACGGACTTCAGCATGACGCACTTTGCGCTCTATAACTGGACGCCCGCGCATGCTCCGGTTGAGTGCACCTTTGTGGAGCCCACGGTCTTTGGCGGCAGCGGATTTCCGCTTACGGATCAAGGCGACCTATTCGTGACCGAGTCCGGACCCACCTACGCGCCCGGGCCGCAGACGCGTGGCAAGCGCATCGTGCGTTTCGAAGTGGATAGCGCCGGTGATCTGCTCTCGGGCCCGAATACCGTGATCGAATATGCCGGAACAAGACGCTCTAGCGCGGCAGGCATCGTCGCTGGCCCAGGTGGGCTGTACTTCTCCGATCTCTACGCGCCCAATGGCAACGATCCCTTGGCGAGTGGTGCGAATATCTTGCGCGTGCGCTGGGCGGGGCAGGACAGCCCCTGCGAGCTTGGCACGAGCTACTGCGAGCCAACGGCTACGAACTCCACGGGCGTGGGAGCGAAAATCGCTGGACTGGGTAGTGCTGCTGTGGTCGACGACGACCTGATGATCGTGGCTTCGGAACTACCCCCGAATGAGTTCGGTTACCTATTGATGTCGGAGACCCAAGGACTGCTGATGAACCCGGGTGGGAGTCAGGGCACGCTGTGCCTGGGCGGGCTCATCGGTCGCTTCAAGAGTCAGCTGCAAAGCTCCGGTCCCGCAGGCATGATCACCACCAACGTGGAACTTACCAATCTGCCTCCGCCGCTCTTCGGAGGCGGTAGCGTCATGGCGGGCCAGTCATGGAGCTTCCAGCTTTGGTACCGTGATCAAAACCCCGGCACGACTTCCAACTTCACCGACGGGCTCGAGATCACTTTCCTGTAGGGCACGTCTTCATTGGGGTACAACCTTCCCATGAAGACCTTCCCCGGCTGCCGACGTCTGTTGCTCGCTCTAACGCTTGGCTTTCTCGGGGCTGGCCGTGCCTCTGCCCAGGATCTGCACTGGGCCAACTGGCGCGGACCGACGGGTGATGGGCTTGCCGCAGCGGACTGCACGCCGCCGCTCACTTGGAGCGAAGACAGCAACTTGCGCTGGAAGGTCGAGCTGCCGGGGCTGGGGAACTCCACGCCGATCGTGGTCGGTGATCACATCTACCTGACCACCGCCATCAAGCTTGAATCAAAGGCTGGAGCACAACCAGGCGCGCCGACCGCTGAGGGTGAGCATCAGTACGTAGTCTTGGCCCTCGATCGCGCTAGCGGTGAAGAGGTCTGGCGCAAGGTGGTTCACACGGCCAAGCCTCACGATAAGGGGCATCGCACAGGTTCCCACGCCTCGGCGTCTATCAGCACAGACGGCACTCATCTCGTGGCCTTCTTCGGATCGCGGGGACTCTTTGTGTTGGACATGCAGGGTGAGGTGCTCTGGTCCAAGCAGTTGGGCGAGATGACGATTCTGGCCAACTTCGGGGAGGGGTCCACGCCGGCGCTCCACGACGGCACGGTCGTTGTGCAGTGGGACGAGGAAGGACCCAGCTTTGTAGCCGCTTACCAAGTTGCCGATGGCAAGGAGCTATGGCGCGAGCCGCGGGAAGTGGATAGCACCTGGGGTTCCCCCGTGGTTGCCGAAGTCGGAGGCAAGCCGCAGGTGATTCTCACGGGATCCGATACGACCATGGCCTACGACCTGGTCAGTGGCGAGGTCATTTGGACCTGCGGCGGCATGTCGAAGAATCCGGTCAACAGCCCGCTTGTGGTGGACGGTGTGGCCTGGGTGATGAACTCCTACAAGGGCGTCACAATCCAAGCCATTGTACTCGCCGACGCCGAGGGCAGCCTCGACCCGGAAGAGGATCTCCTCTGGTCGCGCAACCGCGACGCGGCCTATGTGCCGCCGCCGCTGGTGGTCGACGGCCTCTTGTACTACACCCGCGATAGCACGGGTGTGCTCACCTGTCTCGACGCAGGCACCGGCGAGGTGCGCTACGCGGCTAAGCGTCTGGGCGGCATCAAGCGCATTCATGCCTGCCCAATTGCTACGCCTGGACGCATCTACTTCACCGGGCGTGAGGGCAGCAGCCTAGTGATCCGCGCGGGCGCCGAATTCGAGATTGTCGCCACCAACGTGCTGGACGATGTGTTCGATGCAACGCCGGCCTTCGTTGGCGATGAGATCTACATGCGTGGTCGCAGCCACCTGTACTGCATCGCTGAGGACTGAGCATTCAGGGCTCGCACGAGCCTTCCTGCGGCCCGCGGGCGGAGGAGGCTCGGGCGTGCGCCTCCAGACCCTCAAGGCGCGCGAGCTGCGCGGTGTCTCCGCGGAGCGCCTGGGCGTCCGAAAGTTGTAGGTAGGTCGAAGCACGCAGGAAGGTCGCCACGGATAGGCCCGCCTGGAAGCGCGCTCCGCCTGCAGTGGGCAGCACGTGGTTCGGACCCGCTCCGTAATCACCGAAGACCTCAGCGCTGAGCTCGC
>JBLIOL010000414.1:0-3686 GCA_047639615.1 Planctomycetota bacterium | reverse complement strand
CTCCATGGTGAGCGATGCGGCCGAGGCCGAGCAGCGCCGGGAGCGTATACAGGTCTGGGCCCTGGGCGCGGGCTTGATGGTGCTAGCCCTGGGCTTGCCCTTGGAACGCCTATGGGCTTCCGAGGCCATGGTGGCCCAGGCGGCCGGGGATGGAGCGCGTGGGTATGGACTGGTGGTGCCCCTGGCCAGCTTGCTGCACCACGCACTGGGGCTCTCGCCGGAGCGCGCCATGTACCTGCTGGCAGCGATCTCCTACGGCCTCTTGTTGCCCGCCGTGCACCGCTTGCTGCAGGCCATCGCCTTTCCGCGGGGACTCTGCCTGGCGGCCTCACTCGGGGTGCTCTTGGGCCCGGGCCTGTGGCTGACGGCGACCCTCCCTATGGGGTTCCTGCCTGGTGTGCTGGGTGCCACCCTGCTGGCGAACACCCTCTTCCGACACAAGCAGCGCACGCGCCAGGGTTATCAATGGCGCGCCTCAAGCTTCAGCCTGCTGGCCTTCATGCTCGGGCCGGAGAACCTGCTGCTGATTCCGGCCGTGGCCCTGGCCACGAGCCAGCACCCGGCCGCCAAGAATCAGCCGCGCCTGATGCCCGCCTTCAGCCTGCTGATTTCCATGGCTGTGGGCGTGGTGGTCCTGATGGGCGGCGTCGGAGCGAGCAGCGGCAGTTGGAGCAACCTGCTCGAGACCCTGTTGGCGGGCGGCTCCATGGATCCGGCCGGCAAGCTGGGCTGGCTGGCCTGGATGCCCCTCTATCTAGGCCTGGGCGTCCTGGGCGTCGGCACCCTGCTCTTCGGACGCCGGACGGCCGAGGAATCCCCGCCGCCCAGCTGGGTCGTGCCGTGGTGCGTGGCTGGCTTGATTCCGGTACTCGGCGGCTCCCTAGCCCACGGCCCCGCGGCCGGCTTCTTGGTGCCCATGGCCGCCATCGGCCTGGCCGATCGCATGCTGCGCATCCAGCGCGAGGAGCGCCTGGTACCCCTGGCCCTAGGATTCCTGTTGATCCAGAGCCTGCTGTGCGCGGCTTTGACGGTCGGGCTGACCATGACCGACCCCCACACGGACTTTCGCAGGGTGACTCAGCAGAGCCTCAATCCCACGGATCTAGTGCTCAGCCAGGACCCTTCTCACAGCTACCTGCTGCGCTACCGCTGGGGCGTGCGCTGCGCCGCCAACCCCGAGGACTTCGAGCCCGCAATCTCAGCCGGAGACACTGTGATCTTCGATGACTGGTCAGGAGGCGAAGCGCCTCCGGAGGCCTCAGCGCTAGGTGCAGCTCAAGTGCTCACGCTAACACCCAAAGGTCTCGTGCCGGAGCGGCCCTAATCGTCGACAGGCGGAGCACTCTTTGCTCTACTTGAGTGCTTTACCCGAAGTGGGTGAAGTCTGTTTGGGCCCTCCTCCATGGCTCGGACGGGAGCGTCCCCCCCACTCCACACTGCGCCTGCATGCCGCGTCGCGACGACCTGAAGTCGATCCTGATCATCGGTAGTGGTCCGATCATCATCGGCCAAGCCTGTGAATTCGATTACTCCGGTACCCAAGCCTGCAAGGCTCTGCGTGAGGAGGGTTACCGGGTCATCCTGGTGAACTCCAATCCGGCCACGATCATGACCGATCCGGAGATGGCCGATGCCACGTACATCGAGCCCATCACACCGGAAGTGGTGGAGATGATCCTCGAGAAGGAGCGGCCGGATGCAATCCTGCCGACCATGGGCGGGCAGACCGGCCTGAACACGGCCCTCGCCCTGTACGACCGCGGGGTGCTCGAGCGCCTGAACGTCGAGATGATCGGCGCCACGGCGGAATCGATCCGCAAGGCCGAGGACCGCGACCTGTTCCGCGCGGCGATGGTGCACGCCGGCCTGGATTGCGCGCGCTCTGGCATCGCCCACAACATGGACGACGCACGTCGGGTCATGGCGCAAATCGGCCTACCCTGCGTGATCCGCCCGGCCTTCACCATGGGTGGATCCGGCGGCGGCATCGCCTACAACGTGGAAGAGTTCGAGGAGATCGTGACGCGCGGCCTCGACCTGTCCATGAACTCCGAAATCCTTGTAGAGGAATGCCTCTCGGGCTGGAAAGAGTTCGAGATGGAGGTCATGCGCGACGTGAAGGACAACGTCGTGATCGTCTGCTCGATCGAGAACATCGATCCCATGGGCGTGCACACGGGCGACTCCGTTACCGTCGCTCCGGCCCAGACGCTTACGGACCGCGAGTACCAAAACCTGCGCAACGCCTCGATCCGCATCATGCGCGAGATCGGCGTGCAGACCGGCGGCTCGAACTGCCAGTTTGCGATCGACCCGAAAGACGGGCGCATGATCGTGATCGAGATGAACCCGCGCGTGTCGCGTTCGTCGGCGCTGGCCTCCAAGGCCACCGGCTTCCCGATCGCCAAGTTCGCCGCCAAGCTGGCCGTGGGCTACACCCTGGACGAGATCCAGAACGACATCACGCGCGAAACGCCGGCCTGCTTCGAGCCCTCGATCGACTACTGCGTGGTGAAAGCGCCGCGCTTCGCCTTCGAGAAGTTCCCCGGCGCCGATACGACCCTCACCACGCAAATGAAGAGCGTGGGCGAGACCATGAGCATCGGGCGTACCTTCAAGGAAGCCCTGCAGAAGGCCATGCGCGGCCTGGAGACCGGCCAAGCCGGCTTTGGACTCGACCCCAAGGCGGCCATGCGCTCGCTGCACGGGAACGAGCGCGACGCCATCGCGCCCTTCCTGCGCAAGCCCAACGCCGAACGCATCCTGCACGTGCACTCGGCCTACCGCGCCGGCTGGAGCACGGACGAGATCTTCGAAGCGACCGCCATCGATCCGTGGTTCCTCGAGAATATGCGCGAGCTGGTGGAATTCGAACAAGAGCTGGCCGGCGACTTGCTGACTCCCGAGAAACTTAAAGAGGCCAAGTGCCTGGGTTACTCCGACAAGCAGATCGCACTGGCCGTCGGCGCTGACGAGTCGAGCGTGCACGCCATGCGCGTGGAGCACGACATCATGCCGGTCTACAAGCTGGTCGACACCTGCGCCGCGGAGTTCGAGGCCATCACGCCTTACTACTACTCCACCTGGGAAGACGAGTGCGAGGCACGCACCAGCGACCAGCGTCAGATCATGATTCTGGGCGGCGGTCCCAACCGCATCGGCCAGGGCATCGAGTTCGACTACTGCTGCGTACACGCCGCCATGGCTGCCCAAGAGATGGGCGCCAAGGCGATCATGGTCAACTCGAACCCCGAGACCGTGTCCACGGACTACGACACCTCGGACCTGCTCTTCTTCGAGCCTCTGACCCACGAGGATGTGATGCACATCGTCGAAAAGGTCAAGCCCGACGGCATCATCGTGCAGTTCGGCGGGCAGACGCCCCTGAACCTGGCCGAAGGACTCGACAAAGCCGGCGCGCCCCTGATCGGCACATCGGTGGAGTCCATCGACCGCGCCGAGGACCGCAAGCAGTTCAGCGCCTTCCTCGACAAGCTCGGCCTGAACCAACCGCCCAGCAGTATCGCCGCCGACGCCGGCGACGCCTTCCGTATCGCGCGCGAGATCGGCTACCCCGTGCTCGTGCGCCCGAGCTACGTGCTCGGCGGCCGCGGCATGGAGATCGTCTACGACGACGAGACCCTCGACCGTTACATGCAAGGCGCCGTGGAGGCTTCCCCGGACAA
>JBLIOL010000413.1:0-3694 GCA_047639615.1 Planctomycetota bacterium | reverse complement strand
CCCTCAGAGCCGTGGCGCCTACCCTTGCCGTGCGTGAAGAGCAGCTTGCGGACGCGTTGGAAGAACTGCTTATCGTCGAGGCCTTCGAGCTCTTTTAGCTCGGCGCCTTGCATGTGTTTCTCTTCGCGGATGACGGCCATCACAGCCACGCGGCGCTTGGCGCTGAGTCGCTTCTCACGCTCTTCCTCGGGCAGGCCCGAGAGCTCGAGGCGTTCCTCGGGGCTGGGCCGCATGGCGCGGAAGAGGTGGTGGGTCTTGTTCTCGGAGCGGCTGCCAAAGACCTGACAGAGTTCCGGGTGCGACTCGCGCAGACGCCGGAAGGCCGTCAGGAAGTCCGCGGGGGAAAGCGCACCAATGCGCTTCCAAGCGGCCTCGTCGAGCCCCTTGGGCAGACCTTCGCGCTCGACTGCTTTGAGCGCCTTGCGCTTGAGCAACTCCATGAACTTGGCGCGGCGCTGGTCCTCGGGGAGCTCGCTCCACCCCTGCATCTTGCTCTTGCTGATGCCGAGCTCCGGGCCGAGCTTTTGCATGCCATGGGCCAGGCGCGAACTCGTGCTACGGCGATAGTCCCGCAAGAACTTCTCACGATCCTTCGGGTTGGCCGACTCCACGCGCTCGCGCAGGGTTTCCGGAAGCGTAGACAGCACACGCTGGGATGCTTCACGAGCTTCCTCGGCGACCATCTCGTGTAGGAGCGTACGGCGCTGGGCCGGATCCAAACCATCGAGGCGCTCACGCGTGACCTCGTCGAGGCCGCGGTACAGACGCTTAGCCAGCTCGCCCAAGCGCTGTGCGCGACGACTCAGCGCCTCGCGCTCGGCCTCGGGCAGCTTCTTCAGACGCTCGTAGCGACTGCGCAGCTCCGCCTGCTCGGTCTTGCTGAGGGACTCCCAACGACTGCGCGCACTGGCGCGGTCGGCCTGCTCCTGGGCATTCGCCAAGGAGAGGTTCAGGCCCAGAACCAGCAACACGCTGAACATGACGGCGAGGCGTTTCATCGCACTTCCTCGTCGAGATCAAGCTCCGACCAATCCAGAGCGTACTCATCGGACACGTCCAAGAAGACCAGAGCATCCAAGGCCACCGGATCGAGCGACTCCGCCAGGTCCAGTTGCTCAAGCATGTCGAGCTGAGCCAAGAGGTCGTCCTCCACGGGCACCGCAGGCAGAGCTTCCGTATCCACGTCGGCCATGCGCCCGCTACCCGGCCCCTCGAGGGAGCGCTCGGAATTGCGCCATAGCATGCCGCCCAAGACGATCACTACCGCAGCCGCGGCCGCGAACTTGCCGAAGCGTTGCGGACCGCCAAGGATCGGCACGGGGGCAGCGCTCTCGACCAAAGTCAGCGGAACGGGAGCCTCCGCGGCACGCACGCCGGCCAGCACACGTTGCGCCAAACCTTCGGGCACACGCACCTCATCGGCAGCCTCCAGCCACAGGTCCAAGCGCACCTCCGCCACGACCCTCTGGGCCAAGGACGGCGGCAGCTCAGCCGCGGGTACGCTGGCCAGCAGTTGGTCGAGGTTCTCCTCCTCTTCCAAGAGGCGCAGACAACTCTCGCAGGTAGTTAGGTGTTCATGCCAACCCAAGACGGGCGGCTCACCACATAGGTGGGCGTCGAGTAGACGCCGGAATTCTAGGCATTGATCAATCATGCCGGCTCCTGGGCCAAGAGTGGCGCGAGGCGAACACGCAGGGTTTCCCGTGCGCGGTGAATCAGGGACTTGATCGCTTTCTCGCTCGAATGGAGCACGCCGGCGATCTCGGCGTAGGGCATGTCTTCGTACTTGGCGAGCACGAGTGCCATGCGTTGGTTCTCGGGCAGGTCGGCGATGGCCTCGCGCACGGCGCTGACGGTGTCGCCGCGCTGCAGGGCGTCGAGCGGCATGTCGACCTTCTCGTCTACGGGATCCGGCGGGGCCATGCCCTCGTCGCCGCTGCCGGAGAGCGAAGCCGGCTTGCGGCCGCCCCGGCGCTGGGTCTCGTTGACCGCCATGTTGTAGGCGATGCGGTAGAGCCAGGTGGTGAAGCGCGCCGTGGGCTCGTAGCGATCCTTGGCGCGCACCACGCGCAGGAAGACGTCCTGGACCATGTCCTCACGGCCCGGATGGGTTCCGAGGAAGCGCGTCAGCAGGCCGAAGACCGGGCCCGAATACTCCGCCACCAGCCTCTCAAATGCAGACTCGTCACCCCCTTGCCAGGCCACCATCAGGCTGGCCCCGCTGTCCAAAGCGCCCTCAGGCGTTGCTCCGGGCGTTGCTTCGAGGGAAGGATTCATCGTCGTACTTAACCCTACCTAGAAACTGGGGTTCCGATGGGATTCCTTTGAATCGTAAACTACGGCCATGGCCGACCTCCACGATCGAGACACCCTGCGGGAAACCCTGGCTGCCTTCGACCCCATCCAGACCAAGATCACAGGCGGCGTCCTGGCGGTCATGTTTCGCACCCCGGACAAGGTCCGCGACCGCGAGTGGATCGCCGAGCAGTTCTCCGAAGTGGCCCTGCTGGCCACGGATTTCGACGAGGTCGAGGCCGCCCAGGAGTTCATCCGGGCGCAGATCTCGCCCATCCTGAACGCCTGCTACGCGCTCTTCCAAAACGTAGGCGAGGACCTAGCCGCGCGCGCCGACGAGGACCTGGGCCTGGCCGACGCCATGAACCAGGCGCTCTCCTACTTCCTGGTACCCGAGAGCGAGTAGCCAGCGGTGCAAAACTCCTCGCACGATCCGGGCCAAGCGCCCTCCGCCGGCGCCGCCCAGCGAGCCGCCGGCGTAGGGATCGTGCTCGGAATCGTGTTCCTGCTCGCGCAATTACTCGACTTCGGCAGCGGCCGCGACCAGGCCATCTTCGCCCTGGTCGCCGACGCCATCCAAGACGGTGGCGCGCCCTACCGCGATGCCTGGGACTTCAAGACCCCCGGCATCTACGCCGTCTACCACCTGGCAGGCACGCTCTTCGGCCCGTTTCTAGACAACGGCGAGATGGCCATCCGCATCCTCGAAGTCGGCGCGATCCTCCTCAGCCTGCTGGCCTTCCTGATTCTCTCGCGGCGCTTCGCCGGCAGCCTCGCCGCGGGCCTAATCGGCAGCCTGGTCGCCACCCTCGGCTGGGTCGAGCTCGGCTACTGGCACACGGGCCAACCGGAGAGCTTTGCCGTACCGCTGCTCGCCTGGGCCATCGTCTTCAGCACGGGCAAGCCACGCCCCGAAGGCAGCGAGTTCCCCGCGCACCTCCTCGCCGGCGCGCTCTACACCGCCGCGGCCCTGCTCAAGCCGCCCCTGGGCGGCGGCTTCCTAGTCAGCCTCGTAGCCGTGTACTTAACCCGGCGCCGCCTACTCGCGCCGCTCTTCGCCTTCAGCCTCGGCGCCCTCAGCATCCTGGCCACGACCCTAATCTGGTTCGCCTCCAAAGGCGCCCTCGACGCGCTCGTGGATACGCTCTTCCGCTGGACGCCGAACTACACCTCGCTCTCCATCGGCCTAGCGGAACTCCCCAGCGCACTCCTACGCGCAACACGCACTTGGCTACTGGGCCTCTCGCCCTTCCACGCGCCCGGCCTAGTGCTGCTCGCCATCCTCCCGGCGCTCACCGAAAACGAGCGCAAGGCCAGCCTGCACATCCTCGGCGTGATCGCCTTCTCACTCGTTGGCGTAGCCCTGCAAGGCAAGTTCTTCGAGTACCACTTCGGCGCC
>JBLIOL010000412.1:0-3724 GCA_047639615.1 Planctomycetota bacterium | reverse complement strand
GCGAGCCACGCGCCCTAATCCGCGATGCTGCGTTGCACCAACCCCGGGGTAGCTACGGTTACGAGGGTCTTGGCGCGCCTTGCCTCGCGAAAAATGGCACATGCCTCGCAAACTCGGCTATGCGCGACACGCTCCTAGCTGCGTTGCCAGAACCCCCAAATAGCCACCACCATGGGGGGAACCCGTCGCCTTGCCAGACGATCCGTGGAAACCAATCGCTGGGCAGCTGTTCTTAAAGCGGCCTGCTAGGCAGACTGCCGGCGAAGTCCGCATCCAGCAACAGCACCCCTCGATGCTCTGGCTGCGTTGCGCGAAGGGCCCCGAATAGCTCGCCATGGGGGGCTTCGAGCGCCTTGCCAGAACATCGATGGGCACTATTGCTGAATACGGACTTCGCAGGCGGCCTGCTAGGCGATTCAATACGGCCCTGGCAGGCACGCCGCCGTCCAGAGTCGACCCGAATGGAACCTCCCGTGACCGCTTCATCCGAGACCTATCAGAACCCCCTCGCCACCCGCTACGCCAGCCGCGCCATGGCGCGCAACTTCTCCGACGTGAAGAAGTTCAGCACCTGGCGCCGCCTGTGGATTGCCCTGGCTGAGTCCGAGCACGAGCTGGGTATCGACATCACTGAAGAGCAGCTGGCCGAGATGCGCGCCAGTGTGGATGACTTGGATCTGGAGGCGGCTAAGCGTTACGAGGCCGAGCTGCGCCACGATGTGATGGCGCACATTCACGCCTGGGGCGATCAGTGCCCGAAGGCGCGGCCGATCATGCACCTGGGCGCGACCTCGTGCTACGTGGGGGACAACACGGACTTGGTGGTCCTGCGCGATGGTATTCGTTTGCTGCGCGGGCAGCTGGTGAGCTTGATCGCTTGCTTGCGCGAGTTCTGCGTGGAGTGGCGCGAGCTGCCGACTCTGGGCTTCACCCACTATCAACCCGCCCAAGCCACTACCGTGGGCAAGCGCGCGACGCTTTGGCTGCAGGACTTGGTGCACGACCTCGAGGACTTGGATCACGCGGAGCAGTGCATTCGCTTCCGCGGCGTCAAGGGCACCACCGGTACCCAGGCCAGCTTCCTGGAGCTGTTCGACGGCGACCACGAGAAGGTCCGCGAGTTGGACCGGCGCGTGACCAGCAAGATGGGCTTCGAGCGCACCTTCGGCGTCACCGGTCAGACCTACCCGCGGCGCATGGACCATCGCGTGTTGGCGGTGCTCTCAGGCATCTGCCAGTCGGCGCATAAGTTCGCCACGGACCTGCGCTTGCTGTCCAACCGGCGCGAGGTGGAAGAGCCCTTCGGCGAGAAGCAGATCGGCTCTTCGGCCATGCCCTGGAAGCGCAACCCCATGCGCTCGGAGCGCATCTGTGCCCTGGCGCGCTTCGTGATCGAGCTCGAAGGCAATGCTGCGCATACGGCCGCGAACCAGTGGTTTGAACGCACATTGGATGACTCCGCTAACCGTCGCATGAGCCTGGGCGAGTCCTTCCTGGGCACAGACGCGGTGCTTAGCCTGATGCTTAATGTGTGCTCGGGACTTGTGGTCAACCCGGCCATCGTGAAGCGCAATCTGGACCAGGAGTTACCCTTCTTGGCCACCGAGAACGTGCTCATGGAAGCGGTTAAGGCTGGCGGCGATCGTCAGGACTTGCACGAGCGCATTCGCGTGCACAGCCACGCGGCGGCGCGCGCCATCAAGGACGGCGGCGAGGGCGAATTGCCCAAGCGCTTGGCGGCAGATCCGGCCTTCAGTGCAGTGGCAGGTAAACTGGACGACCTGCTCGATGGGTCGTTGTACGTGGGCCGCGCGCCGGTGCAGGTGCTCGAGTTCATGGAAGCGGAAGTTGATCCAATTTTGGCTGCGCACAAGGATCTTGTGGGCGCCACAGGCGACGTTCGCGTCTAAACCAGAGTTCCTATGTCTGCTAGCTCGAAGTCCGCCGTCATGTTTGCCGTTGGCGGCAACAGCATCCTGACCGTCGCTAAGTTCGGTGCCTTCATGGTGTCGGGCTCGGGCGCCATGCTCTCGGAGAGCATCCACTCCTTGGCCGACACGGCCAATCAGGTGCTGCTGATGATCGGCATTGGCCGCAGTGAGCGGCCGGCTAACACGGCCTTCCACTACGGCTTCGGTGCCGAGCGCTTCTTTTTTGCGCTGATGAGTGCCGTGGGGATTTTCGTTTTGGGTTGCGGGGTGACCGTCTATCACGGCGTGCACTCGCTCTTGCATCCGAGCGAGATCCACGTGGGCATGCTCGACTACGGGGTCTTGGCCTTTGCGCTGGTGCTGGAAGGCCTCGTGCTGTGGAAGGCCCTCAAGATCGTCAATCAGGAGCGCGGGGATCAGCCCCTGCTCAAGTTCCTGTCCACTTCGAGCGATCCGACCCTGGCGGCCGTGCTGCTGGAGGATGGGGTGGCCTGTCTGGGCGTGGTGATCGCGGCCAGCGGCTTGCTGCTGGCGGAAATGACCGGAAATACGGTCTATGACTCGGTGGCGACCCTACTGATCGGGCTCCTGCTGGGTTTCGTGGCCGTCTGGCTCGGCTACAGGAACCGGGATCTGATCCTGGGCCGTGCGATCCCGAAGGAGGTGCAGGACTCGGTGCGCAGCTACCTGTTCGAGCAGCCCAGCGTGACTACTGTCAAGACCGTCAAGACGCGCGTCCTGGGCGCAGGCGACTTCACCTACTCGGCGGAGATCGACTTCGACGGCGCTTACCTAGCGGAGCAGATGCTGCCCTGGGTGGAGGAGCAGGCGAACGTGCTCGCGAACCCCGAGCAACGCCGCAGCTTCGCGCGCGCCTTCGGCGAGCGCATGACGTACTCCGTCGCCACCGAGATCGATCGAATCGAGGCGGAACTGCGCAAGCGCCACCCCGAACTCAAGCACCTCAACTTCGAAGGCGACCCGGGCTAGCGACGGTACCGCGAGTCATGAGGCTTTGTGCCTGACCCCAACCGTCATGACCCCAATCGTCATAACTCGCGCGTAGGATGAGGGCATGCTTCGTACCTATTGCATGGCCCCACTCGCGGGCTTTGTCTTGGTCGGTCTCGTTCCTGCGCAGAGCATCAATTCGTACCGGACGGCGCTCAAGAAGGCGAAGACCACGGATGAAGGCATAGGCGCACTCGAGGATATCGTCGTGCTCTATGTGCCTGGCGCTGATGATGCGTGGTCGGTTACCAAGGTGGTGGGGAGCGCCTTGATCCTGCCGAATTACGAGGTGCGCAATTGGGCTCTCGACTTGCTCGAGGATCGCCTGTATCCCGAGCAGTCCATGCTCACCTTGTCTAAGGCAGCCTCTGACCTCAGCGGGAGTTGGAAGGCCATGATTAAGGTCTCGGACAAATTGATGAATAATCGGCCCAAGAGTTCCAAGAAGAACCTGAAGGAGATGGAGGCCTTCAATGAATAGGTGAGTGAGCACATTGAGCTCGTCAAGAACCTGACGAGCTACCGCGCGAAGATGGTCGACGTTCTAGGAGCGCGGTCCGATGCGGAGGTGGTACCGGCTCTTGGTTTGATACTGGAGGCCGTACCGATCCATCCGGAGGCGACCCCCGTGATCAAGGAACTCTTGGAACGGGCCACGGCCGAGTCCATCGGCTACGTCATGGACTCCATGGAGTCCTTGTTGGATACGTATGTGCGTCGCGGCGCTGCGCGAATCAAGCTCGCAAAGCGGTCTCTCGGGCGCAAGCCGAGAGATTGGGCTG
>JBLIOL010000411.1:0-3739 GCA_047639615.1 Planctomycetota bacterium | reverse complement strand
GCGACCGGATTCAGCAGGGGATCATGCGCGCCTGCGAGAAGCTGCCCGTTTCGATGATCGCTATCGAGGAGGCGGTGGCCCGTATCGAGGCCCGTTGTCAGGAGGACTACGACAGCGAAGTGCAGAGCTCCGTGATCGGTTCCCTGGTCATGGACGAGCTGCGCGGCATCAATCAGGTGGCCTATGTGCGCTTTGCCAGTGTCTACCGCGAGTTCAAAGACGTGGCGCAGTTCCTAGAGGAGCTCAGGCCGATTCTGGGCAAGGCGAACCTCGAGGAATGAGCATGCCCCCCAAGGATCAAGGCACGCGCCTGCGCTTGCCGAGCGCGGTTTCCAAGCGCGATGGCCGCACTGTCCCCTTTGATAAGGAGCGCATTGTGCAGGCCGTGACCCGCGCCCAGGCGGCGGTTGGGGAACCCGACGAACACTTTGCCCAGGCCGTGGCCGACGTGGTCGCTCTCGGGCTAGCCTCCCGGCGCCGCGGGGCTGATCGTAGCGAGCTGCTCGGACAGACCTCTGGTCTCGCGCCGGCGCCGCCCACGGTGGAGGCCATTCAAGATCTGGTGGAGGATGCACTGGTAGAGATGGGCCGCGCGCGCGTGGCCAAGTCCTACATCCTCTACCGCGACCGCCGCGCGCGGGCGCGGGATGCACTGGTGGTGGTCGATGAAGTCACGAGCGACGCGACCAGCGCCGCGCGCAAGGGACGCATGCCCCAGGTGCGCGACGGTGGCGGCACCTCGCCCTGGAACCCGGGACGCATCGTTGCGGCCCTGGTGGAAGAGGCGCAGCTACCCCGCGAATTAGCCGAACAAGTGGCCGAAAGGGTGGAGTCGCGCGTTTTCGACGCGGGCCTCCGGCGCCTCTCCACAGGTCTCGTGCGCGAGATCGTGGACAACGAACTGGGCGCCATGGGACTCGACGCAGCCCTGCGCCGACAGGAGCCCGTGGGCCTCCCGCGCCATGACTTGCGCCGACTCTTGGATGCACCGCGCGTGCCTGCTCAGGCCAATGCCGACAGCCACGGACCGCCTGCACCCGGCCGCGTAGCCAGCGCCGGTGCGGAGATCCTCGAACGCTTTGCGCTCGAGGATGTGCTCAGCAGCGAAGTGGCCGAACGCCACCGCGATGGGACGCTCTTCGTCGAGGATCTAGCGGCGCCGCACCTACCCCTGGTGCGCAGCATCCCGGCGGAGCTTCTGCTGCGCGGCGAACCCACCAGTCACTCGGCTTTCGATGTGCTCGACGAGCTCGGCCCGCTGCTGCGCGAGAGCGCCATCGGGGTGGTGCTCGAGGATTACGGTCAACTGCTGGTTGGGCGCGGCGTGCGCAACCACAACCCGCACGATGCCTTGGTCGCCTTGGGCGCCATGGGCGCAGCGGCTGGCCGGCGTCTGGACCTTTCCGTGCCCGCCGGCGTTGGTGGCCGGCCGGGACCCTTGCTCACGCGTCTCTTGCCCGCCATGGCGGAGCTGGACGCGGCTGGTCTGTCCGTGCCGAGGCTCTTCCTGGGCGCCAGTGAATTGGAGCCGGCCCTGGAGGCCGAGCCCTCCCTAGCGGCCACGGTGGAGCGCCTCTTGGCGCGCGGCGTGGTCGTGCCGGTTTGGAACTGCCGCGAGCGGCGCTGGGTGGCCCCCGGCTGCCAGCGCAGGCCCCGCGAGCGCGTGGCCCTGGCCTGCGCCGGCGCTGTTTCGATCAATCTGCCGCGTCTGGCCCGGCGCGCCGGCCCCTGGCGCGAAGATTTGCTCTTCGAGGAGTGCGCCAGCGCCCTGCGCTTAGCGGTCGAGGCCTTCGGCTCCCTGGAGCGCTTCCAGAGCGAGCGCCGGGGTGCCCGTGGCGAGCTGCTGCGCGAGCGCCGTACCTTCGCGATCACCCCAGTCGGCCTACCCGAAGCCCTGCGCATCCTCGGTGACGGAGAACCCCGTAGCGACGCAGGAGCGCGTCTATTGGGCTTCCTGGCCGAGGCCACCCGGCGCTTCGCCGAGGAGGCCGGACACATGGCGCACCTCTCCTCGCTATTTGGCTCGAGAGCGCGTACGCGCTTCGCTGAACGGGACCAAGCTGCACCGCGTGCGACCCAGGCTCGTCTCTTTACGGGGCTGCCGGCGCCCGAGTCGGAGCTGCATCCGTCCTATCGCTGCGGATATGGACTCGGGGATCGCTTCAGTCCTGGCCCCGTAGGCGCTACCTTGGCGCGTCTCTTGAGTGGTGTTGCCGCAGGCGCCCTGTTCCCCTTGGCCTCCGAGGTCGGTGGATTTGGTGCCGAACGATCCCGCAGCGCTCAAGGAAACAAACCTCACCTGGAGGCCTGGCAAGAATTCATGCACGGTCTCGAGGAACGCAGCCCTGCCACGGGGCAAGCTCCCACACCCCCGCTCGCGCCTAGCGCAGCACCCCTGTTCGATCCCCGCTCCTAGTAAGCCTGGATTATTCATGAGAACGCTCACCAGACTTCGCAAACGGGCGGCTTCGCCGCCCTTTCGCCCCCTGGCGGCACTTCTGAATATTTGGCGTCCTCGGAGGCCCTACGGGGCCGCCTGCGGTGACAAATTTCCCAAAGCCCCACCCGAGGACGACTTGCAAACTCTGGAGAGCGTCCTCATGAATAACCCAGGCTGAATGCGACTCAAACGCCTCGAACTGCTCGGTTTCAAGTCCTTCGCTGATCGCACGATCATGGAGTTCGGGACCGGTGCGCTTACGGGTATTGTGGGGCCGAACGGCTGCGGCAAGAGCAACGTGGTGGACGCCGTGCGTTGGGTGCTGGGCGAGACGCGCCCGACCTCCATGCGTGGCTCGGGCATGACCGACGTGATCTTCAAGGGATCCGTCAGCCGTCCGGGTATGAACGTGGCGGAGGTCACCATGGTGCTCGACAACGAGGGCCAGGAGGTTCCGGATCGTGGAGCCGAGGTAGCCATCACCCGGCGCTTGTACAAGAGCGGCGAGGGCGAGTACCTGATCGACGGGGAGCGCGTGCGTCTGAAGGACGTGCGCGACATGCTCTTCGACACGGGGCTCGGCAGTCGCGGCTACTCGGTGCTCGAGCAGGGCCGCATCGACGCGGTGCTCTCGGCCAACCCTCAGCAGCGACGCACGATCTTCGAGGAGGCGGCTGGTATCAGTCGCTACCGCCAGCGCCGCCACGAAGCGGAGCTGCGCCTGAAGCGCGTGGAGCAGGACGTCACCCGGCTCGACGACGTGATGGGCGAGCTGCGTACGCGCGTGCGTTCGCTGAAGATTCAAGCCGGCAAGGCCGAGCGCTATGTGAGCGCCAAGGCCGAGTGGACCGAGGGTCGCACGGAGCTCCTGCGCCACCGCTTACTGCGCGGCGAGCGCGACCTGGTGGAGCTGGTCCCGGCCATCGAGGGTTTGGACGGCGAGCTTGGAGAGCTGCGCGAGGAGCGCAGCCTGTGCGAGGAGCAGGTGGAGGTCACGGAGCAGGAGCGCTCGGCCGTGGTCGCCCAGCTGGACACGGTCTCATCGGAGGCTGGCCGCATGCAGGGCGAGCTGCGCGCGCTCACCGAGCGTCGCGAACAGCTCGGGATGCGCATCTCCTCCTGGGAAGCATCCGGTGCTGAGGAGGCGGAGCGCGCCACGGCCCTGGAGACCTTGCTCGAGGATCACCGCAGCGAGTTGGAGGTCATGGGGGCTTCCGTGGACGAGCTGCGCACCAAGGCGGAGCAGGCTGCGAGTCGCGCCACCCGTTTGCACCAACAGACCCGCGAGCTCGACGCGCG
>JBLIOL010000410.1:0-3846 GCA_047639615.1 Planctomycetota bacterium | reverse complement strand
ATGGAGATCGAGGAGGCCGCCCTGGCCCTCGATATCTCGCGCGCCACGGCGGACCGGGATTGGGCCTTTGCCAAGGCCTTCCTGCATCACGAGATCCATAAGGGCGACGACTAGCAGGCCGTTGATAGACAGCGGCTCTTCGATTGGTCTCCACGGATCGCCTGGCAAGGCGGCAGGTTCTCCCCATAGTGGTGACTATTAGGGGTTCTGACAACGCAGTCAGACGATTTGTGGGGGCCGAGCGATGAGCCGCTGTTTATTAACGGCCTGCTAGGGCTGAATTCGGAAGAATGCATGAGGCGTCCCTAGCTACGGGGGCGCAGGGAACTCCAGACCATGGCAACCCGCCCCATGCATTCCGACTCCAGGCCCGCCCTCGACGAGATCTTCCACGCCGCCCTCGAACGCCCCCAGGGGCCGGAGCGGGAGGAATACCTGTTGCAGGCCTGCGGCACGGACGCGGATCTGCGCGGCCGGGCGGATGCTCTGCTGCTGGCCCATCAGGCGGCGGCGAGCTTCCTCGAGGAGCCCCTGGTCAAGCCCGCCGAATCCCTGGGCGCAGGTCCAGGCGATCGCATCGGTCCCTACAAGCTGCTGCAGGAGATCGGCGAGGGCGGCATGGGCGTGGTCTACATGGCCGAGCAGGAAAAACCCATGCGGCGCATGGTGGCGCTCAAGATCATCAAGCTGGGCATGGATACCAAGCAGGTCATCGCGCGCTTCGAGGCCGAGCGCCAGGCCCTGGCCTTGATGGATCACCCGAACATCGCGCGCGTGCTCGACGCGGGGGCCACGGATAGCGGCCGGCCCTTCTTCGTGATGGAGCTCGTGCGCGGCGTCGCGATCAGCGAGTACTGCGACAAGCATCAGCTCTCCACGCGCGAGCGCATGCTGCTCTTCATCGACACCTGCCACGCGGTGCAGCACGCGCACCAAAAGGGCATCATCCACCGCGACATCAAGCCGGGCAACGTGCTGGTCACATCGCACGATGGCAAGCCCGTGGTCAAGATCATCGACTTCGGCGTGGCCAAGGCCACCAACCAACGGCTCACGGAGAAGACGCTCTTCACCGAGTTCCGCCAGTTCATCGGCACGCCCGAGTACATGAGCCCGGAGCAGGCCGAGATGAGCGGCCTGGACGTGGACACGCGCACGGACATCTACTCCCTGGGCGTGCTCTTCTACCAGCTGCTGGTTGGGTCGACCCCCTTCGACGCCAAGACCCTGCGCACGGCCGAGTACGCCGAGATGACGCGCATGATCCGCGAGGACGAACCGCAAACGCCGTCCACGCGTCTGAACAAGACCGGCGCGACGCTCGAGGCACTGGCGCGTAGCCGCCACTGCGAGCCGGGCACCCTGCTCAAGCTGCTGCGCGGCGACTTGGATTGGATCGTAATGAAGGCCATTTCCAAGGACCGCACCCGGCGCTATGACTCGGCCTCGGCCTTGGCTGAGGACGTCGGCCGGCACCTGCGCCACGAACCGGTCTTGGCCGGCCCCCCGAGCACTCTGTATCGGGCCAGCAAGCTGCTGCGCCGCAACCGCAACCTGGTCTACGCAGCCCTTGTGGCAAGCTTCTGCATCATGCTCGGTTTGGGCGTAGCCCTCAGCGGCTACTTCGCTGCCAAGCAACAAGCTGAACGCTCCAACAAGATCAGCCAGACCTTGACCAGCGTCCTCGCCATCGGCGGAGAAGGCCGCCTCGACCAGGGCGAGATCGCCGAGCTACTGGACACCGTGCGCGAGGTCTTCGGAGACGAGCACGCCACCGTGGCCGCCACCCTGTGCGCCATGGGCGGCCAGCTGCGCAGCGCCGGTCAGCCGGCCGCCGCCCAGGAGCTCTACGAGGAGGCGCTCGACATCTACCGCGGCGTCTTCGGCCCCGATCACCAACGCGTGGGTCAAACCCTCACCCAATTGGGCACGATCCAGCGCTTGAACGGCGTCGTGGATGTAGCCGAGGTCAGCCTGCGCGACTCCCTGCGCATCGAGTCCCTGGACCAAACGCAAGCACACCCCTCCAACTGCGAAGCCCGACGCGAGCTGGCCAGCCTACTCAGCGAACGCGGCGCGCACGCCGAGGCCTTAGAGCTCACCCACGAGCTGCTGGCGATCCTGCGCAGGAGCAAGACCCCGCGGCACTTCGAGGAATTCACTTCCCTCGAAGAGTTACTGCGAATCAGCCTGCTCTCGCCAGAAACGGACGACCTGGCCCCCATCTATGCAGAGCTGGTTAGCGCCGCCGAGCGCTCGTTCCCCGCGGGACATCTGGTGCCAGGCATCACCAAGCTGGGCCACGGTTCATACTTGCACCAAGCCGAAAAGGACGATCTAGCCCTCCCCATCCTGCAGGAAGCCTTGGCCCATTTCGACGGCATGCAGCAGAAGCCTGGGGTCTACACCCTGGCTGCCTTGGACCGCTTATTCCAAGTCGTGCGCCACCGCACGGATGAAGCGACCCTCGAACTAGGCGACACCTACCTACACCGCTACATCAACGTCGCCAGGGACTTGCTGGGTGGTGAATCCCCCAACATGGCGGAGAACTACTTCGTCTCCTCACGGCGCTTCCGCAGCAATGGCCGCCTGGCTTGGGCCTTGGAGTCGGCCCGCTACCTCTTGATCCTCGCCCAGAGCCAGGACGGGGACGAAGACTTCACAGACGTCATCAGGCGCTTTGGCTCCATGGTCTGGGACGTGGCCAGCGCTGAAGAACCTGCCGAGATCGAGCTGATCGAAGCACGCGCCCTGCTCGCCGTCTACCCCGACGGCCACGACTATCGCCTGCAAGTGGCGATCCTCGACGCCGTGCTCGCACATCGAATGAGCGAGAACGATAACCCGCTCGCCACCTTGGACGCCCTCGACCTCACCTCCGCGAACGAGGCCACCCTCGAGCTCATGGACGAAGCCCAGAGCTACCTCTCCAGCGACCGCTGAGAGCCACCGAACACCCTACGACACCAGCATGCTATCCATCCTAAGCGCCCTCCTCCTGCCGGCCCTACTAGCGCCGGCCCCGCTCACGGCCCCCGCGGCCCTGGCCCAAGATCCCACCTTCGAAGAGCGCCTCGCCACCCTGGCCGAGCGCATGGAAGAGGAGCGCATCTCCAACCACATCCCGGGCATCGCCCTCGCGGTGGTCAAGGACGGCGAGATCGTCTTCGCCAAGGGCTTCGGCCTGGCGGACGTGGAACAAGGCCTGCCGGTCAAGCCCGAGACGATCTTCGCCATCGGCTCGAGTACCAAGGCTTTCAGCTCAACTCTGATCGGCATGCTGCAGGACGATGGCAAGCTGGACTTCGACGACCCGGTGACCAAGTACCTGCCCTACTTCGACCTACCCATCGATGCCGAGGAAGGCCTGGATGGATCGAGCGTCACCCTGCGCGACATGCTCTGCCACCGCACCGGCTTCACCCGCATGTCCATGCTCTGGGGCACGGGCGAAGTGGCCCGCGAGAACATCTTGAGGACCGCGGTGCATGCCGAGCCCTGGGCCGGCTTCCGTAAGAAGTTCCTCTACAACAACGTCATGTACCTGGCCGCCGGAACCGCTAGCGGCGTAGCCGGTGGTGCCTCCTGGGATGACCTGATCAAGCAACGCCTACTGGTCGCACTGGACATGGACGCCACCACCCTCTCGGTGAGCGAAGCCCAAAAAGACGCGCGCCTGGCCCTTGGCTACGAGTGGAACGAAGACAGCGAGAGCTTCGACCACAAGAACATGCTCGACCTCTACTCCATCGGCCCGGCCGGATCGATCAACTCCAACGTGCTGGACATGGCCAATTGGTTGAACTTCCAGCTCGCGGACGGAGAGCACGAAGGCCAGCGACT
>JBLIOL010000409.1:0-3869 GCA_047639615.1 Planctomycetota bacterium | reverse complement strand
GAACCGGTCTGGCGCTGACAGCGCTTCAAATTTGTAGGAAACAGGTCCGACGGTCCCATGCATCGGTGGGCCTTGGTGAGATGGAGTCACCTTGAAGCCCAATCCCCGCACCAATGATCTGCTCGACCGCCACGGCGCCTTTGTGCGCCGACTGGCTAGTCAGTTGACCCGTTGTGAAGCGGATGCGGACGATCTGGCCCAGTCCACTTGGACCGAAGCACTCGTGCGGCCGCCCTTGGAATGGGTCTCGCCGCGCGGCTGGTTGGCGCGCGTTACGCACCGCTTGGCGGCCAAGGGCCGGCGCAGTGAGCGCCGGCGTACGCGCCGCGAAGAGCAGGTGGCGCGGGTCGAGCAAGTGGACGCGGACATGGACCTCTCGCTCGTACTGGGGGAGATGGCCAGCGCGCTTGGGGATCTGGATGCGGATCAACGGCGGGTGCTGATCGGACGGCATTTTGAAGGCCTCGAGCTGCGCGCTTTGGCTGCGCGGGAGCAGGTCGGCTTGACCACCATCAAGGCACGCCTGGCGGCTGCTCATGAGGCCCTGCGCCAACGCTTGGATCGCGCCCATGGGGGCGATCGCAAGCGCTGGATCGGCGCGCTTATGCCGCTGACCTTGATGCCCCTTCCGGCGCCGCCGGTGACTCCAACGCATACGAATCCAGTGCCGGCCTCTACGGCTGGTCTACCGTCTCTCGCTGCAGGAGTCTTGGCCGTGTCCACATCCCTCAAGTCCATCGTTGCCATCGCCTGTGTAGGCGCACTTGTCATCGGCCTCGTCCGTATGGGAGGCGCGAGTTGGGTTGAACCCGAGCTTGCGCCGCTGAGTGCAGAGGATGTCCAAGAGGACGTTCCCGTGGCGGACGTGGCCGCTCCCGAAACCACCGCGGAGCGCACGGTGGCGGCAGCTCAGCCGACCGTCGCGGACGAGCTGGTGGCGGTTGCCGACCCGCAGAGTGTGGCCAGCTTCCTCTTCGATATCTCCGACCTGTACGGCGCACCGGCTGAGGGCGTGACTGTTTTCGCCGCGCCCAAAGGGCTGCCCTTGAATCAGGTGGGTAGCACCAACAAGGACGGGGAATTCCGACTCACTTGGGAGCAGGAGGGCAGCATCGATATTGTCGTCGGTGTCAAAGCACGCGGCTCTTGGATCGGCGGTTTACGTCGCATGCGCATCGGTGCAGGTCAGACCCGCGAGCTGATCATGTCGGTGCACCCGGACTTGCTTCCGCGCGTATCCCAGGGATCCTTCTCGGAGTTCCGCATCGTGCGGAGCGGCTTTACCGGACAGACTTCGAATGTCTTCTTGAGCTCCTCTACTCTGTCCTTCGACGTGGCGAACGTCCTTGAGGAGTCGGCGGATAGCCCGCGCAGACGCGGACCGATTCATCCCCATGCGGAGCTCGGTAAAGAGGGGGATCCGATTCGCTTTTCGGCCCACGATTCTTGGGCCGCCGGCCGGCATCGTATAGAGCAGTCGATCGCTGGTCGGTTGATCAATATCTCACCGATGCTCGTGTCCAGCGGGATCTCTAGCACCGTTAGCTCGACCGGCACCGTGGAGGGCATTGTTCAGGATGCGGCGGGCCTACCGGTGGCCCATGTGCGCGTGCTTGCGAATCGACACATCGCGCCTGGACAAGAGGTTGGTTCGCTGAAATTTATCAGCACGGAGAAGGTTGCCTACACGGACAGTGAGGGGCGCTTTAGCATGGATCTCTCCGAGGGGGACTACAGTTTCCAGGTGGGATCGAGCACCGCAGGCAAGTCAGGCGAGCGCGTGCATGTGGCCGAAGGCGCGGTCGTTGCTTGGAACGGTTTTGTGGACACGGGCCTGTGCTTGACCGGGCAGGTGGCGTTGCCGAAGGAAGGTCCGTCTGCTGAAGGCGAGCCCGAGGATCCCCAGTTCATGGTGGAGGCCAGCGTCTACAGCAAGGGCGGGCTTTGGGTTGGCGTGACGACTACCGTGAAGGATGGTTACTTCCTACTCCCGCACTGTCCTGCGAACAGCATGGCCGTGGACATCAGCCTGCTCGACGATGGCAAGCTCATGCACCACGAGGTGGCGGCGACTGCTGGTGTCGACGGCTGGCGAGTGCCTCTGGAGAAGGGGCAGCTGACGAAGGTGACCTGGCGGCCTTTGGACGATGCTCCGGGAGCGCCCTGCGCGGCGGAGTTGCTCGTGTGGGATGCGCAGGGGGGCCGTGGTCGGCAGCGTTACATCGGTGGGCACGTGGGTGAGGAAGCGTCCGTCATGCTGCCGGAAGGCGCTTGGATCTTGGAGTTGGCCACGGCCGGGGCGGTGCGCTCGGATGATGTGCGTGTGGATGTGCTCAAGGGCTTGCCGGTTGATCTTGGACCGATCTCCATGGGTCCTGTCGGGTGGTTGATGCTGCCGGCCTCCGAAGAGGGCGAGGCGTGGACCGTGCGGGCGGAACCCGAGCAGGGCCCTGACTACTTGGCCTTCGAGGGACAGGTACCCATGCGCAAGGACGGCGAGCCCATGGCGGTCGCGCTTGTGCCGGGGGACTACCGCGTGTTCTTGACCATCGAGGGTGAGGAGGGGGAAGGGTCCACCGAGCTCGACCTGGGAACGGTGCGGGTCGGGCCTAGCGAGCACCGCCGCATTCCGCCCGTGCGCAGGTAAGATCGGCGGCCTTCGCAGGCCGAAGGACCCCCGATCAACATGAGCACACCCACCGGAGCCATTTCCAATCGCCTCGCCCGCATCCTTCGCGGCGAGGATCCCGAGCTACTGCTGCGCATGCCTTCGGGCTACGCGGTCCTGGGTAAGTACCAGCCGGACGCCGTGCGCGGTTGCTGCATGCTTCTCCCGGATCCGGTGGTGGCCTCGCCCAACGAATTGAGCCACGCCCAGCGCGAGCAGTTCTTCTCCGACCTGGTGCTATTGGGCGACGCCGTGCTCGAGGCAACCGGGGCCGAGCGCATCAATTACTTGGTACTCTGCAACCAGGTTCCTGAGCTGCATGGCCACGCGATCCCGCGCTTTGCCGAGGAGGATCCGGAGTTGCGCATGCAGGGCCCCTTCGAGGCCTACGACTTTGGATCCGCTCCCGTGGCGGACGCTGGTGGAGCCGAGGCCGAGCTGCACGCCAAGCTGCGGACGGCCCTCGAGGGCCTGCTGGAATACCGTGCCGCGCACGATTCTTCGGGCTGACCTACGGTTGAATCTGCCATTTGGCTCACCTCAGCCCGAAGAATCGTGCGCCGCACGGTATCCACGGTATCCACGGTATCCATAAGCCGTCGTTATCAGGCAGCCTGCTAGATCAGCGTGGCCGGGGGGCCGCCTGCTTGCTAGCCTGCGCGGCTCCAAGGCCTGCATCCGCCGGTCGTGGCACCCTCCACCCCCCGATTACCAATGATCGCAAACGGCACCGAAGCTCCCGGCTTCGAGCTCGACGGCCACCTGACCGATAAGGTCTCGTTGTCCAGCTTCAAGGGCTCGAAGAACGTCCTGCTCGTCTTCTACCCGCTCGATTTCACACCTACCTGAAGCATCGAAATCCCGGGCCTCGAGTCTCTCAAAGAGAAGTTCGAAGCCTGCGATACCCAAGTTTTGGGTATCAGCGTCGATAGCAAGTTCTGCCACAAGGCATGGTCCGAGAGCTTCGGGGGGATCACCTTCCCGCTGCTCGCCGACTTCAACCCCAAGGGTGGAGTCGCCGACTCCTACGGCCTCTGGCTCGACGGGCCGGGCATCACCGACCGCGCCACCGTGCTGATCGGCAAGGACGGCATGGTCAAGTGGGCCGAGTCCGCCGGCGTTGGCGGAGCTCGCCAGCCCATGGACCTGCTCAAGAAGTGCGAAGAAGCGAACGGCTGATAGCTGTCCCGTTTCCGTTCTT
>JBLIOL010000408.1:0-3900 GCA_047639615.1 Planctomycetota bacterium | reverse complement strand
CGCATTGGAGGTAGCGCCTTGCGCAGAGCAGGCCAGGCAGCCGAGTGTGATCGCGGCAAGCAGGCGACGGTTGATTGCTCGAGTCATGAAAGTCAGTCGGGGAGGCGACATCGGGGACAAACGGACAGTTCCAACCAACCATACTGAGCCGCACCAATCGCCGCCGTTTTCCCACCTCAAACGAGACCCAAACTATACGCAGGGGCGAACGATACTCCGTATGTGCACGGTATGGTCGAGAGGGTGAAAACGGCGGCGATTGGTGCGGCTCAGTATGGTTGGTTCGTCATTGCTCGTGGCAAGCGCCGTCCTGGCTCCATGGCCTTAGCGCAGGAAGTAGTACCGAGCGGATGCTGGCGGTACGACAACTTTAAGATCCAGGTACCGGCCTGCGCGTAGGGCCGTGGTTTGGCGATCGCCTTCGGGTTTGGCGATCTCCACCTGGGTCGTCAGGCCGGTGTAGTAGAGGTCTACGTGGAGGGTCTTGGTGAGGGCGGAGGTGGTGGGGTTGAAGACCACTAGCATGCCCTTGGTTTCGCCGGTGGGGTCTACGTGGAGCATCCAGTCCAGGCGGTTGCCGTCGGCGCGGCGGCCGTGGATTAGGTCGGACTCGAGGATGCGGCGATGCTGCTTGAACCACTGGACGAGCTGCTTGACCTTGGCTTTGGTGCGCGGGGTGTCGAAGAGGCGCGGGCCGCGGTAGCAGGCTTGAATGCCTAGGGCTAGGTGGCTGGAGAGCATGGCGGCGTAGTGCTCAAGGTGCTCATCGAGGGGCTCGACAGTGGCTGCTTCACCGCCACCGTGGTACTCGGACAGGGGCACGAACATCCAACCCATGGACGGCGTCTTCTGCCAGGTGCCGTCGTACATGTTCTGGCGCGCGTGGATCAGCTGTTGGGCGCGCGGTAGGGACCAGTTGGTCTCGCGGTAGCCCATGGCGCACTTGTTCGCTCCAGAGAGGTAGTAGTAGTCCGGAATGTTGAGGTAGATGCCCTTGCCGCGACACCAGCTGTAGAAGTCGGTGATGATGCGCCACTGGACCCAGCGCGAATCTTGCAGGCCTTTTTGGAGCGGCGGGCGCGCGGAGGCGTCGGGATCGCCGGGCCAGGAGCCGTCGTGCTCTAGCAGGTCGAAGCCGCTGGTCTCGTAGAAGGCGTAGAGCTTGCGGAAGTACTCCTGGCCCCAATCGGAGGCGAGGGCGGGGCAGAAGCCGTGGATGTTGCCGCCGGGCTCGCCGGTCTCGGGGTTCACGCAGTTGTCGGAGTCCGGTTTGACGCGCCGGCTGGAGAGCAGCGAGTAGCCGCCGAGCTCGATGCCCTTGGAGTGGGCGTAGTCGGAGAGCGCGCGCATGCGGGTCAGGTTGGCCTCGCTCTCGTCCTCGATGTTGAAGCCCGACCCGAAGGTCAGGATGACCATCTCGAAGCCGACCTCGGCGCATTGATCGATGGCCCCGCGTACGGAATCGTCGTCCGACCAGCGCACGTGCATCATGAGCGGGTTCTCGGTGACCCAGGGCGCTATGGCGCGCGTGAGCCGGCGTTGGGCTAGGCCGCGGCGCTCGCGGTCGCCGGAGAGCGGTATCACGAAGGTGCGAAAGCTGCTCCAGGTGCCGCCGGGTTCGATGGTCTGGTCGGGGCCGAGGGTTGGGCTTACCTCCAGCAGGCACGGGGTGCTGCGCTGGTAGTTGACCTGGGTTTGGTAGTCCGGGTCCTCGCGCCAATGGACGGCCAAACGGTTCGAATTGGCGGCGGTCATGCCTCCGAAGGCGTAGTCCGTCTCCACGTGTAGGTCCGGATGGGGTTGGGCTACGCCGCGGGATTCCACCCAGGAGGAGTGTTCGACAGCGGCTAGGATCTCGGAGCTGAAGCGATCCAAGTTGATGGGTTCGACGCCCTTATTCTCCACGTCGATCCATTTGGAGTAGGCCGGTAGCCCGTCGTAGAGGGCGTAGTGCACGCGTACTTCAAACTTCGGCGCGGGGCATTCGAAGACCAGAGTCAGGTGCAGACCGGGCGGCGGCCAGGCTGCATCGGGGGCGGCATGGCGCACGCGAGCCCACTCCATACGCGCTTCGATGGGGCCCGTATGCAGGGCTTTGAGCTGCAAGGAGTCGCTGCTTGGACGCAGCTCCTGCACCCAGCTGGGATCCAGGTAGGCATGGTCCCTTTGGCCAATTAGGCCTCCTACGGGCCATTCTTGGCCGTTTACCGTGACTAGTGCTTCCGGTCTGACGGCGCGCAAGAGCGCCTTGTCCTGGGTCAAGTCCTCTAGACCCACGGTGCCGATGCCGCACCCGGTTGGGCTGGGTACTAGGTGTAAGGTGCGCCGCAATAGACCGTTATCAAGCACCAGGTCCTGGCCCGAACGATAGGCGCCGGCGCGGTAGGGGGCGCCCCGTAGCAGCCAGTCCTGAGTTGCAGCGGAAGGGTCCGCTTGCGCTAGGGGCGGCAGGTCATGGAATCCGGTGGGAAGTTGGCCAGAAGCTGATGCGACTAGCGCGAGTGCGGAAAGGATCCGGTGTAGGAAGGAGCTCATCCCTGTCAAGGATATCGATCTTGCGCGATCTCGTTCGTTTCGATGGCTGCTCGAATCAGCCGAATTCCCGGGGTAAGCCCTTGTTTCTGGCCTTTTGCGTTTCTACAAGGTCTAGCGGGACGAGCAACGCCGAACCACTTCTGGTGGGGAAGCACCGAGGGCTCGTTCCTGAACTGACGCAACCCAGGGGTCGCGCGGGCTTGTTGCTCGCGGGGCCTCGGGGTCTATATAGCCTGCACTATTCATGGAGGCACACCCCAGACTTCGCAAACGGGCCGCTTCGCCACCCTCTCGCGTCCCAGCGACACTTTGAAGGATTCGGCGTCTTCGGAGGCCCTACTGGGCCGCCTCCGATGACGGAGCCGATGAAGCGAAAGACCCTTCCTTCAAAGCCTCACTAGGGAGCGACTTGCAAACTCTGGAGTGCGCCTTCACGAATAATGCAGGCTAAGCCGTGCCTCCGTTCGAGCCCGCAGGCGCGGCTGCGACAATGCGTTCCGAAAGCAGGCTCGCGCGCAGGTTTTGGCGCTGGTTATCGATGGCCCAACGCAGGGCGCGGCGGGATCCCACCAGCACCACGAGCTTCTTCGCGCGCGTGACCGCCGTGTACAAGAGGTTGCGCTGCAGCATGACGCGGTGCGCGGTCGCCAGGGGAATCACGACCACCGGGAACTCGCCGCCTTGGCTGCGGTGCACGGTGATGGCGAAGGCCGGGCGCAGGTCGGAGAGCTCGGAACCCTCGTAGACCACGTCCTGTTCCGGGTAGGCCACGGTCACCAGGCCATCGCCGCTGATCTGGGTGATATGGCCCATATCACCGTTGAAGACCTTCTTCTCGTAGTCGTTGCGCGTGTGGATCACGCGGTCGCCCATGCGCCAGCGCGAGCTGCCGCGCACGACCTCGCGCCCGCCGATGCCGTGGGCCTCGCGCAGGGCATCGTTGATCGAGTCCACGCCGAGGTCGCCCTTGTACATGGGCGCGATCACCTGCACGTCGCGCACCCAGTCGAAGCCGAAGTTCTCTGGGATGCGCTTGGTGATCACGTCCACCAACAGGTCCAGCCCTTGGGCGGCATCCTCCTGGGGGAAGAGATAGAAATCCGAGTCGCGGTCGCCGCGCTCGGGGTAGACCAGGTCGTCGCCCTCGAGAATGCGGTGCGCGTTGGCGACGATCAGGCTCGCGCCGTCCTGGCGGAAGATGGTGGTCAGGCGCGCGGTGGGCACGCAGGCACTCTGCAGTAGATCGGCGAGCACGTTGCCGGCGCCCACGGAGGGCAGCTGATCGGGGTCGCCGACGAGTACGAGGCGCGTGCCCTTCTCTACTGCCTTGAGCAGGTGGTGGGCCAAGGCCACGTCGAGCATGGA
>JBLIOL010000407.1:0-3920 GCA_047639615.1 Planctomycetota bacterium | reverse complement strand
AGGTGATCGACGGGGAAGAGGGTATTCGCTGGCGCGTGAGCTTGCCCGGTACGGGTGCGAGCACACCGGTGATCGTGGGGGAGCGTTTGTTTCTGACCGCGGTGGATCCGGAATTGGATGCGCTCGTGGCCATGTGCTTGGACGCGGGCACGGGCGAGGAACGCTGGATGGAAGCGGTGGGCAGTGGCTACAAGCCGGGCGGCAAGGGCGCGCTTACGAGCCTCGGCACGCGCAGCAACTACGCCTCGCCCTCGGCCGCCTGCGATGGTGAGCGGGTGGTGTTCTTCTTCGGCAACGGGGACCTGGTGACCTTCGACCTCGAGGGCCAAGAGCTCTGGCGCCGCAACCTGCAGCAGGACCACGGGGACTTCTGCTTCCAGTGGACCTTCAGTGCCAGCCCGACCCTGGTGGGCGGGCGTGTGGTGCTGCCGATTCTGCAGCGCAATTCGCCGGTTGGTGGACTGGGCAAGAGCGGGGCGGAGTCCTTCTTGCTGGGCCTGGACGCGGACACGGGCGAGCCGGCTTACAGGGTCCTGCGGCCTTCGGCGGCGCGCATGGAGTCGCTCGAATCCTACGCAACTGCAATTCCCTATACCGGCGCAGAGGGGCGCGAGGAGCTGCTGGTGGTGGGCGGGGACGTGATTACGGGCCATGCGCCGGACACCGGTGAGGAGCTTTGGCGTTGGGGGACTTGGAATGAGGGGCATAGGGAGCAATGGTGGCGCGTGGTGCCTTCCGTGGTTGTGGGGGGCGGCGTGGCGCTGGTCTGTGCTCCCAAGCGCGCTCCGGTGTATGCGGTCGCTTTGGGGGGTAGCGGCACGTTGGAGGCCGATGCGGTGGTTTGGCAGAGCGAGGGGCGGGCTAATCCGGTCTCGAGTGATGTGCCCACGCCACTGTTCTACGGGGGCGCGTTTTACGTGCTGTCCGATGTGCGCGAGTCCCTGTCGCGGGTGGATCCGAAGACGGGAAAAGTGGCTTGGACCACGGAGCTTCCCGGACGCGACCTTTGGCGCGCCTCACCCACTGGGGCCGACGGGCGCATCTGGCTGCTGAATCACGTTGGCTTGCTTGTTGCGGTCGACGCACAGAGCGGAAAAATCCTGTTGGAGTCGCTCCTGGGAAACCCGGATGACGACCAGGTTCGGGCCAGTGTGGTGGCCGCTAACGGCTGCCTGTACGTGCGTACCGAAGAAGAGCTGATTTGCATCGGTTCGTAGGCCTGGGCCCCATGGCCTAGACGGATAGTTCCCCATCGGGTGCGGCGAGTGAAGCTTGCGCCGAGGGGGGGCAATCATGGATCATCCCTCAGCCCAGTCGCCGCAACACAATCAACCGGAGCCCCTGTCCGTGAACGAAGCGCACACCGCCCAATCTGCCTCGAGTCCGTCCACCATGACCGACCCCGCCCGCAACCCGGTGACTGATGCTGCCAAGCAGCTCAGCTTCGTCGATCCGCCGGCGGATTTGGGTGATCCGGATCTAACCGAGAACGCGCTCGTGGTGCTTGGCAGGCGGTATTTGAGGCGCGACGGGGAATCGGGTGAGGTCATCGAGACCCCCCGGCAGCTGTTCTGGCGCGTGGCAACCCACGTGGCCCGTGGCGAGCTGGCCTTCGCGGACGATGACTACGGCCACGCTCTGACCGTGGCGCGCGACTTCTACTCGCTCATGGCCACGCGCCTGTTCATGCCGAACAGCCCGTGCCTGATGAACGCTGGGCGCGAGATGGGCATGCTCTCCGCGTGCTTCGTGCTGCCGGTGGAGGACTCCATCGAGGGCATCTTCGATTCGGTCAAGGCCACGGCCATGATCCAGAAGGCTGGTGGGGGTACGGGCTTCAGCTTCAGCCGTCTGCGTCCCTCCGGGGACATCGTGCAGAGCTCTGGGGGCACCACTGAGGGCCCTCTTTCCTTCATCCAGGTCTTCTCGAAGGCCACCGAGGCCATCCAGCAGGGTGCCTTCCGACGCGGCGCCAACATGGGCATGTTGCGCGTGGATCACCCGGATGTGATCGGCTTCATCAAGGTCAAGGACGACCGCAGTCAGCTCACCAACTACAACATCTCCATCGCGATCACGGATCGCTTCGTGGAGGAGTTGCGCTCGGCGCCGGACACGCACCACCAGGTGCAGAACCCGCGCTCGAAAGAGTGGAAGACTCTGCTGCACGAGGACGGCGAGGCTTGGACCGTCAGCCAGATCTGGGACCTGATCATCGAGCACGCTCACGAGAACGGCGAGCCGGGTGTGATCTTTATCGACCGCATCAACGCGCTCAACCCGATCCCCAACATGGGTGAGATCGAGGCCACCAACCCCTGCGGCGAGCAGCCCCTGCACGCCTACGACTCCTGCAACCTGGGTTCGATCAACCTGGGTCTGCTGGTCGAGGGCGAAGGCTCGGAAGCGACCTTCGAGTGGGAGGTCTTCAAGTCGATCATTCACACCACCACGCGTTTCCTCGACGACGTGATCGAGGTCAACAAGTTCCCCCTGCCGCAGATCGAGAGCATGACGCGCTCGACTAGGCGCTTGGGTCTGGGCGTGATGGGCTTTGCGGACGCGCTCTACAAGTTGGGCGTTAGCTACAACTCCGAGCAAGGCTGCGCCTTCGGCGAGGAGATCATGCGTGTGCTTAAGGAAGAGTCGCACTTGGCCTCTGAGATCCTGGCGGAGGAACGCGGCGTGTTCCCGGCCTGGGAAGGTTCCAAGTGGGAGGAGCGCGGTCGCAGGATGCGCAATTCCTACACCACCACCGTGGCGCCTACGGGCACGATTTCGATCCTGGCGGACTGCTCCGGTGGCATCGAACCCATGTTCAGCTTGGCCTTCAATCGACAGGTCATGAAGGACACCGAGGGCAAGCCCACGGTCATGCGCGAGGTCAACTACGTCTTCGAGAAGGCGGCCAAGGATGCCGGCTACCACTCGGACGAGCTGCTCGACCGCATCGTCGAAGAGGGCAGCTTGGCGCACATGGATGAGGTGCCGGAGAGCGACCGCGAGGTCTTCGTGACCGCTCACGACATCGAGCCCGAGTGGCACATGCGTATGCAGGCGGCTTTCCAGAAGAACTGTGATGCTTCGATCTCCAAGACGATCAACTTCGCCCACGACGCAACCGTGGACGATGTGCGCGCCATCTACGAGCGCGCCATCGATCTAGGTGTGAAAGGCGTTACGGTCTACCGCGATGGCTGCCGCGAGATGCAGCCCATGGCGCTGGCCAAGAAGTCAGACGAGAGCGAGCCCGAGCAGGCACCGGCCGTCCGGAAAGACGGTCTGCGCATGACGCCGGAGAACGGCGACAGCGTGCTCTCCCCGCGCAAGCTGCCCGAGATCATGAGCTGTCTGCGCATCCGCCAGATGACGCCCTTCGGCAACATGCACGTGAAGGTCTCCGTGGATCCGCACAGCGGCCGCGAGCGCGAGGTCTTCGCTCAGCTCGGCAAGGGCGGCGACGTAGCCAACTCCGACCTGGAAGCCATCTGCCGCATGCTCAGCCTCTGGTTGCGCGCGGACGGCAGCCTGAATATGGCCATCAAGCAGTTCAGTGGCATCGGTTCGTCGCTCTCGGTTCCCACCAAGGACGGACGCATCATGTCCCTGGCCGACGGCCTGGCCACGGCGCTCACCCGTTACCTGGAAGCCAAGAACCGCAACGGCCTCGAAGCCTTGCTGCTGGGCCGCGTCTCCCCCGACGCCGAGCCCGCTGAGGCAGTCGCTCCGGCAGTCGCTCCGGCACCCAAAGCTGCGTCCTCCGTTGCCCCTCGCAACGTGCGCTCCTACAAACTGAAGTGCCCCACCTGCTCCGAGAACCTGGCCTTCCAGGAAGGCTGCGTGAAGTGCATCTCCTGCGGCTTCAGCCAGTGCTAGGTTCCTAGCCCGCTCCAAAACCGACCGAGGGGTGCGGGGGGCCC
>JBLIOL010000406.1:0-3926 GCA_047639615.1 Planctomycetota bacterium | reverse complement strand
TGACCCGGCTCGCTGGTGAGTGCTGTGCCTTCGCCGCCGCTGGCGGAGGCGACGCGTACGGAACCGAGCTCCACGTCATCGAAGGTGGTGTAGACGATCTGCGCGCCGTCGCGGCTGAAGGCGGGGTAGAACTCGAAGTGCTCGGTCTGGGTGGTCAGGCGCTTGGGCGTGCCGTCGGGCAGATTTCGGATCCAGAGATGCCCGAGGGCTTGGTAGACCACGCGGTCGCCGGCGGGGGAGACCTTGAGCTGACGCAGGGCCTTGACCGGGAAGCTCTCGGGGGCGACGGCCACCGGGAAGCGCAGGGCGTCCTGCACGGTGCGCGTGTCGCTTACGTGGAAGGGGATGCCTGTGGCTTCGCCGCTCGCCATGTCGATGCGACGCAGCTCGCCGGCGGCCCAGAGCACCATCTCTTTCGAGTCCGGAGTCCAGGCCAAACCCGGGTAGACGCCGTGTAGGGCCCAGGTCTCTTGCATATCGCGCTCGAGTCCGCCGTAGACGGCGCGCGGCATACCGGAGCGCAGGTCCATGACGAAGAGCGTGGACTTATTGTTGACGCGGCGCACGAAGGCCAGAGACTTGCCGTCGGGGGAGGGCGCCGGGCGGCAGGCGCCGCCGGGGCCGGAAACTACACGCGTGCGCTTGCCGGTCTCGAGCTCGATGCGATCGATGGCGTAGATGCCGGCGGTGGAGTCCTTGCTGTATTCGAAGGTGCTGCCGCCGGAGGCGTCGTAGCTGAAGTAGATGTAGCGGCCGTCGGGGGAGTAGGCGGGCTCGCCCAGGTCCAACTGTTCGTTGGCGCGCTTGGTGAGTTGCAGACCGGCTTGGGCGGTCTCGGCCAAGCCAGCTGCTACGTGGTAGAGCCAGAGTTCGCCGGCGCCCAGGGAGCGGCGCTCGGTGAAGTGCTTGCGCGCCACGAGGAAGCGACCGTCGGGGCTCCAGGCGGGGGAGTTGAGCAGGCGGAAGGACTCCTTCGTGACGGCTTTCGCGTCCGAGCCATCGATGCCTGCGATCCACAGGTTGTCGCCGCCGCCTTCGTCGCTGCAGTAGGCGATGTGCGTGCCGTCGGGGCTGAAGCGCGGTTGGATTTGCCAGGCGATGCCGCTGGCGATGGACGTCGCTTCGCCGCCTTCGATGGGCAGCGTATAGATGTCGCCCAGGAGGTCGAAGACCAGTTGCTTGCCGTCGGGGCTTATGTCGACGCTCATCCAGGTGCCGCTGGTAGTGTCGATCGCGGCTTCGTGGGAGCTGCCGCGGAATGTTTGTACGTCCCAGACGTCGTCTAATTCCTCTTCAACGGCGGCGTCATCCGCGGCGGCGGGTGCTTGCTCAGCAGCCGCCGCGGGCTTGCCCTCGGCGGGTTGTTGACTCGCTTGAGCGGTCAGGACGAGGGCGAGGCAAGCGATGGAGCGGAATAGCAGGCTAGGCATGGGCGTGGCTTGGTTTCGGAGGCGATCGTGACCCTGCGGGATCAATCGGCGTGGGGGAATCCTAACCGGAGATGCTGAGGGCGGTGGTTCACGGGGAGCTTCTGGGTAAGCTCAGGGTTCCTCTTCCGTATGTCTGCCCCAGAGGGTGCCTTTCACCTGTGGCGCAGCGCAGTCCCTCGACCCCTCATGGAACTTCACCAGTTGCGCGCGGTTGCCAGCCGGTTCTGGCGTGGGCGCTATGCCATGCTTGGCTTGGCCTTGCTCTCCTTGGCCTTCGCCTACCCCGTGCTGGGCTTTGGGCTGCCCGGTCTAAGCCTCTGGACCCTGGCCTTCTGGTCGGTGTTGCTCGGCGCCTTGCACGCGATTGGAATAGGGCCGCGACTGCGCTGGATCGCGCGCACCCTGGCGGTCTTTGCGATCTGCGCGGGCATCGCTGGCTTGGCCTGCTACCAGTTGCGGCAGACGAATCACGCTTGGGTCTTCGCGCTCTTCGATGGGCTGACCTTGCTCTTCTTAGCTCTGGCCACGGGCGTAACCATGGTGGATGTGTTCCTGCGCGAGACGCTCGACACGGATCACCTCATGGGCGCTGCCTGCGTCTACATCCTCTTGGCTTTGACCTTTGCCTACGCCCTACCGGTGATCGACTTCCTGAGCACGGATCCGATCCTGGCCCACATGGATCCGACCCATCTACGCCCAACGGATCCGGGTGGGTCGCGGGCTGAGTACCTGTACTTCAGCTTCGTCACCCTTTCCACCTTGGGCTACGGCGACCTGGTGCCGGCCAGCCTAGCGGGCCGGCTGGTGGCCAGCATGGAGGCCATCGTGGGGCAACTCTTCTTGACGATCCTCGTGGCGCGCCTGATTGGGCTGCACCTGATGCGCGCGAACGGGCGCCCCAGCGATCTAGCCTAGGCTTACCTAGCGGCGATCAGCAGCTCGAGTTCCGAGTGCAGGGCGCCGAGCACATCGTCGTAGGAGTAGGCGCCGACGGTCTCTTCGCCGCGCTTGAGGTGCACGGTCTTGGGGCCACACCACAGACCTAGGTCGGCGTCATCGGTCTCGCCGGGACCGTTCACGCGGCAGCCCATTACGGCGATGGTGATGTCGTGGTCCTTGGCGTATTCCGTGGCCTTCTTGACGTCTTCGGCTAGCTCGATGAAGCGCTCGTTCTCGACGCGGCTGCACGAGGGGCAGGCGATGATGTTCAGGCCGTCGAAGAAGTTCGGGGGAACGGAGCGGAAGCGGCCGGCTTCGATGTCGGCCAGGATGCCGCGCCCGACTTCGATTTCGGTGCCCTTGTTCTCGAAGGGCACGGTTAGCGAGACGCGAATCGTGTCGCCAATGCCCGCCGCTACCAGCTGCTCGAAGGCGATGCGGGTCTTGATGATGCCGTCGGGCGGCATGCCGGCTTCGGTCACGCCCAGGTGCAAGGGCACGTCCGGGCGCGCTTCGGCGAAGCGCTTGTTGGCCTCGATGACCATGCGCGGGTCGGAGTCCTTGATCGACACCAGGTAGTTCTCGAAGCCGCGCTCGTCCAGCAGCAGGCAGTGGTCCACGGCCTGGGCCACCAGAGCGCTAACGTCGTCGCCGGGGAAGCGCTCCTTGTAGTCGGGAGCGAGCGACCCTGCGTTGCAGCCGATGCGGATGGCGCAATCGTGCTGTTGTGCCACGTCAGCTAGCCAGGCGACTTTGTCGCTGATGGACTTCTCACGCTCGTGGTGGTGCAGGTGGCCGGGGTTGTAGCGCAGCTTGTCCACGTGCGGCGCGACCTGCGCGGCCAGCCTGTAGTTCTCCTGCAGATCCACGGAGAGCGGCGTGCTGCAGTCAGCGGTGACCTCGGCCAGGGCGGTGACGTCGGCCGGGCTGTCCACGGCGATGCGGATCAGGTCCGCGCCGGCGGCCTCGAGCAACTCGATCTGGCGCCGTGTGGCCACCAGATCTTGGGTGCGCGTGGCGGCCATGGACTGGACTGCAATTGGGGCGGTGCCTCCAAGCTGGAGGTCCTTGATGCGAATCGTGCGTGTGCGTCTGGCGGGCAGCATGGGAGGGGCACTTATAGGGCAAGTGAGGTGCTCACACTGGATAGGAGACAAAAAGACCGAGGAAATTGCACCCGGAGCAGCGCTCGCCCTCGGATGGAGGTGCAGCACACAGGGTAAAGGCCCCGGACTCACTGCCTGTGGCGTGGGAAACCCCTCTCTCGCGCCTGCGGGCCGAGTCCGGGTGCCTTGTTCTTCGCGGGGGGATCAGATCCCGCAGCTCGACCTCTACGGACCGCCCTCCGTGGAGGTCGAGCGCTATTAGCGCCTTGCATGGGGTCGAATTTGGCCTTGCGGTTAGCTTGATCTATTCATGAGGACGCACTCCAGAGCTCGCAAGTCGTTCACTAGTGGGGCTTTGTTGGTTTCGTCACCGCAAGCGGCCCCGTAGGGCCTCCGAGGACGCCGAAAACAACACCTCAGGGTAATAAGCCACCTACTTACCGCTAGG
>JBLIOL010000405.1:0-3944 GCA_047639615.1 Planctomycetota bacterium | reverse complement strand
GCCACGGTCTCAGCCGTGGCGGGCGCCTTGCATTTAGCTGCACGGCACTGCCCCCACAAGCTGCCCCAAGATGGGCCTGCCAGGCGAGTCAGGAGCAGCCCGAATCTCCAAGCGCCGCCAAATGCATCCGCGTGCGCAGTAATTAGCGGGAAAATCACACAGGGGGCCGAGCCCATTCGAAACCAGCCCCGGAAAAGCGCGTACTCTATGCCGGGTAGCGATTGCTGCCCCCCCATGGTCGAACGGGCCATGTCCTCTTCCCTCACCTAATTTCACATGCAGAACATCTCTCTCATGCATTCCCTGCGTCTTGCGACTGGTCCGGCTCTGGCCTTCGCACTGCTGCAGGCTGGCGCGAACGGTCAGTCCATCGACTGGCTTGAGTTCGCGCAAAACGACAGCCTCTTGGTAGGCCAGTCGTCCACGGCCCAGAACGATACGGAGGAGCGCGACTTCGCCTGGGGCGACCTCGACCAAGACGGTTGGACCGACCTGATCTCCGTTCGCAAGCAGCCCTTCACAAGCCAGGGCAAGCGCAAGAACGTGCTGTTCATGAACGAGTCCGGTTCCCTGGTGGACCGCACCTCCAGCTACGCGTCGAACTCCGACGTGCCCGGTGACAACGGCTTCCTAACCGATACCAACGATCGCGACGTGCTCATTGCTGACGTTGACGGAGACGGTTGGGACGACGTGATCACCGCGACCACGTTCACCCTGAACCAGCCCAAGCACATCAGCCACCCGCGCATCTACATGAACCTGGGCAACGACGGCCAGGGCAACTGGCTCGGTCTGCGCCACGAGGATGCACGCATCCCCCAGCTCTTCCTGGTTAGCGGCCCCACCACCGTGCCCTTCTTCTGCGGCGTGGACGCAGGCGATGTGGACGGCGACGGCTCCTTGGATCTGTACTTTGCGGATTACGATGTGAGCGGCAACCCGGACGTGGACGACCGCCTGCTGATCAATGACGGCAACGGTTTCTTCACCGACGAAACTTCCAGCCGCATGAGCGTGGCCATGGTCGACTCGCCCTTCGGCAACGCGGTCAAGATCCGCGACATGAACGGCGACGGCGTCATGGACATCGTTCGCAACACCGGCGTGGGTCAGACCTCTGGCCAGGCGCGCATCGACATCAGCTACAACAACCCGAACAACGAGGGCACGTTCAACATTCTGCACGCGGTGAATACGCAAGCGCCCTACCACGTGGACGTGGGCGACTTGAACCAGGACGGACTCCTGGACCTGATCACCTCCGATGACGGCGCCGACCGTTACATGCTCAACCAGGGCAACGATGGCCTCGGTCGCGTGCAGTGGTCTTCAGCTCACGCCTACAACACCGACGATGGCTTCGGCAGCAACAACCTCATCTCCGACCTCGACAACGACGGTTGGCCCGATGTGCTTATCGCCGACGTGGACGTGGACATCGCCGGCTACGGCCGTCGCATGCACATCTACCACAACAAGGGCGGCACGGTTGGCGGCTTCGTGAACATCGACGAGGAGTCCGGCAACGGCTTCCGCGGTGCGACGGGCTTCACTACCTCCCTCATGCGTTGTACCCACGACATGGCTGTCTTCGACATCGACAACGACGGCTTCAAGGACATCGTCACAGCTCGCTGTGAAGGCACCAACGTCTGGATCAACCAGTCCGGTCCTCAGATCGGCCCGATCGGTACCGCCTACTGCAGCCCGGCGACTCCCAACAGCACGGGCTTCCCGGCCTTCATCTCAGCTACTGGCCTGTTGGAAGCAGCTTCCAACACTCTGACCCTGACCTCGACGCTGATGCCCAGCAACCAGTTCGCCTACTACCTGGTCGGCGCAACTCAGGGCTCGATCGCGAACCCCGGCGGCAGCCAAGGCACCCTGTGCCTCTCTGGCTCCATCGGCCGCTTCACCGCTCAGGTAGGTAGCACCGGCGCCCTCGGCGTGTTCTCCATCAACGTGGACCTGAACGCCCTGCCCTCCCCGATGGGTGCTGTGCAGGTCATGTCCGGCGAGACCTGGAACTTCACGGCTTGGTACCGGGACGTCAACCCGACGCCCACCTCGAACTTCACTGACGGCGTCTCGGTCACCTTCCAGTGATCGCTACGGAGCGCGACCCGCTCGCGCTCTTCACCTAACTAACGCGCCCCGGCGTAGGTCAATCCTGACCTACACCGGGGCGTTCTGCTTGGACCCAAGCGGACGTGCAGGCGGTAGGATGCGTGCCATGTCAAAGCCCCTGCGCCTGGCCATGTGGTCCGGCCCCCGCAATATATCAACGGCACTGATGCGCTCCTTTGGAGCCCGGCCGGACGCGCAGGTTTGTGATGAACCGCTGTACGCCTACTACCTGCGCGAGACCGGGCTACTGCACCCCGTGCGGGATACGATCCTACGCGAGCACGAAAATGACTGGCGCAAGGTCGTGGCCGAGCTCAGCGGCCCCCTGCAAGCGGGCAAGAACATCTACTACCAGAAGCACATGGCGCACCACCTGCTTCCGGAGATGGACCGCGCCTGGTTGGACGGCTTCGAGAGCGCCTTCCTGATCCGCGAGCCGCGAGCCATGCTCGCCAGCTTGATCGAGAAGCTGGACGCGCCGGTGCTGGAGGACACGGGGTTGCCCCAGCAGGTGGCACTCTTCGAAGCCCAACGTGAGCGCACCGGACGCACGCCCATAGTGATCGACTCCAAGGATCTGCTGCTCGACCCCGCAGGCATGCTGACCCAGCTATGCGAGCGGGTGGGCCTCGAATTCGACCCGCGCATGCTCGCGTGGGAGCCGGGAGTGCATCCCACCGATGGTTGCTGGGCCGAATACTGGTACGGCAATGCCTTAGCCTCCACGGGCTTCGCGCCCTACCGCGAACGCCAGGTCCAACTACCCGCAAGCTACGAAGAGTTAGCCCGCACCTGCGAGCAGCTCTACGCCCAACTCCACCCCCAGCGCCTTACCAGCGCCTGACCCCTAGCGCCCCATGCAGCAGAGCTTCGACGAACGCAATCGCGACCTAATCATCCACGTAGGCGGCGAGTTGCTTCACCGCGATCAAGCCAAGGTCAGTGTCTTCGACTCCCTGGTACAAGGTGGCGATGGTTGTTGGGAGGGACTACGTCTCTACGACGGCCGCATCTTCAAGCTAGATGAGCACCTGGAGCGGCTGCGGCACTCAGCCCTCTCCCTGGCCTTCGATCACATCCCCGACCCGGACAGCATCAAGCAGCACATCCGCGCCACGCTCGAAGCCAACGGCATGCGTGACGGGGTGCACATTCGCCTGACCCTCTCGCGCGGCACCAAGGTCACCTCAGGCATGGACCCGCGTCTGAATCAAGCGGGCTCGACTTTGATCGTGCTAGCCGAGTACAAGCCGCCGGTCTACGACAAGGCGGGTCTGAATCTGGCCTCGAGCTCCCTGCGGCGCTTCACCTCCGACACCCTGGACCCCAAGATCCACAGCAACAACCTGCTGCAGTCCATTCTGGCCAAGATCGAAGCCAATGCCGCCGGCGCCGACGACGCGCTCATGCTTGACACGCGCGGCTTCGTGGCGGAGACCAACGCCACGCATGTCTTCCGTGTGGCGGACGGCGTGGTGGAGACCAGCCGAACCGTGGCCTGCCCCGAGGGCGTAACGCGCGCCACGGTGCTCGAGATCTGCGCCGCTGAGGGCATCCCCTGCCAGGTGCGCGATCTCTCCCAGGTGGAGCTCTATCGCGCCGATGAGGTCTTCTGCACGGGCACCATGGGCGAGCTTGCTGCTGTCACGCGTATCGACGGCCGCAGCATTGGTAAAGGCCAGCCCGGCCCCATGACCGCGCGCCTGACCCAGTGCTACCGCTTGCGCACGGATTCGGAAGGCGACGCGATCGTATGAGCCTGCCGTGGGCGCGCCCGCGGGGGGCGCGCCCCGCGCGGGGGGGAAGCCGCGGGC
>JBLIOL010000404.1:0-3966 GCA_047639615.1 Planctomycetota bacterium | reverse complement strand
AAGCGGCCGAAGTTCCAGGGCTCCAGGTACGTCGTTAAGTCATCTTCCAGTAGCCAGTGATCCAGGAAAGTCTTCGCTCCCTTGTTGGCCAGGTAGGGCTTGATCACGCTGTCGAAGAAGGCGCGGTCCTTCTCGTACAGAAAGAGGTGTAGCTCGTGGCAGGCGAAGCGCGAGTAGAGCTGGCGCTTCTTGTCTCCGGCCGTAGTTCCCCATTCGAGTAGGAACTCGAAGGAATCGAGGCCAGCGCCGGGGGCCAAGGTCTGGTAAAGGCGGAAGACGGATGCCAGTGAGTCGTAGGACTGCGCGTCGCTGGCGGTGACGTCGGCGATCACGGCGCTGTCGCCCGCGGCCAGGTACTCGATGCGGCGGCTCTCGGTGAAGTGCTCGTTCGCATCCATGCTGGCATGCAGGCGCAGGTCCTTAGGTGTGAGCTCGTTCCAGGGTAGGGCCAGGTCGGTGCTGGCCAGCTGATCCTGGTCCACCACGAGCACGTGGATCCACTGGCCTTCGCCGAGTGAAGCCAGGGGCACGCGCAGGACGCCGTCCTTGTCCAGGCGCAGGTTGACCAACATGGCCGATGCCTGCGGCAGGAAGTCGAGGTTGGGGAAGGCCGCCGGGTGGCGCTCACTGAGGCTTTGGTGGCTGCCGCGGCCGCCTGCGGCGCGCGTGTTGCGCTTACCGCCTGAGCGACCGCCGAACTTGCCGCCGGCGCCGCCTCCAATACCGATCACGGAGTTTGTTTCATCCGTAGCCCAAGGATTGAGCAGTAGACCCGGTCGCTCGAGCATGTTGCCCGGATAGGCCTTGGCGAAGCGACGCTCGAGCACATAGCGATACTCGTCGCTGATGCTGCGCCCAGAGTGATAGTCGGTCTCTGCACGGGCGATCACGCTGCTACCCAGTCCCGCTTGCGCGTAGGTGGCTAAGTCCGTGCTGTAGTCGTAAGGAGCGGCGTAGCGGTTGGACAGGATCTGCACGCGGGTGTTCGGGCTGGCGCCTTGCACACGCACGATCAGTTGCTCGCCTTCCACCTGCGGCTCGCTCACTTGCAAGGGTCGCTGCGGGGAGAGCTGCAGCCAACGGTGCTTGCCCTGTGCCCAGCCCTCGCGAACGGCTCCAGCGGTGATGTGCACGTCATAGCCTTGCTGAGAGTCATAGACCCAGAGGTCGTAGTCGCCCGCCGGCAGGTCGCGCAGCTCGAGGTAGCCGTCTTGTAGGTGCAGGTGGTCGCGGCGGTCGATGCTTGGCAGATCGCCGCGCAGCTCCAGCAGGGACGCTACGGGAGCGCGAAGGTCGCCGGGGTTCTCGGCAAGGGGAACGCGTAGGACCCCGGTGGTGGTTCCTTGCAGGGTGTGCGTCGGTTGCACCGTTGCCGCATTCAGGCTCCAGGCATGTTGCTCCTTCATCGAGCCCGGGAACAGAATGTGCGTAATGCCCGGCAAGTTCCCGAGCCTCGTACGGCCGCTAACACCCGTGGCGAGCTGCACTCGCATGGGGTTGGTAAAGTCCTCATGTCGCAGGTCGAGCGAGAGTGCGTAGCCCATGCGCGGCTCGCCGTTCTTGCCGAGCACGTCCATGAACCAGCCCTGGTCATCCTTGCCCAAGAGCATGGCTTCCGTTTCTGCCGTGCCGTCAATGCCGTTCAGGTAGAAGGACACGGGCTCGGCGGCGACAGTCAGCATCTCGGGGCCGTTGATGCTCTGGATTTTTCCGCGCAACTTGACCTCGATGCGTCGCGTGCCGCGCGGGACCTGGAAAGGGAGCACGATCTCGCTACCTAGCTCGTAGGCGAGCTCCGTGTGCTCGAACGAGGACTGCGTGCCGTCGCCATTGGTGGAGCGAATGGAGAGCACGGCATCTTGCAAGAGCTCCATGCTGGCCCCATGCCCATGCAGGCTGAGACGTGGGCGCAGCAAGAGCTGTGCTCCGCCATCGCTGAGCAGGCTCTCGCGGTCGAGCACGATACCGGCTTCCAGTTGGTAGCTCTCGGCGCGATGCTCCAAGCTTGCCCGGGAGCTGCGTTCGCCCGAGCGCAGCACCAGGTCACGTAGGCCGGGATCGGCCGAGTAGGGCAGGTAGATCTCTCCATCTTCGTCGGCGCTGTACTCGCGCCCAGCAAGCCAGACGGAGGCCTTGGGATGGGCGCTGCCCAACTCGTCCACCACGCTCAGCACATGCCCGGCTGAACCCAGACGCTCGCGCAACTGCAGGCGGCCCTTCCGGATCACGGCGCGGCTCGAGAGCCCGCCCGCGATGAACTCGACCACGTACACGCCCGGGCCCGACAACTGTGGGAAGTGGAAATCTCGGCGAATGCGCCTGAGGGGATTGTCCGAGTACTCGTAGGTGGTCTCATCGCCGGCGATCAAGCCGTCGAGGTCCAGGCTGGCGTCGATGTCTCGGTTCTTGGCGAGGTAGTAACCCAGCGTGTCGATCTCAAAGACCTTGACCAGCAAGGTGCCTACATTCTTGAGGTCTACGGCGATGTGAACGGGGTCGGCCGCGCCGTAGTAGGTGGGCTGGGTAGCGGCGAAGCGTAGCTCCACCCGTTGGTGCAACCGCTCGTAGTAGGAAGGATCATCCAGTAGGGAGTACCAACGCTCCATGTCGCCTTCACCGAGCAGGATCTTGGTCTCTGCGAAGACACGCTCTAGGTAGCGCTGCTCGACGAGGCTCGCGAACTGCGCAGGGCTGGCGTCCGTGGCGAGGAAATACTCCAGATAGGCGCGCAGGAGCACCTGCTGGTCGCCGACGGGCCCCAGCAATTCGGGGAAGCCAGGCCCCTTGGCCAATTCCGTTTGTGGTGAACGGGCCAGGAATTCCGCGTTGATCCAGGACACCTTGCGCGGCAATTGCAACCAGGCCAGGAAGCGCTCGCGATCGAGCTGGCCTTGGAGCAGGTCGTGCTCGAGCCGGCGCTGGAGGATGTAGGACTTGAGACTGTTCTGGCTAGGGGGCAGACGCTTGGCGAAGGCCCACGTGCGCTCCAAGAAGGCCTCACGCGTATTCGCGTCGTGGCGCCAATCCACATCTGCACTGGGCTGCAGGCGCTTCATGTAGCTGTCGATGAAGGTGTTGTCCGCTAGCAACTGCGGACGCAGCGCCAGGCACGTATCCAGCTGCTCCAGGAGCAGTTGGAAGTGAATCGAGCGGCTGCCAAAGGGGCGGCCAGTCTTCACAGCAAGGTCGCGCACCACCAACTGTGCGAGCCCCGGTACGTCCGGTCGTTGGAGCCGATCCAGCAATTCGCCAAGCCTGCGATTGGAGAGGCTGCCCTGGGCCAGGTCGCGCAGGGCAGATCCGTTGTAGCCGCGCAGACTGACGGCACGTTCGCTCTCTTCGCGATCGACGAATGCCTCGCGGGAGACCCGAGCAGGGTCGAGGCTCGTCTCCAATTGAACCTCCGCGCCGGGCACCTTGCGCTGTTGGTCGAAGCGCAAGCGCAGGCGCTTTCTCAGGAAGGCGTAGGTGCTCTCCGGGCTGTCGCCGAAGCGCAGCAGTGCTTGGCGGTTCTCGATTTCGAGCCAGCGCGTGGTGCGTCCGTGGCGCTCGTCCCAACTCGCAAGCAGGGCCGGGATCGCTTCCAAGTCACCCGCGTGTTGCCGCTCGAGACAGCTGAAGAAGTAGTAGTCGCGCGTGCCCGGCACAAGCTTGGCCACCACGGCCGCTCGGTCCTCGGCCAGGGCGAATTCTTCCAAGACCCCCAGCGGGAAGTCCGACTGGGAATTCTGGGCAAGGGAGTTCGCGGAAAGCAGGCCTAGGGGCCCAAGGAGCAGCAGGAAAGCGACTAGACGCATGGCAATGACTCGAACAGGTGGAGGCGATAGCCGGTCGAAACGCAGGATTACGCCCGGGGTTCAACCCAATTGAATGGGCCCTGGGGCAATCATGGCCGTTCCAGCCACCTCACTATACGCCGTGTGCCAATGGGCTACAGGCGTGCGAGGTGTCGGCGAAGAGCACGAC
>JBLIOL010000403.1:0-3984 GCA_047639615.1 Planctomycetota bacterium | reverse complement strand
GCGTGCGGCGAAGCTATTTGGGCCCGGCGCAGACCCGACTTCGGCGAAGTATATGGGTCTGGCGGTGCGTGCATTGTCTGGCTGGTTTCAATTATCTCGATCCTAGACGATGCGCTTTCATTCACTGCCGGGGAGCCATTTCAACTCGTGAGGGGCTAGCCCGGTCTATTCATGAGGACGCGCTCCAGAGTTTGCAAGTCGTTCCCTGACGGATATGTGGGATGTTTTCTCTTGGGGAGATATTTGTCACCGCAGGCGGCCCCGTAGGGCCGTCGAGGACGCCAAATGTTCACATCGGAGAAACAACGTCTATTACCGTCAGGGGGCGAGAGGGCGGCGGAGCCGCCCGTTTGCGAAGTCTGGTGTGTGCCCTCATGAATAGACCGGGCTAGATGCCCCCGGCCCAGCACCGGGCTACTCCTGAGCCGGCGGCCTAGCCCGGACGGTTCATCACGCTAGTCCTGCTCGAAGCCGCAGAGGTCCACGAGCAGATCGAGCTGGGCGTCGTGTACCGGGGTGTCGGTCCTCTCCGAGGTTTGCACGTAGCTGCCATCTTGCTGCAGATGCCAAGCGCGTACGCCGGGTTCGAGGTAGTTGAGCAGGTCCTCGCGCAGCAGGCGTTCCCGGATCTTGGGATGGCGGATGGGGAAGCAGATCTCGACCCGGCGCCGAAGGTTGCGTGTCATCCAGTCAGCGCTTGAGCACCAGAGCTCGGGCTCCTGGTCGCCGAGGAAGTAGTACAGGCGGCTGTGTTCGAGAAAGCGGCCAACGATGGAGAGCACGCGGATGTTGTCCGAGACTCCGGGCACGCCGGGGCGTAGGCAGCAGGCGCCGCGGATGAGTAGGTCGATCTGGACGCCAGCCTGGGAGGCACGGTAGAGCTCGCGGATGACGGCTGGCTCGGTGAGCGCGTTCATCTTGGCGACGATGCGGGCGGGTCTTCCGACGCGCGCGCGCTTCGCTTCGGCGTCGATGCGCTGGAGTAAGGCGCGGTGCAACGTGAAGGGGCTCTGCAGCAGGACCTCCAAGGGTTGTACCTCGCCGAGACCCGTGAGCTGGGTGAAGAAGCGGTGCAGATCCTCGCCAATGTCTTCGGCGGCGGTTAGGTAGCCGATGTCGGTGTAGGCGCGCGCCGTGCCGGGGTGGTAGTTGCCGGTGCCCAGGTGGCAGTAACGACGCAGCTGGCCATTCTCGCGGCGTACCACGAGGAGGGTCTTGGCGTGGGTCTTGTAGCCCACCGTGCCGTACACGACGATGGCGCCTACCTCTTGCAGGCGTGTGGCAAGGTCGATGTTGTTGGCCTCGTCGAAGCGTGCGCGCAGTTCGACGACGACGGTGACTTGCTTGCCCTTGAGAGCGGCTTCGATCAGTAGCTCGACGATGGCGGACTCGTCGCCGGTGCGGTAGAGAGTTTGCTTGATGGCCAGGACATTGGGGTCGTTTGCCGCCTGGCGCAGGAAGTCGATAACCACCGAGAAGGACTCATAGGGGTGGTGCAGCAGGATGTCCCCGTGCGCCATGGCTTCAAAGGCGTTGCCGCCGCGGCTGGAACGCTGGGGGATGCGCGGGGTGAAGCTCTGGTACTTGAGGTCGGGGCGATCGACTAGGTCGCGCAAGTAGCCCAGTCGGTTGAGGTTCACGGGGCCGTCCACCCGGTAGAGGTCTTGCTCCCCCAGATCGAATTTCGCCAGTAGGAAGGCAGCTACTTCGCCCGGGCAGTCGCCGGCGACTTCCAGGCGTACGGCCTCGGAATACCCGCGCTCCGGGAGCTCGCCTTGCATGGCTTGGAGCAAGTCCTCGACCTCCTCCTCATCCACCCAAAGGTCTCCGTTGCGCGTGACCCGGAACTGATAGCACCCGATCACGTCCATGCCGGGGAAGAGGCGTTCGATGTGGGCGTGCACGATCGAGGACAGGAGGATGAAGTCGTGGTCGCTGCTAGCGCACTCATCGGGCAAGGCGATCACGCGCGGCAGGGCGCGCGGCACTTGCACCACACCGATATTGGCGTCGCGGCCGTAGGCGTCCTCGCCCTGGACCAAGACCACGAAGTTGAGGCTCTTGTTGAGGATGCGCGGGAAGGGGTGCGAGGGGTCCAAGCCCATGGGGGTCAGCACGGGCAGGACCTGCTTCGCGAAGTAGGAACTGATCCATTCAGTCTGGGCCGGGTTCCATTCGGCGCGCTTGAGCAGGTGCACACCAGCTGCGCGCAGGGCGGGCAGCAGGGTGTCGTTCAGCACGCGGTACTGGCGCTCTACCAGTTCGTGTGCAGCGCTGGAGATATCCACCAGTGTTTGGGCGGAGGTGCGGCCATCCACCGTGCGCGCCACGGTGCCGTGGGTTGCGCGCTCCTTGTGCGAGGCGGCGCGTACCTCGAAGAACTCATCGAGGTTAGTGCTGGTGATGGCCAGGAAGCGCAGCCGCTCCAGCAGGGGCGTGTCCGTGCTCTGAGCCTGGGCCAGCACGCGACCGTTGAACCTGAGCAGGGAGAGCTCGCGGTTCAGGTACAGATGCGGATCAGCAAAGTCGGTGGGGACGGGGAGACTGGCCTCAGGCATGGTGGGATCCGATGTACTAGATCGGATTTCCTGAGGGATCCCCTGAGGGTTGGTCCCAGGCGGGAGGGGCCCTATTCCCGGGCGCGGTACGCCCAGGCTAGATGCCGGGCGCGAGTTCGTACAAGCCGTGGCCGCAGGGCAGCAGCTTCTTGTGGCGCACGAGCTGCTCCCAGACTTCCGTGGGGTAGCGATCGGGGGGGCGTACGCCCAGGATGCTCGACTCGCGCCCGGAGCTCATGGCGCCGCCGGAGAGCGAGGACTCTGCATCGAGGATCGTGACCTTGAGGCGCTTGCGGTAGGCCTTGAGCGCGCGCTTGAGCACGTCCCGGTCACGCACGAGCATCAGGCGTTCGCCCGAGCCCCAGTCCTCGACGATGGTCTTGAGCAAGCCCGCATCGCGCTCCTCGAGCACAAGGCTGAACTCGATGTCGTCCTCTTCGCCTACCTCGTAGTGCGCTACGGCAGCCTGCGCCGCAGCCCAGGCTGCGGCGTCAGCCGGGTCCTTGGCCAAATCCAAAACGACCAGCTCAAGCGCAGTGCACAGCAGGGTCATCTCGGGCTTGAGCATGGTTTAGCGGTCTCCCGTGTGACGCATGCCGCTGGAGCCGGAGCCATCCTGAGATGAGCCCATGCTACCGCCGCTGCCGCTGTTCTTCTTGCCCTTAGCCCGCTTGGGGTCCTTGAGCTCGAGCACGCCCTCATCGATGAGCGCTTTCACAGCCGGGAACTCGGCGGTCTTCGGGGTGATTGATCCGGATATGCGCGGGCCGAGAAAGAGGCGCTTGCCGCCCGGTAGGGAGACCTTGACCGGTCGCGTGCTGATGTTCGTGATTTCCATGTCGGCGACCATCCTAGTGGGAACCGCCCGCGGGTGCTGCCGGGCCTCGGGTTTGTGCAGCCCTGTCCTATGAAAATGTCCCGGCGCCTACCGGAAGGTCAATTCCAGGGCGTCCTCGAACTTCGAGCCGGGATTGCCGGCAACAAAGTCCCGGTGCTAGCCCCGGAAATCCCAGGCCTCGCCGGACATCAGGGCCACATTGGCGAGCTACGGTCCGCCGCTCGCAGGCAGGAAATCGTTCTCCTGGAGGGTGCCCCGGTAGTCCGCGACGGGCAGGTACCGTGCCAGGAATCGTTCTCCTGGCACGGTACCACCACGGCAGACGTCCTACTGGAAGGTGACTTCCAGCGCGTCCGTGAAGTTCGAAGTGGCGTTGCCGTTCACGACGTCCCGGTGCCAGCATTGGAAGTTCCAGGTGTCGCCGGCCATGACTGCCACCGACCCGACCGGGGGCTCGGGGAAGTCGCCCATGGGTAGGAGCAGGCTGAAGGTTCCGCCAGCGATGGCGCCGACTTCACCCGCGCGGTTGAAGCGCGCGATGTCGCCGAGGACGCAGAGGTTGCCTGCGCTGCCGCCAGGGTTGGCTAC
>JBLIOL010000402.1:0-4040 GCA_047639615.1 Planctomycetota bacterium | reverse complement strand
GCCGAGCACCTCCCGAACGCCACGAGCCTGGAGTACGCCCTTCATCGAGCAATCCTCGGAGCACGCACAGCTCAGAACGCTACGCGCCTGAACGCGCTCGAGAAGTTGTTCGCAAGCCACGCCCAGGCCATGGCTCACGGAGATCAGTAAGCAGGATTCGCGGCCGGCATACGCGCGCCGACATCCGTACGCCAGGCTTCGAGTTGCTTGAGCAGGGCAGCGCTGCGCTCGGGCTGTGCGCTGGCGAGGTTGTTGGCCTCGCCGGGATCCTGAGCCAGGTTGTAGAGCTCGAGCGGGTGCTCGCCATACCACTGGATCAATTTCCAATCTCCGTCGCGCACGGCACCGCCGGGGGCGCCGCCCTGGTTGCCGTAGTGCGGGTAGTGCCAGAAGAGCGGGCCGCGTTCAAAGTCTTCGCCGGCCAAGGGCGCGCGCAAGCTCCTGCCATCTAGGGCATGCTCCTCATCCGGCTCTAGGCCGACGGCGTCGAGCACGGTCGGGAAGATGTCGATGCTGCTGAGCGGCGTGGCATCGAGACTGCCCGGGCTCGTGACGCCGGGCCAGCGCACGATCATGGGCTCGCGAATGCCGCCTTCATAGAGCCAGCCCTTGCCCGCCCGCAGGGGCAGGTTGCTGGTGGGATGGCCTTCGGAAGTCGAGAGGCCGCCATTGTCAGAGGTAAAGATCACGAGCGTACGTTCACGCAGCTCGAGGTCGTCGATGGCTGCGAGCACATTGCCAACGGCCTCGTCCATGGCCTCGACCATGCCAGCGTAGACCGCATGATTCTGCACGAGGCGAGACTTGCGCTTGCCTTCCTTGCCCCAGACGGGGCCCGTGTCCTCGAGGGTCTCGGCGCGCGCCTCGTACTTGGCCTGCAGGTCCGCGCGCGACATGAGCGGCGTGTGCACGGAGTAGAACGAGAGATAGACGAGGAAGGGATCCTCGCGGTGCTCGCCCATGAAATCGATGGCTTCCTGCGCCAGGCGCGCGGGTAGGTGCTCGCCCTCCGGTCCGTCCTCCAGGCGTTCATTGCCGTAGGGCGAGAAGTAGCGCTTGCCACCGTAGGGTCCGCCGCGCTGGATGCCGCCGCGGTTCACGTCGAAGCCTTGATCCTCGGGCCAATGCCCCTTCGGGCCCAGGTGCCACTTGCCGGCGAAGAAGGTCGCGTAGCCGGCGGCCCCGAGAGTCTCTGCCATGGTGACCTCCTCTAGGGGGAGCTCCGGCGTGTAGGCCGCCGGAAGCAGCGGCGTATTGCGCTTCCAAGTCTGCGGCTGAGAGGCACCGAAGTAATCCGTAGCGAAGAAGCGCTGGGGATAGCGACCCGTCATCAAACTCGCACGAGTCGGACTGCACACGGGGCAGGCGGCATAGGCATTGGTGAAGCGCCGGCCCTGTGCTGCGAGCCCATCCAAGCTCGGCGTGTCGTAGAAGGAGGAGCCGTAGCAACCCAGGTCCATCCAACCCAGATCGTCCGCCAGGATCACGACCACGTTGAGCGGCTGCTCCTCTGCTTCCTGCTCACAAATGGCCAACGGGACCAGGGCCAGGGTCGAAGCGGCGAGGCAAGCCAGGCGGGCGGCGGGGATATCCATGCTCAAAGTCTAGCCGCTAGCCGCGAGAATGGTTCCGCAGGAGTCATAGGTCCGGATTCCGATCAGCTGTGCTTATCGACTGAATAAATATGCATTCGCACCGCTTCTCGTCGAAATCCCGATAACTAGGGCAGTCGAATGATCGGCACCAACGGAACCAACCCATGACCACCCTCGCCACACGCATCGCCTGCACGGGCCTCTTCTTCGCAAGCGCCCTTGCCAGCGCCCAATCACCCCAGCGCCAAGCCATTACAAACGATGACGAGCTGCTCATAGAAGCCGCCGCCGCGGTCCCCGGCACCTTGAACCTGCGCTCCCACAAGGTGGACGTAGTGATCAACAACGGCTTCGCCACCACCACCATCGACCAGCTGCTCGACAACCCCACCGATCAGGTGCTGGAAGCCACCTGGTCTTTCCCCCTGCCGGAGGAGGGCTCGCTTTCGGAACTGTCCATGTGGATCGGCGAGACGCGCGTGATCGGCGAGGTGGTCGCCAAGCAGGAAGCCAAGCGCATCTACGAGGAGGAGAAAGCCGCCGGAGAATCCTCCGCGCTGATGGAGCAGACCGGCTTCGTCGACTACCGCCTGGCGGTCAGCCGCGTGCCCGCCCAAGGGCAGGTCAAGATCCGCGTGGTCTACTACCAACCGCTCGACATCGATCAGGGCATCGGTCGCTACCTCTACCCCTTGCAGGATGGCGGCACAGACGACGGCGCCATGAACCAGTCCTTCTGGTCCATGGATAAGACGGTGACCGGCGACATGAGCATCAACGTCACACTCAAGACCTCCTTCCCCCTCGACGGCCTGCACTCGCCGAGCCACCCGGGGATGGCCAAGACCCAGACCTCCGAAGATCTCTGGAGCACCACCTGGACCGGCAGCGGCCCGGTACTCGACAAGGACTTCGTGCTGCTCTATCGCCTGTCCGAGAGCGTGCCCGCGCGCATCGAACTGCTCACCAGCCGCTACGCCGACCAAGGCGAAGGCACCTTCATGGCGGTCATCACTCCTGGCGACGACCTGGAGAAGATCACCTACGGCACCGACTGGATGTTCGTGCTCGATATTTCCGGATCCATGCGCGGCGACAAGCTGCGCGTGCTTAGCCAGGGCGTCTCCCAAGCGATTGAATCCCTGCGCCCGGAAGATCGCTTCCAGGTGGTGCTCTTCGACAACCGGCACAAATTCCTGACCCGGGACTGGGTGCGCCTCAGCAGCTCCGAAGGCACGCAGGCTCTTGCGAACGTGCGTAGCCTGTCCGTCGGCGGCGGCACGAACATCTTCGGCGCCTTGAACGCCGGCTACGAACGCCTCGACGCGGACCGCCCCACCGCCATCATCCTCGTAAGCGACGGCGTGGCCAACACCGGTCCGCACGAGTACAAGGACTTCATCCAGATGGCGAAAGCCCACGACGCACGCCTGTTCACCTTCGTCATGGGCAACGGCGCCAACGAGCGCCTGCTAGGCGATCTGGCCTCGCTCTCCGGTGGCTTCGCTAAGTCCGTCTCGGTGCAGGATGAAGTCGGCGCGCACCTGATGCTAGCCCGCGAGCGCATGTCTCACGAGGCCATGCACGGTGTCCAGTTCAACCTGGATGGCGCCAGCGTCGTGCACCCCGAGCGCTTGCCTAGCCTCTACCTCGGCGGACAACTGGTGGTCTTCGGTCGCTATACCAAGAGCGGGCCGAGCGAGCTGAAGGTCAGCGCCCTGATCTCCGGCGAGCGTCGCACCTGGAGCGTGCCCGTGGAGCTACCCGCCCTCGACGAGTCCAACCCCGAACTGGAACGCCTCTACGCCCTAGCTGCCATCGCCGATCTGGAGCGCGCCAAGTGGCTCGACGGCCAGAGCGAGGGCGAGACCAAGGACAGCATCACCGACATGGCCATCGCCTACAGCCTGGTGACGGATCACACCTCCATGGTGGTCGTGGCCGAGGGCCGCAAGTCGGCCTACGGCCTGGGTAACCAGAACGCTGATCGCCGCGCCCGTGAGGAGGCCGCGGCCGGAACCCGCGCCACGGCTGGCAACCAGGTCCAGGTGCAGACCGGCGGCCAGGTGCTCGCCGGCCCGCGTGCCGCCCACGCCCCGAGTCGCGCAGCGGAGCGTCGCCGGAGCTCTCGTCCGGGCGGCGGCGGCGCCCTCGGCCCCTTCGAGCTGATCAGCCTGGTGGGACTCCTGGCTCTGGGCGCGGCTAGCCGCAAAAACCGCAGGTCCTAGCAGGCCGTTGAAGAACAGCGACTTGTCGATTGGTTTCCACGGATCGTCCAGCAAGGCGACAGGTTCCCCCCATAGTGGTGGCTATTTGGGGGTTCTGGCAACGCAGCCAGGCGCTTCGTGCGAGCCGAGCGACAAGTCGCTGTTTTTAAGCGGGCTGCTAGTGACCTACGCCGCCCGAGCAGTCTGCGCCGCCGCCCTGGTCCTCATGGCCTGGGCG
>JBLIOL010000401.1:0-4050 GCA_047639615.1 Planctomycetota bacterium | reverse complement strand
GTGCCCGCCACCAGGTGCGTTTCGCCGCCGGCCTTGGTGGTCACGCGCACGCGCAACAGGCCGGAGAAGTTGCCGGCCTCATCTTCCGTGCCGCGCAGCACGCGCAGTCCGCGATCAGCGGCCAGCAGCGGGGCGTTGACCAGGTTGACGCCCATGGCCATGGAGGGCTGCAGCAGGCCGACCAGCAGCGCGCGCTCCAGGTGGTCCTGGGAGCAGTCGTTAGCCTCGCCCAGGGTCACGAGCTCGATCTTGCGAATCGGACCCGTGGTGCGCTGGGCCAGGAACTTGCCGACGGCCGTGGCCAGGCTGGCCCAAGGGCCGAGGGTGCGGCGTTCGGAGGGCGAGAGTGCCGGCAGGTTGATCGCGTTCAGAGCGACGTCATCCAGGAAGTAGCCAGCGGTCTGCTGGGCCACTTGCACAGCCACGTTGCGCTGGGCTTCCGCGGAGGAGGCGCCGAGGTGCGGCGTGACGATCACATCGTCGCGCTGTACCAGCGGGTGATCGGCTGCGGGCGGTTCTTGTTCGAGCACGTCCATGGCAGCGCCAGCTAGGTGGCCACTGTCGAGGGCGGTTACCAGGGCAGCTTCGTCGACCAGGCCGCCGCGGGCCGCGTTGACGATGCGCGAGCCGGGCTTCATGCGCGCCATTTGCTCGGCGCCGATCAGGCCGCGCGTGCTGTCCATGAGCGGCACGTGCAGGGTCACGATGTCGGCCTGCTCGAGTAGCTCGTCCAGGCTGTACAACTCGACGCCGGCTACGGGCGAGGCCGCGCCGGTGCCGCTCAGGTAGGGGTCGTGGGCGATCACGTTCATGCACAGACCCTGGCCGCGCTTGGCGACTTCGGAGCCGATGCGGCCGAGGCCGACGACGCCCAGAGTCTTGCCCGTGAGCTCGGTGCCCATCAGGCCCTTCTTGGACCATTTGCCGTCACGCACCTGGCGGTTGGCGCGCGGTAGGTGACGTGCGAGGGAGCAGATCAAGCTCACCGCGAGCTCGGCGGTGGTGACCGTATTGCCGGTGGGGGTGTTCATGACCACCACACCGCGGGAGGTGGCCGCGGGCACGTCCACGTTGTCCACGCCCACACCGGCGCGGCCCACGAGCTCGAGTTCGGTGGCGGCTTCCAGTACACGCGCCGTGACCTTGGTGGCTGAGCGCACGAGCAGGGCGTGCACGCCGGGTACGGCGGCCACGAGCTCATCCTCGCTCATGCCGGTGCGTACCTCGGGCTCGATGCCACGGGCGCGGAGTTCTTCGAGGGCGATCGGGTCGAGCTCGTCACAGACGAGGACGCGCACTTCACGGGCGGACCGGGGGCTCATACAGTTCGTGGTTTGCTAGTGGGATGCGGCAAAGGTTCGTGTGATTTGTTCGAGTTCCATTCGCTCTCTCGCAAGGCGCGGCAAGGCTGGCGTAACCGTAGCTACTTCGAGTTGCCGCAACGCTGCGGGGGATCGAATGGGGCCGAACATGTTGCACGAACCTTTGGCGCACACCACTAAAGTCGAATGGAGGTACGCACGAGTGCGTCCAGGTCGCTCGGGTCCACTTGCTCGGCGGCTAATTCCACCAGCTTGCGGGCCTCGGGTTCTTTGTAGCCAATGGACATGAGCGCTTGGGTCGCGTCCTCGATGTTGTTCGTGGCATTGCTCGGCGGCGGTGTGGGGGAGAGGACTCCGTCCGTCACGCTGCCGGTGGAGAGTGTGCTGGTCTTGTCCGAGAGGTCGAGCAGGATTTGATCAGCGGTCTTCTTGCCGACGCCCTTGATGCGCTGCAGGGCTTTCGCGTCGCCGCTGACGATGGCCTGCACCAGCTCGTCGTGCGAGAGGCCTGAGAGCACAGCCAGGGCCATGGACGGTCCCACGCCGCGCACCGTGAGCATGGTGCGGAAGATCTGGCGGGCAGCCTTGCTGGGGAAGCCGAACAGAATGTGCGCGTCATCGCGCACGGTCAGGTGCACATACACGCGCGCCTGCTCGCCGACCTTGGCGAAGGGGACACCCAGTGGTACGCGCAGCTCGTACCCCACTCCGCCAGCGTTCACCACCAGCGTAGCGGCGGAGCGTGAGGCGATCGGTCCTTCGATGAAGTCGTACATGGTGCAGGCCCTGAGTGTCGGGAACGAATGCGGCGGCGCGGCCTCAAAGGAAACCGCCCCGCCGCATGGGTCATGCTCAGCGTTGGGTGGCTACTAGAGCTCGCCTTTCAGCTTGAGGTTGAGATCCACGAGCTTGCTCTTCAGTTCGAGCAGGCTGGTCACGCCGAAGTTGGGCATGCCGAGCAGCTCCTCTTCGGAGTGCGCGGTCACGTCGCCCAGACTCATGCAACCCAGGTTCTCGACCGTGCGGCGCGCACGGATGGAGAGCTTGAGCTCGGAGATCGGACGATTGCGTACATCGTTGGGATCGCCGACGTCGGAGAGATGACGGGCCTTGGCGATACTCGCCACTGCCTCGTCGCGTGCCATGCCAAGACGCAGACCTTTGGACGATAATATTTCTTTTATTTCGGCGAGGGATGTCTCCCCGAAATTCTTGTAGCTCAGCAGCTCGGCCTCGGTCTTTTTGACCAAGTCGCCAAGAGCCATTATATCCATCTTGTTCAGGCAGTTGCGCGCGCGCACCGACAGCTCGAAGTCGGTGATCGGGATGCGCAGGATCTGGTTGAGACGGTCCTCTTTCTTTTCGAGGTCCTCGTCGTAGTACATCTCCATGCCGGCGCGAGCGTCCTCGAGGAACAGCCGTGCACGGCGGTCCATGGGGAAGCTCTTGGCGATCATGTCGTAGCAGACGGCTGCTTCCTGATCGCGCCCCATGTCCTCATAGAGCACACCGAGGTTGTTCATAAGCACGCGATCGATGGGCAGGATGCGCGTCATCGTCTCGTAGCACTCGAGGGCTAGGTCCTCGTGTCCGTAACGCTCGGCGACGAAGGCCAAGCGGAACAGGTTGCGACGGTGCGAGGGGTCCACTTCGCGCGCGGCGCGATAGCAGTCCATGGCGGTTTGGTGATCGAGGCGAGCCTCGGCCAAGCGACCGGTGAGGTACTTGCCTTCGGCGCTTTCGTTGAAGGATTCCGGAGCTTGCCCGAGGGCAGCTTCGAGAGCGTCACCGGCGGCGCCTTCGCCGTCCTTCTTAGCCGTAGCTTCGAACTGCGCGTCCATGGCGGCGCCGCGCGGACGGGGCTCCTCCGGGTACTTGGCAGTCAGTGCTTCGAAGATGGGCTGCGCTTCCGCTTCGCGATCCAAAGCCATCAGGGCGTTGGCGCGCGTGAAGGAGGCTACGTCGTCGTCCGGGTAAGGGGCGAGTGCAGTGACAGCCTTGTCGTTATGCCCGGTCATCCATAAGCCAAGTCCGCGGCGACGCCCTTCTTCTCCACCTTCGCCCAGGGCAGTGACCTGGGTTTCGAAAGCATCGAGTGTGGACTTCTCGGAGAAGACTTTGGCGCGCTCTTGGAGGAGTGCACCGAAGCTGGGGATCGGAGCCGTGGCCAACTGAAAATCGGTGCCCTGGGGCTGGGGCTGAGGCTCGGGCTGGCCTGTGGCCTCTGTGGCGATGGTCATGGGGGTGCGCTTGGCGCTTCCGCTCGTTGATGGGGGGTCGCTACGTGCCGGGGACTTTCCTGGGCCGCAGTGAAGCCCGGGAGTATAGGGACCGATTGCGCGGCGGGCAACCTATGGGGCCAGGACACCCAGATGCGGGAGGATTGTCCCTTGGGAGGGGGCTTCCTGGCCGAGGGCGTGGATCGGGGCATGTGGGACTCCTAATCTGGTCCTAATGGGCAGCCACGCCACCGCAGGCGGGCTGCCCAGGGTGCATCCGCACCCGAGGGGACCATGGATAAATTGATCATTGAAGGTGGGCGGGCCCTAGAGGGGACCTTGCACGCTGCCGGCTCGAAGAACGCCGTTTTGCCCATTCTGGCGGCCTCCCTGCTCACGCGGGAGCCTTTGGTGCTCAAGGGAGCACCTCAATTGTCGGATGTGCACACCATGCTGGGCATCCTGCGCAACCTGGGGGCCGAGGGGGACTTGAGTGCCGATGGCACCCT
>JBLIOL010000400.1:0-4094 GCA_047639615.1 Planctomycetota bacterium | reverse complement strand
TCGCGACCGATAGTGACGTTTTGCCCTGCGAGGCCATACCAAAGGCCACGCGCGGGCCCGTCGATGACATCGAGATAGGCCAAATTGAATGCTCTGGACGAAGGAACGACATCGCAGAACAAACACGGACAGGTTTCGGAAGTTTCGCTCGATGGCCGTTGCGCTCATTCACGAATCCTCCCCTGCGGCCTCTAGGCGCGTATGCAGCCAGGCCTTCACGGCTCGCCACTGACGGGTGGCCTCCCGCCTGGAAATACCGAGCACCTCCGCCGCCTCGCTCTCGGTGAGACCGCCAAAGAATTTAAGCTCAACCAGCTGCACACGCTGCGCGTTCAGCTCCCCGAGCTCCTCAAGCGCTTCTTCAAGAGCGAGCACATCCACGTCGAGACTACCCTCCGACACCTCCAGCGCCGCAAGCGTCACCCGGCGCCAATTCCCACCCCGCTTGTCCCGTCTTTTGCCCCGGGCATGATCGATCAACACCTGCCGCATGGCACGCGATGCCAGGACGAGGTACGCGCGCCGATCCTCGAATTGAAGATCGGGATTCGCCGCGAGCTTCATCCAAGCCTCGTTGACAAGCGCAGTCGGTTGAAGCGTGTGACCGACCGCCTGCGACCTGAGCTGCGCAGCAGCGATCCGACGCAGCTCCTCATAGACCTGTGGTGCGAGGTTCGGTCCGTCCATTGCGCTTATCTTACTCTGCGGCTGACCTAGCCCACACGGAACCGAACTACTTGTGCTTGTAGTCCGGACAGGTGCGCGCGTTCGGGCGCTCCGGGCGCGAGCACGCGTTGCCGTAGTCCCATTTGCAGCGGTCGCACAGATAGCCCGAGGCACTGGATGCGAAGAGCTTTCGCACCCAGTGCCCGAGGGATTGCCAGAACCTCTGAAGAGCGCCCATGTGGGGTCGAGGTTCGGGGGTCGACTAGCGTTGACCGGCGCTGCCGGCGATGACTTCGACCTTGTAGACGTCGATGACCTGCGCCATGGCCGGGCCGCCAAGGCTAGCGGCTTGGGCGGGGCGACGGGTGTGGCCTTGGATGCCGAGCTGGAAGCCGACGTAGGCTTCTAGGTTGTAGCGGCCTTGACCGCAGATCAGTTCAGCTTGGCGCATGCCATCCCAGCGCACGTAGTAGTGCACCTCGCCGCGGGTGGGCTCTTCGCGTTCGAGCCAACCGCGCGCGTGAAAGCGACCCCAGGAGACGGTGCTCTTGAGCTCGGCTTGGGACTGCTTCACCGCCAATTTGTCGAGGCGCTTGGCGTTCGCGATCTTGTCTGCGGCCAGCTCGGCGCGCACATCGGCCAGGCCGCGCAGGACGCTGACGCGCTCCATCTGCTGGGCGGCGAGGGCATGGGTGTGACTGCGGGCCGGAGCGTCGGCGAGCACCTTGCGGTAAGCGGACTCGACGGCGCCCAGCTGGGCGGCGGTGGGCAGGCCGCTGCGGGTGGCGTCCTCGAGCATGCTGTCGGCCTTGGCCAAAGCATCGATCACGGCGTCCGGGACCTTGGCTACGCTGGCGCGCGGGGTAGCCTTGTGGGTCGGCTTAGCGACCGCAGGCTTGTTCTTCGGAGCGCTAGCCAGCTGGCGCATGGCGCCACGATATTCGGTTACGAGACCGGCGCCGTCGGCGGCGATCACGTCCTCAGCGCGCACCCAGGCGCGGGCGGATTCGGGCGACCAGACACGCACCCAATCCTGGGCCATGGGTAGCACCGGGTCGCGGCGTGAGATGAAGGCCACGGTATCGCCGGTCATCAGGCGCTCGCGCAGGGGCATGCTGGCGGCGCTGCTGTCGGGCCGCGGGCGCATGTTGACGTGGCTGCCGGAGACGCGCAGGACGCCCTGGGCGCCGGTTTCCTGGAGGTACTTGCCGAAGACCCAAACCGGGAAGCCGCCCGGGGTGCTGACCTCGAGGAAGGTCACCTTGCCGCGGCTCTGGTTGTGCACCTTCATCAGGTCCTCGGACTTGAGGCTGTGGAAGGCCAGGCCCTGCATGTCCTGGAAGTTGCGCACCTGGGCGCCTTGCTTGGCCCGCACGTAGCGCGGGGCGGTGGAGTCCTGAGGCGCGGCGGCCTGCGCGGAGGCCCCCAAGGTCAGGAGGCCGGCGCCCACTAGGGCGAAACTACGGGCGAAGTACTGGATGAACGTCATGGATTTGGGTCCCCTCGAACCATTTACACGTGTGTGCGTGGGCTGTGCACGGCCCACTATTGGTGTACCAACCATAGATTGCGCGGGTGCCCGGATCCAACCTGGCGCAGGGGACCTTCCCAAACCCTTGATTCCCATGCACTTCCGTTTGTCCCACCAGCGGTGTGCAAGCTCCTCGGAACCACGTGGTGCGGCGCGCGCCCGAGCAGCGCACAATCAACATCCATGACCACCCAGAAGCCCCTGCTTTTCCCCTACGCGGAATGGCTGCAGAGCGAGTCCTTCCTCTCGCCCTATTGCCTGGCCCAATCCGGCATGCCCCTGCCCGCCCCGGAGCTGCTGGGCGACCTGGCCGGAGCCGAGTGGCTGACCTACCCGGCGGCCGACGCCCTACCGCGCCTCGAAGCGCGCCTAGCTGAGCTCTTCGGGGTCGCGGCGGAGCGCATCATCGTCACCCCGGGCGCCACCGGCGCCATGAACCTGTGCTCCCAACGCTGGTTCCGAGCCGGCTCGCGGGTGGCCGTGGAGATCCCCGGCTACCAGGGCCTGCGCGCCTACCCCGCCCACACCGGCGCCGAGGTGGCCCCCCTGGAAAGGCGCCTAGCCGACGGCTGGCAGATCGACCCGGCCCAGGTGAATCGACTGCTGGAGGGCGCCACCCCGGGCCACGTGCTGCTCACCAACCCCCACAACCCCAGCGGCGCGGTGCTCCCCGACGGCACCCTGGCCCAGATCGCCGAAGCCGCCGAGCGCCGCGGCGGCGTCTTGGTCAGCGGCGATGTCTACATGGAGTACGCCACCCCCGAGCAGCGCCGCCACGCCGCCCTGGAAGCACCCAACGCCGTCTCCATCGGCTCCCTCAGCAAAGCCCATGGCCTGAGCCCCCTACGCATCGGCTGGTTGATCCTGGGCGAAGGCCTCGTGCACGAACGCCGCACACTGATGGACCTCGCGCACCTGAACTGGCTCGACCTGCCCAGCCCGAGCCTCGTCGCGGGCCGCAAGGCCCTCGACCACCTGCCCGAGCTACTGCAACCCGTGCGCGTGATCGAGCACGAGTCGCGGCCCCTGCTGCAAGCCTGGCTACGCGACAACCCCAGCTTCTCGGCCATCGACACCCCCTTCGGCCTACTCTCCTTCCCGCGCGTACGCGGCGTGCGCGACACCGCCGGCCTGGCCAGGCACCTGGCCAAAAACCACGGCCTGGACGTGGTCCCCGGCGAGTTTTTCGGCCAGCGAGGCCACCTGCGCATCACCTGCGGCGTACCGGCGGCGACGCTCGAGGAGGGCCTGCGACGGCTCTCAGCAGGCGTCGAAAGCTGGCTAGCGCAGCCTGAGAAGTAGCGCTAACTGCACGCCCGAATCACGTCGCGGTGTGAGGGTGGAGGGCAGGTCTGGGCCGCCGGCGCTCGGCCGCAGGCCAGAGGCTGGCGATGGGAGGGTCGGGGTTGCAGGGGAGCGGAATGGCTGTTCGATGTGACTGAGGCCTGGACGCGCCGGAGCCGGCCTCTGGCCGTGGGGCGCAGGCGCGGGAGGCGCGGGCACGGCGCCAGGAGGCCGACGGCGCTCGGCCGCAGGCCGGAGGCCGGAGGCTGGCGATGGGAGGGTCGGGGTTGTAGGGGATGCGGAAGGGATGTTCGCTGTGGCTGAGGCTTGGACGCGCCGGAGCCGGCCTCTGGCCGGGGGTGGGCGCAGCGAGGGCGAGGGCGAGACCGCATATGTGCCGCCCCTTGCCACTTGCCCAATAGACGCCACAGGCGGCACTTATTTGGCATATTGATCGGGAATAGGTGGCACACATTAGCTCCCCGTACGTTCTATAAGTATGGAAGCCACCACCTTGCCCCACCCGGAATTGGACCTGAATAGCTACGAGCCGCCGACCCAGGACGTGCTCGACTATCGGAAGAAGCAGGACGCCAAGTTCCGCACCAAGAGC
>JBLIOL010000399.1:0-4117 GCA_047639615.1 Planctomycetota bacterium | reverse complement strand
GCATGCCAGGCGCGATAGCCGCCCTGTCCGAGCGCCAAGGTCAGAGCTAGGCACGCCAGAGCCTTACGCGCTCCGCCCAGGGCTAGAGCCTGCGCTATGCCGAGTCCGCCAAGCAGCGCCAGTAGTAACACCATTGGCATGGTGAAGCGCGACATCACGTAGTGCAGGGGCACGATGGTGAAGAAGTAGTAGGAGGGCACCAAGAGCGCCAGCAGGCGCACCACCAACGTGCCGCGGATGGCTACGCTGAGTCCGGCCACTGCGCACAGTACGAGAGGGCCGGCGCCCCAGGCGCCCACCAGGTTCGTAGCCGTATCGCGTAGCAGCGCAACGTGGCCGGCGACGGTGCGCGGATGCCCGCCCCAGAGGTCCGGGTCGGTGCCACCGTCCAACCACTCGCGCATGCGCTCGGCCCAACCTGCGGGGTCGAGGAAGAGTTTACTGCAGAGTCCGTAGGTCAGCGCCCAGCTCAACCCGGCCCAGAGTACCGCCCGTGTGGCTTGCGCATTCTGATCTCTCGCGCGGCGTTGCCCCGCCGCGAGCAGGGCGCCAAGCCCTGCCAACACCCAAGCGCCACCGATCTGCTCCTTCGTGCACACGCCGAGCGCTACAACGACACCTAGCAGCACGCCATCGCGCGTTCGGAAGCTCTCTAGGAAGCGCACATAGGCTAGAAGTCCGAGCGCGAACCAAAACACCATGGGCGCATCGACCATGGTGAGCTTGGCGAAGAGCACGACCTCTACGCTAACCGCAAAGAGAGCGCCAGCTATGAGCCCCGCCGTGCGGTTGGCCGTGAGACGCACGGCCAGTAGGTAGAGGATGCCCACCGTGCTGACCGTCATGGCCACACTCACCAGGCGCGTGAGCGCAATCAGCACCGTCATGGACGCGACAGGATCCTCAAAGGCCTGCTCCAAGGACCCCGCCGACACATTTAATCCGCCGCTCATCCAGAGCCAAGCAAGGTAGGGGGCGTACACAATCGCCAGCACAACGTGGTGCACGGGCGGATACTTCGTGAAGCCCGCAAAACCGTCACCGAGTGCGCGCAAGGTGTGGTGGCACAAGCTATCCCCATGCCAGCCGTTCGTATTGGGCAGCCCCCAACCGATTCCGTGCAAGCACAACATTAGGCTGGTAGCGAGTAGCAGCCCTAGTCGTCGGCGGTCATTCATACGCCTTGAGTCTGCCACAAGGATTGCACGGGCTACTGGGCCAGGATCACCCGTGCGTTGCCCAGGGCGCGCCCGGGCAGGCCGCTTGGGAAGTGCAGGGTTTGGACGAAGATGTGTTCCGATTGACCGCCGCCGGGCACCAGATAGAGGGCTGCCGTTTGCAGGGAGCCAAAGGCATCGCAGACGCCGAGAAATTGTCCCTGGTAGGGGGCGCGCACGGCCAGATTACCGCCGAGGCCCGCCAGGACCCGGTACTGGCCCGCGAGACTCGAGAGCATGACCACGCGATCACCGGGCTCACCGCTGATGGAGACCGGGAAGGGGGCGTTTGCGTTGACGAAGACAGTCAAGCCTTGCCAGATCCTGGGCACTCCCGGGAGCTGTTGGATGGTTCCGGACTGAGCCCCAGCGATGGTGGTGCCGAGGTATTGAACAAGGCTTCCACCAACATCCTTAATGCCATGGCCGTCGGGTCCCGAGGTGCACGAGGCCATGCTCGGGTCTCCTCCGAGCCCAGGGGTGATGGAGCCCCCGCGCAGCAAGACATCGGAGGCTTGCACCAGCAGTGCACTGCCACCTATGGCCCCATTACAGCCCATGGTGGGGTGGTTCGAGCCAGTGCCACCACGGCCTCCTGTCATGTAGCCCTCGGTGAGGGTCAGGCGCGAGTGAACCACGTTGACGCCAGTGCCGCCCTGGTAGGTGGGGTTGCTGTCGCTACCCCTGAAGGCCACGGAGCTCATCTCAACGTTCAGGCTGCCCATAATACGGCAGCCGACGGCATGAACTGGGCCGCCGCCATAGCCGGTGAAGGCGCAGTCCTGCACACGCACGGATCCGTCGCAGTTACTGATCAACAGGCCGTCGTCCGGCAGGTTGTTACTGGCAAGGTTGGTCAGGCCTGAGAGTACGACGCTCTTACCGGCTGAGAGTGCGGCGACTCTGACGGTGCCGTGGATGCCCACCGCGGAGGCGCCGCTACCGGCAGCCAGCACCAAGTCCTTGTCGACGATCAGCACCGGGCCATAGCTACCGCTACGCACCTCGATCACATCGCCGTCCAGGGCGCTGTTGATCGCAGGTTGGATGTCTAGAAAATCCCCGCCTCCGGAGCTGTCCACCACGATGCGATCCGCATGTAGGGGGCTAACGAGGGTCAAAAGGATCAGAGTGCAGCGAGCAGCGATCTTCATACATCGAGGATAGCGCCAGGTGCCCCATGTGTGCGGTAGCATTGCTCCCATGGCTCCCGATTCTCTGCTTCAATCACTTTCTGCGCTCCGCTTTCAGAACACCCTGGTGGAGTCTCTGCCGGCCGATGGCCAGAGCGGCGGCGGGCCGCGACCCGTGGAGGGGGCGGGCTATGCCTTTGTGCCGCCCAAGGGCTTTGCAGCGCCGCGTACCCTAGCGCTGGCACGCGAGGTGGCGGAACTGCTGGGGCTGTCCGAGGAGGCCTGCGCCGATCCCGAGTTCGCTGCAGTCTTCAGTGGCAGTCAGCTGCTCGAGGGCATGCAGCCCTATGCCCTGGCCTACGGCGGCCATCAGTTCGGACACTGGGCTGGCCAGCTGGGTGACGGGCGCGCGATCAATTTGGGCCAGAGCACCGGCCCCGACGGCGTGCGCCGCGTGTTGCAGCTCAAGGGTGCGGGGCCGACGCCCTTCTCGCGCCAGGGCGATGGTTTCGCCGTCTTGCGCTCCTCCGTGCGCGAGTTCCTGTGCAGCGAAGCCATGCACCATTTGGGCGTGCCGACCACACGCGCTCTCTGCCTGGTGGACACGGGCGCGCAGGTGCCGCGCGACATGTTCTACGACGGCAATGAGAAGCTCGAGCCGGGTGCCGTAGTGTGCCGTGTGTCGCGCTGCTTCACGCGCTTCGGGACCTTTGAATTGCCGGCCTCCCGCGGCGATGTGGACCTGCTGCGCAAACTGGCGGAGTACAGCCTGCGCGAGGAATTCCCCGAGCTGAATGCGCCGCCTGCTGGCGAAGAGATCCCGGCTGAGCTCTTTCTGGAGTGGTTCCGCAGCATCGCCGATCGCACCTCCGAGCTCATGGTGCATTGGATGCGCGTGGGCTTCGTGCATGGCGTGATGAACACGGACAACCTCTCCGTGCTGGGCGAGACCATCGACTACGGACCCTATGGTTGGGTCGACGACTTCGATCCGGATTGGACGCCGAATACCACCGATGCAGGGGGCCGACGCTACCGCTTCGGCAACCAGGCCAGCATCGCCCACTGGAACCTGACGCGCTTGGCCAGCGCCATCGTTCCGCTGGTGGGGGACGTGGCGCCCTTGCAGGAGATCGCGGATGAGTGGCCCGTGCAGAACGAGGTCGCCTACGGAGTGATGATGGCCTCGAAACTCGGCCTGAAGGCGCATGCGGGCGAAACGGACAAGGCTCTGATCGCGGATCTGCGCGGTCTCCTATGTCGCACGGAGACGGACATGACGCTCTTCTTCCGTGGCCTGGCCAAGCTGCCCGTGGCGGCCGGCATGCCAGACCGCACGTCCTTGATCGCGGCCCTCGGCGAGGCGTACTACGCGGACTTGGCGGTTCAGTCGGAAGTGCTCGAGGTCCTGGAGCAGTGGAGCGCGCGCTACGCGGCGCGCGTGCAATCGGACGGCACCAGCGATGCCGAGCGGGCCCAAGCAATGAACGCCACGAATCCGCTCTACGTGCTACGCAACTTCCAGGCACAGCTCGCTATCGACGCCGCCGAGAAGGGCGACACGGGCGTCATGCACAAGCTGCTAGAGGTGCTGCGCAATCCCTACGCGGAGCAAACCGGCCAGGAAGCCTTCGCCACCAAGCGCCCGGAATGGGCGCGCCACCGCCCGGGCTGCAGCACGCTTTCCTGTAGCTCTTAGCAGCCCGCTTAAAAAAACAGCGACTTGTCGCTCGGCTCCCACGAAGCGCCTAGGAGCGTGTCGCACAT
>JBLIOL010000398.1:0-4144 GCA_047639615.1 Planctomycetota bacterium | reverse complement strand
CAACTTTAGGCGCGCCTCGCCGCTGAGTCGCTTGGCGTCAAAGTCCACGGCCAGGTTCAGGTCCACGTGGGTCACGCGCACCTCGTTGGGCCGCGAGAGGCTGTGCTGGTCGTGGGGCAACCAGCTGCCCGCTTCACGTGCGGCGGCATTGCCTACGGCAGAGCCAGCGGCGGGGTTGGAGGTGCAAGAGATCGTGGCAAGCGCCAGGCTGGCCACGAGTACGGTGATGAGATTGCGCTGCATGCCCTAGAGGATTGCCGCAGAGCCCCTCGGAGTGAAGCGGCAGCCGCCCGGATCCGTCCAGATCCGCAAATTGGGCAAGCTCTCACCCGCTCCAGCCAGCTTTCCACGCTGCCCTTACCATAGCACCCCCCCTAGGAGATCCTATGCGCCTGCCTATCGCTGCCACTCTCGCAGCCTGCCTGCTCTCGTCCGCCCCGCTCTCGGCCCAGTCTGGCCCCGAGACCCTCGTGCTCTTGGTGGATCCCACCAGCGCCGAGTCCATGCACTTCGCCAACGTCTACGCGGAGGCCCACAGCATCCCGGACGCCCTGCGCATGTACATGCCCCCGGGCGCCGCGAACCTGGCCGCCCAATACGGCATCAACGTGGAAGCCTTCCTGGGTCGCATGCGGCAGTCCGGCATCGACTTGCAGGTGGACGGCGTGCTCGCCATGCCCGGCAGCACCTACTTTGTGCCAGCCAGCGGCTACATCTCTGACCAGTGCGCAGCCGTCAACCGCTTTGCCGTGACGGCGGCTTACACCCTGGCCAACCAGCGCGAAGACGTGCTTGCCGGCCTCAACTCCGGCGCCGACAACGAGTTCTTCAATGCCAACTGGGTCGGCCGCGCCTTCGACGCGCAGGAGGACTATCGCTTTGGAACCAGCAGCAACGCGCCAGCCGCCGAGCGCTACTTCCTGGGCGGACTGCTCGGCTGGACCGGAATGGGTGGCAACACCCAGCAGGAGACCCTCGACATGATCACGCGCAGCGTGGCCGCCTACGGCACCCACCCCGTGGGCACGGTCTACTACATGCAGACCACCGACATCGCCCGCAGCGGGCCGCGCCATGACGTCTACCCCACCGCCGTGTCGCGCATGCTCAACGCTGGCGGCCTCGCCGAGCACCTATTCGCCGATCTGCCCCTGGGCAAGCATGACGTCATGGGGGTCATGACCGGTCGCGCCGCCCTGGACATCGTCGCCGCCGACATGACATTCTTGCCGGGTAGCTTTGCCGACCACTTGACTAGCTACGCCGGCGCCTTCTGGACCTCGAGCCAAACCAAGATGTCGCGCTGGATCGCCAAGGGCGCCAGCGGTACCGCCGGCGCCGTGGAGGAGCCCTGCAACTACTCGGGCAAGTTCAACCGCGCGAACATGCACGTGATCTATCGCAAGGGCGTCAGCCTCGGCGAAGCCTGGTTCCGCAGCTTGGGCTTCAAGCCCTTCCAGAACCTCTTCATGGGCGACCCGCTCACCCGGCCCTACGCCCTGCCGCCCACCCTCGACGTGCCCAACGCGCCGATGGGACCCGTGAGCGGCATGGTGACTCTCACGCCTGTGGCTGCCCCCACGTCTGGAGCCACCGCGATCGCGCGCCTGGAGCTGCTCATCGACGGCCGCCTGGTGCAGTCCATCGCGGACGGCGGCTCCTTCCTGATCGATACGGATCAGCTAGCCCAAGGCCCCCACGCCCTGCGCGTCTTGGCCGTGGACGACACCCCCGGCTCGCACACTGGCCGCTGGTACGGCATCCTCGAAGTAGCGAGCGGCGCACTCGGCTTGAGCCTTAGCTTGAATGCCAACGCCGGCGACCAAGCCAGCCTCTTCCAAAGCACCTACGTCCTCAGCGGCGGCAGCGTCGAGGAAGTCGTTCTGGTCAGCGGCGGCCGCGTCCTAGCCAGCGCCACCGGCGCCGGCGGTATCCTCGACACCTACGGCGCCAACCTCGGCGCGGGCCCGGTACAGGTCCACCTCGAAGGCCGCATCGGCGGCATTGCCGTGGTGCGCAGCGCCAACGCAGCGATCCAAGTGGACACCGCCAGCGGCACGCCCACCCAGGCTTCGCCCATAGCCCACGACTCCACCCGCCGCGTGCGCACGGACGCCGCCTGCTTGATCGACCTACCCGCCAGCTTCGACGTGGACCCGGCCACCGCCAGCTTCCAAGTCCTGGCCGCACCGACCCAAGGCACCCTGCTGACTCCGGCCAACGCCTCGTGGCAGGTCTTCATGCCCAACGCCGGCGCCAGCGGCGGCGATACGCTCGTCTTCCAAGTCACCACCGCCGCCGGAACCTCGAGCTCCGCCAGCGTCGTGCTGCTCTACGACGACCCGCCCTGCCCGGGCTTCGAGAACTACTGCGAAGGCGCCCCCAACTCCGCGGGCCCCGGCGCAACCCTCACCGCCATCGGAACCACCAGCCTGGCCGCTGACGACTTCGCCATCCAAGTAGACGGTGCCATCCCGAGTCAGTTCGGCTTCATGTTCCAGGGCAATGGCCGCGTCCAAAACACCCTCAGCGATGGCTTCCTCTGTATCGGCAGCAACCACGCGCGCTACGGCGCTCAAGGCCTAGACGCCAGCGGCTCCCTGCTCTTCGACCTCGACTACAACGCCCCGCCCCTAGCCGGCGCGCAGATCACCGTCGGCAGCACCTGGTCCTTCCAATTCTGGTATCGCGACCCCGCCGCTGCCGCCACAGGCTCCAACCTGACCGACGCCATCGAAGCCGTCTTCTGCCCATAGTCAATGCAGCCTGCTCAATCCGTTCGATCGAGCCCCTTTCTGGGATTTGGAAGGCCGCAATGAGCACAGCAAGGAAGTCACTCCTATCTTGGTGCAGCAGCAAGGACTCAGCCTAGGCCCCGCACACGCAGCAACACGGCATTCGGCGTGAGTTGCTGCGCGCGTATGGACATGCGACCGCCCTGCTATTTGGGAACTAGAGATCGGCGACATCACACGGCGAGCAGGTGGCTCAGAAGGAACAACCCATGGCATGTAACATTGTCGGCGCCTCCGGCATCGTGAGCATCTTGAGCATCGTGTGCTGGATCGATCCGACGGTCTTATTGATCTCACCCATGCAGCCGGTCCCTCAGTCCCTACCTGATCCCTTGGGCAATCCGGAATGATGAAACTCTACACAGTACTCCTGCTGATCTACGCTAGCGCGCTGGCTCACTCCTCGGTGGAGAGCCCTAGAACGCGTGCCCCCCTGGATCAGCCGAACATTCTGTTGATTGTCCTGGATGACGTAGGGATCGACCGCTTCCCGGGCTACGGAGTCCATCCCGTCCCCATGCGGATGCCCGTCATGGAAAGGCTCATCAACCGAGGCATCCGCTTCAACCGAGTCTGGTCTATGCCCAATTGCAGTCCCACTAGGGCAAGTTTGCTCACGGGGCGCTTCCCGAGTCGGCACGGCGTATATCGCGCAGTCTCACCTGACGATGATGATGCCGTCGAGCTTGATACCGCTGAGGTTACCTTGCCTCGGGTACTACCCGGCTACCGTAGCTCCGCCGTGGGCAAGTGGCACCTGAAGGCACCCAATACGTCAGGCGTTCACCCCCTGCTGTGCGGCTTCGGACACCATGCCGGGTCCCTCTATAACGTCGGCGGTGGTGGATACTCCAATTGGGAGCGCACAGTGGACGGGACCCCTGGCATGGAGAACCGCTACGCCTCAACAGTTGCCAGCACAGACGCTCTGCGTCTAGCCCAGCAACTGCTGCCAGAGCCCTGGCTCCTCTACGTGAGCTACAACGCAGCGCATGCCCCTTTCCATGTGCCACCCCAGCACCTGCACTCCTACGGCAACCCCACGGACAAGATCACACGCTTCCGGGCCATGTGCGAGGCCATGGACACAGAGATCGGCCGCCTTCTCGCCGGTGTGGACCTGGACAACACGCTTGTGATCGTCCTCGGGGACAACGGCACGCCTGGACAAGTCAGCACGGGCCCGTGGCCTGCGGATCACGCTAAGGGCAGTCTCTACGAGGGAGGCGTTCGAGTCCCCATGGTCATCGCTGGTCCAGGCGTTGTGCATGGCACCAGCCAAGCGCTGATCTCTGTCACCGACCTTCACCGCACACTGGTGGAGTACACGGGTGGACACTACCAGGCAG
>JBLIOL010000397.1:0-4162 GCA_047639615.1 Planctomycetota bacterium | reverse complement strand
AAGCTGCGCAGGCTTTGTATGGTGCGCATCTCTGGCCCTTGGCCATGCCGCTCTTAGCCGCCTACTGCGCCGCGGATCGCGTGGCCTTTGGTGTGCAAGCTGGGCACAGCTTGGAAGCCTTCGCAGGCGGTCATCTGTGGGGCATGAGCTGCAGCTTGGCTTGGCTGCGGACGAGCGCTGGGTGGGAGCTCAGGGACTGGCCCTGGGCGGGCTTGCCACTGATGGCACCGCTGCTGATCGTGGCCTGCGTTTGGCTTCTAGCCCGACTCCTACATGAGCGCCTTCAGGCACGCGCGGGACGTGTGCTTCTGGGGCTGGCTGGTGCTCTCAGCCTGGGCCTATTCGCCCTGCGCGCCTTGGCCTAGTTCGGGGACGATGCGGTGCTGCAGTTGGCCTCGGTCCCAGTCGATCACCAAGCCGTGCGCGAGCCGCTGGGCTACGCTGCGGCCGTAGAGTACTTCGCATAGATAGAGGGCCGCATCGAAGGAGGGCGCGCCGCCTACGGAGCTGATCATGGGGCCGTCGTGCACGAAGCTGACCCCCTGGATGACTTCCACCCGCTCGCCGTAGCGTCTGGCGAAGGGCTCTAGATCGTCCGGATAGGTGGTCGCCTGGCGTCCATCGAGCAGTCCGCTCTCCGCGACTACGAAGGCACCGTCGCAGAGGGAGAGCACGTAGGCAGCTTGGGCGCCGCGCTCGGCAACGAATTGAATCAGGGCCTGATTCTCCAGATCCGTGTCCATGGAGTGGGCGGCGCTGGGTACCACCAGGATATCCAAGGGGGGGCAGTCGGCAAAGGTGGCATCGGGCAGTAGACGCAGACCCTCGTAGCTGCGCACAGGGGCTCTGGTCTCGGCCACGAGGATCACCCGCACGCCGAAGGGCGCGTGGGACTGTGTGTGTTGCAGCAGGTCCCAAGGAGCGGTCAGCTCGGTGTTGTAGACGCCTTCCACCATGACGAATCCGGCCACGAGCTGGCGCTGGGTGTCGGCTCGGGAGGCGGGCAGGGAAGCGGGCAGGGAAGCGGAGCCGGATCCGGTGGCGCCGCAGGATCCGAGCAGCAGGGCGAGCAACAGGAGTGCAATGGGCATGGCTGAGCATACTCCCGCCTGAATCCCCGTGCCGGATCGGGGCCTGTGGTTGGTAGGTTGTAGCCATGGCAGCCGATCAACCGTGGACACGCAGGGAGCGCCTCGTGCTGTGCGGACTGTGCCTGCTAGCCGTCGGTCTGCGCTGGATCCATGTCTTTGGTATGGCCGCTTCGCCCTACTTTGATGCGCCCGTCATGGATCCCTTGTTCCACGTGGAGTGGGCGCGGGCCCTGGCCAAAGGCGAGACATTCCTGGAAGGGCCCTTCTTTCGGGCGCCGCTCTATCCCTGGTTCCTAGGCCTGGTGCAGAGCGTTTTTGGAGAGAGCTTGCTCGTGCCACGCTTGCTGCAGGGATTGCTCGGCGGCCTAACCACGGCCCTGGTCTATGGCCTCGGGCGCCAACTCTTCGGGCGTGCGGTGGCAACCGTAGCTGGGCTTCTGGCTGCTACCTCGTGGGTGCTGATCTACTTCGATGGGGAGCTGCTGATTCCGGCCCTGTACGTGCCCTTGGTGCTGGCCGGACTGCTGGCTAGCCTGCGCCTGGCGGCGGCGCCGAGTGCCGAGGCACGCAGCCGCTGGGCCATGGGCGCAGGCCTAGTACTGGGCCTAGCCGCCATCGCGCGGCCGAACGTGCTGCTCTTTATGCCCTTCCTGGCGCTTTGGATTTGGCGCCGAGGCGAGGCTCGCGATGCGCGCGCGGCGCTGCTCTTCTCCGTGGCCTTGATGGCACCCATCGCGCCCATCTCGATTTACAACCGCATCGCAGGCGGCGAGTGGGTGCTGATCTCCTCCCAGGCTGGGGTCAACCTCTGGATCGGTAACAACCCGCTCTCCGATGGCAGCACCGCCATCGTGCCCGGCACCCAAGGGGGCTGGTGGGAGGGTTTCTACGGTGCGCGCGACATGGCCCGAGCCGAGGCCGGGGAGCCGCTGAGCGATGCAGGTATCTCGCGGCACTACACGGGCAAGGTGCTCGACTGGATCGCGCAGGAGCCGGGGGACTTCGTCGGGCATCTGTTTTGGAAGCTGCGCCTCTTCTGGCTGGATTGGGAGCTTGGCAACAATCAGGAGATTCGCTTCTTCGCTAACCGCTTCAATCCTCTTAGCCGCATTTCACTGCCCTTCAGCGTCCTGGCCGGGTTGGGCCTTGTGGGAGCCGCCCTAGCTGCGGCGCGCCGCGGACGTGAGAGCTTTCCCCTGTGGGGCTTCCTGCTGGCCTACACCGCCAGCGTGGTGGGCTTCTTCGTTTGTTCGCGCTTCCGGGTGCCGGTGCTGCCCGTGTTGATGGTCTTTGCCGCGCATGCCTTGGTCAGCTTGGTGCAGGCCGTCAGGAAAGCTCGCTGGGGGCAGGTACTGTCCCTGGCCGGGCCCGCTCTTGGCCTAGCAATCGTCTCGAGCATGCTCCCTCCAGCGCTAGTCTCCGGCGATGCCAATGGCTTTGGCCAGCTCGGGAGCGCCGAACAAATCGCAGGCAATCACGCTCAAGCCTTGGAGTGCTTTGAGCTGGGACTGCAGGCGGATCCGAATCATCCCTACCTGCGCTTCTGGATGGCTCAATCCCTGCGCGTGAGCGGCGAGTCGGAACGCGCTCGGCGCTTGCTGTTGGAGACCCTTGAGGATCATCCCGACCAACCTGAGTCGCTGGGAGCCCTGCTCGACCTTGAGTTCGAAGCGCAGCTCTACCAGCAGGTGATCGAGCGCGCCGGTGCGGCCTTGCAACGCAATCCTGGTCTAGTGGAAGCACGTTATCACCTGGGACGCGCTTGGCTCCAGCTCCAGGATATCAACAAGGCCATGGTCGCCTTCCGTGATGTGATGCAACGCGATCCACGAGGTTTCAAGGCGGCCTTCGCCTTGGGATTCTGCCTAGAAGCGATGGGGGACAGCAAGGGCGCCCTCGCTGCTTACGAGAACGCCCTGCGCAATGCTGACCGCGCAACGGGAGACTTCGCCCAGCAAGCGCAGGCGAAGGTCCTCGCCTTGCGGTCTAGCGATTGATGAAGAGGGCGTTGGCCGCGTCCAATAGGAACTGGCCAAGGTAGAGGTCAGCGTCGCCGTCCCCGTCGCGGTCCCCGAAGCCCATGCTTCGCACGCCGTTCGCGGGCAGAATCTGATCGGGAGTCTGCTCGAATCCAAGTGCGCTACCCAGGTGCAGGTGAATGCTCGCGGCGGCGGTCGAGGCGAAGATCACATCCAGGATGTTGTCGTGGTTGACGTCCTGTAGCTCGGTATGGGTGACCGATCCCTGCTCGAATACATAGGTAAGCGTGAACTCACCATCGGCTAGCAGGCTCGATCCGAAGTGGACCGTGGCGCCGTCGCGATGGCCGAAGAGGATATCCACGTGACCGTCTCGGTCCACATCGCCCAGTTGCACGGTGGCGGTTTGGTCCGTGGAAATGGGTAAGTTCTGCAACTCGGTGAAGTCGAGCGCACCGCTATCCCACTCGTTGCGCCAAACCGTGCTGGGCTCGCCAGGGCCTTGTGCCATGACCATATCCAGGTCGCCGTCACAGTCCATGTCGCCCAGGACGATGTGGTTGGTTTGGCGATCGTTGAAGAAGCTCAGCTCTGCGTCGAAGCCAGCCCAGACGAGATCACCATCACCGCCGGATGCGAGCTCGGTGATCAGGCCGCCGTTGAGCAGCACGCGATCCGAGTGGGTGCGCACAGTGCCCAATACAAGGTCCACATCGCCGTCGTTGTCGATGTCTCCTGCGGCCAGGGAGATGCCTTGGACTCCGGGTAGCAGCGACAGGGAGGGATTGGAATACGCGCCTGCAGAATCTGCCAGCCATAGGTGATTGGAGCTGCCTACTGCGGCGGCTACCAGGTCGAGCTTGCCATCCAGGTTGAAATCGGCGAAGCCTAGCTTCTGGACGCGATCCAGATCCGTATCGAGCACCTGCAACAGTTGCATGGACCCAGCGCCGATGTTGCGCCAAAGGCGCACGGCGCCGTTGTGCGCAGTGGCCGCGTCGAGGTCGCCGTCTCCGTCGAAGTCCGCGTGTTCGATGTGGTAGGTGGAGCCAAGGCCGGGGAATTGGTCGGCTGTGGGCGTGCCTTGCGCAA
>JBLIOL010000396.1:0-4220 GCA_047639615.1 Planctomycetota bacterium | reverse complement strand
GGTCGTTGCGCATCCGGACGACGAAATCCTCTTCGCTGGCTTGCTCTACAAGCTCTACACGCACTTGGATGGCGCAGCGGATGTGGTCGTCATCACCAATGGAGAGGGTGGCTTCAAATATTCGACCCTGGTACGACTGCGCGGCGGGCTTGACCTCACCGATCAAGTCCAAGGGCGTAGGATCCTGCCCGACATGCGCAGGCGGGAAATGCGGGAGAGCTGCAAGGTGCTACAGGTGCGCGACCTGCTCTTTCTCGGGCAGCAGGATCACCGCTACACCCAAGATGTGGGCGAGATCCTCGGCCCTGATGCCGAAGTCTGGGATCAGGACCAGGTTCGGCGTGTGCTGCGCAACCAGCTGAAGAAGCACGACTATGACTTCGTGCTGCTGCTGGCCCCCACCACCGAAACCCACGGACACCACCAGGCGGCGACCTTTCTAACCCTCGAAGTACTTGCCGAGCTTGAGCAGCACGAGCGTCCCATCGCGCTCTGCGCCAGGAGCGCCTCCGAGGAGACGCCGCGCCCGGAGGCGCCCGCCGCACGACCGAACTTCCCCCTGTCGCAATTGCGCCCGGGCGCTCCCATCCGCGTCTTCGACCGCACCCAGTCCTTCGGCCACAAGAACCGCTTGGACTACCGCATCATCGCCAACTGGGCCATCGCCGAACACAAGACCCAAGGCACCATGCAACTGCTCATGAACCACGCCCTGCAAGAGCACTACTTCCTCTTCGACCTGTCGCCGCAAGACGCTGGTGAGGAATTGGACACACTCTTCGCCCGGCTGGCGGAGGACCAGTTCCCCGTACGCGAGTACGATGCAAGCGCCGGTACCAACGCCACGAAATGATCAAGCTCCTGCTCCTGCTCGCGCCCATTGCCTGCCCGGCTCTGGCGTTGGCCCAAGAACCCACCCTCCAAGACTCCGCTCCAGACGAAACCACCTGGCAGGGCTACAGGATTCAGTTTCTCGATGTCGACGGCAATCGGGCCAGCCTGGTGCAGCCGAAGCAAGCCGCACCAGGCAACCCCTGGATATGGCGCATGCGCGAGCCCGGCGAGCTGCCGGCCTTCGACCTGGCCCTCCTGGAGCGCGGCTTTCACATTGCGTGGATCGACACCGCTGGGCTCTACGGCTCGCCTACCGCTCTAGAGCGAGCGCAGGCCTTCTACGACACACTGCTGGCCGACTGGGAGCTAGGGCCGCGAGCGGTGCTCCTGGGTCCCGCACAGGGCTGGCTACTAGCTACCAGCTGGGCCCTCGCCCGCCCCGAGACCGTAGCCGCCATGATCGGCGACAACCCGGTCTGCGACATCAAGAGCTGGCCCGCCGGCTGGGGCCTCTCCGAAGGTGACCAGGCCGCCTGGCGCGACTGCATGCAAGCCTGGGGCCTCGACGACGAAGGCGCGCGCGAGTTCACAAGCAACCCCTCTGACCACGTGGTCGAGCTCGCCGAAGCCGACATCCCAGTACTACACCTGGTCAGCTCCGCGGACCAAATCGTGCCGCCCTCGGAGAACAGCCACGTGCTCGAGCGCCGCCTGCGCCAGGTGGGCGGCTCGATCCAGGTCATCGACCGCAACGGCGCCGAGCACCTGCCACACTTGCTTGAGGACCCGACCCCGGTCGTCGAATTCGTGCTGCGCCACACCATCAACGCCGAGGACCATATGGAAGTGCGCAGCGGTCTGCCGCGCTTCCGTGCCGCCCTGGCCGCTGGCAAAGCCCACGTCGTCTTCCTCGGCGGCTCGATCACCATCAACCCGGGCTGGAACCGCTTCATACAAGGCGACCTGCTGCGCGGCTACCCTGACGCCGAGCTCAGCTTCGACATCGCCGGCGTAGCTTCCCTGGACTCCAGCGCGCACGCCTTCCGCATCGATCGCGACCTGCTGCAGGGCCCGCCCGCCGACCTGGTAATTTTGGAAGCGGCCGTCAACGACGCCGTCAACGGGCGCTCGCCCACGGAGTCCATCCGCGGTATGGAGGGCGTGATACGCCACCTGCGCCAGGCCTGGCCCCAGGTAGAGATCGCCCTGGTGCACTTCCCGGATGTAGCCAGCGTGGAGCAGTGGCCCGAAGGGGCCGCACGCCCCACCGTCGAGGCCCACGAGCGCGTCGCCGAACACTACAACCTGCCCAGCCTGGACCTCTCCGCCGAGGTGGCCAGCCGCATCGCGCAGCGCGAGTTCCGCTGGACGGACTACGGCGGCGTACACCCTGCCGTCTTCGGCCAGCGCATGGTCTGGCGCTCCATGCAACGTTTCCTGCGGCGCATGGCCGTGCTCGGCCCCACCCGCGCTCAAGCGGCGCCGGCCATGGCAGCTGCTGAGCTGCCCGACGCCATCGATCCCTTGAGCTACTCCGGCGGCCTTCAGCTCGAGCCCCACCTGGCCACGATCGAGTCCGGTTGGCAACTGCTGCCTTCATGGGCGCCGCCCATGAAGGAGCTCATCCGCCCCGGCTTCGTCAACCGCCCCACCCTGGTGGCCAGCGCTCCAGGCGCGCGCCTTACGCTTACCTTTGAAGGCCGTGCCATCGGCCTGCAGGTGGTCGCCGGCCACGACGTGGGCGCCATCAGCTACTCGCTCGACGGCGGGCCCGAAACCACCCTCGAGCTGCTCACGCCCTGGAGCAAGAACGTACACCTGCCCTGGTTCCACCTGCTAGCCACGGGCCTCGGCTCTGGCGAACACACCCTGGTGATCACGTCCAAGGCTGGCCAAGCCGGCGGCCAAGCCGCACGCATTCAGTCCTTCCTAGTGGACCGCGGCGAGGCTAGTAGTAAATAACCACGCGACCGGAGTCGTCGCTGTCGCCTAGGCCATCGCGGTCGTAGCGCGAATCGCCCAGGATCAGCTCATCTCGGCCGCCGTTCACCAGGTCTGCCGTGGAGAACCCAACGGCGAAGTGGCTGCCCGAGTCGGTCAGCGCTCGCAGGCGGTAGGGATTGGGGTCGTCGATCGCGCCATCGTAGATGTAGACGGCCGGCCTGTTCGGATTGGCGTCGTCGTGGGCCGGCAGGCTGACCACACACAGATCGATGGTCTCATCCCCGATCAGATCAGCCAACTGTACCCGGTAACCAAAGAGGTCGAAGGGCAGTGCGGTCGGGTGCTGGAAGCGGCGCACAGAGGCATAGCTCGGCGCACGCCAGAGGTAGCTGCGGCCAGAGTCAGCCAGGCTACCCACGTCCTTGCGCGGCGCTCCCACCACGACCACGCCGTCGGCTGCCGTGATGTGCATCCCGAAGCGCGGGAAGTCGGCCGGTAGGGATAGGCTGTCATCGAGCACGAAGGTGCCCTCGGGGTCGATCGGGCCCCAGTAGCCATAGGCCTGTCCCGAGAGCTCGATGCCGTTGCTATCGGTGTTGCCCACGGCGCAGATGAAGAGCTCCGGAAAGCCATCGGCATTGCCATCGTCCACGGCGAAGTGGGAGCCGAAACGTCCGTTCTCAGCCGGAGCGGGGTTCGGGAAGTGCACCTGGTACTCACCTACGGTTCCCGCCGAGTAGACCACGGTGACCGAACCGGCAGTCATGCCGCCGTCCAACGCCTGGGGCGCACCGATGGCCAAATCCACCTGGCCGTCCTGGTCGAAGTCCGCAGCCAGCAACTCCGCGCCGAAGTTACCCCGTGCGGGCACATCCGCGTTGATCTGAAGGGGAGCCGAGCCGCCCTGCGTGGGCAGACCGATGATGAAGACCGCGCCCGCCTCCAGGATGCCGTTCACGCTCATGTCGGGCGCGCCAACGATCAACTCGTCGTCGCCGTCGCCATCCAAATCAGCTTTCGCCAGCGCTTCCCCGAAGCGAATGCTCACTCCACCGGGAAAAGCGCAGGCCGCAGGTCCAGACTCATCGAAGGAGAGCATCGGACCGTATTCGTTGTTGCCCACACCCAAAGCCACATAGACGCGGCTCTCACCCGGAGCGCCGATGCCGATGTCGAGGATGCCATCCCCATCAAAGTCCAGGGGCACGGTCGAGAAGCCGAAACCGCCGTGCCGAATGGGGCAGGGTGCTTCGAGAATGGTGCTCTCGAAAGTCCGCTTGCCCCCGTCGCCTCCGTCACGCTCGCCGCCACTGGCGGCGGAACCACCGCCGCCGGAACAGGCCACGAGGATGGACGAGAGTAGTGTGCCGGCGGCGAGTCGCCAGCGAGGGGGGGGGCTGTGCTGCATTGGGGGGGGGAGAGCTGATTAGGTGCCTGGGTAC
>JBLIOL010000395.1:0-4234 GCA_047639615.1 Planctomycetota bacterium | reverse complement strand
GCGCGGAGGGCATCGTGCCCATGCTCTATTGCACGACCCTCGATTGGAGCGATGCTCGCTTCAAGGATGATTGGGATGGCTACCAGCAGTACCTGCGCGATTCGGTGGAGCTGCTCTGCACCGAGTATGGCGAGATTGGCGGCTTCTGGTTTGATGGCAACTGGAGTAAGCGCGATGCCGACTGGCAGTTGGACGCGCTCTATGGAGTGATCCGCAAGCACCAGCCCGAGGCGCTGATCCTCAACAACACGGGTATCGGCAACGGCGGCAAGCTCGGCCACATGGAGATCGACGGCGTCACTTTCGAGCGCGGGCACGCGCAGACCCTGGACCGCGAAGCGCTAGGCAAGTACGTGACCGGCGAGATGTGCCACACCTTCAACTTCCACTGGGGCATTGGCGCGAAGGATTTCAATTACTTGAGCCCCGCGCATGTGATCGAAGAGCTCTGCCGCACGCGCGGCGCAGGCGCGAACTTGCTCATGAATGTGGGGCCCACCGCCGAGGGGGCTGTGCCCGATTACGAGCGCGCCGCCCTAGCGCGGGTGGGTGAATGGATCGAATTGCACGGCGGCCTGCAGGGACCGATCTATCAGGGCCTGCCCGGCGGTATCGCCGGCGATGAGCGCGACTTCGGGCTCTTCCTGGAGGGCGAGCTCTACCTCTTCTGCTTCGATATCACCGCCACCGCGGACTCGCGCATCGGCGTGCCTTGCCGCGGTCCCGGAGCGCGTCGCTTCGCGGGTGTGCCGGCGGAGCTTGGGAAGGCCGTGTGGGTCGACGATGGCAGCCCCGCCAAATTTGTGCGCGAGGGTGGAACGGCGGTCTTGAGCGCGGCCGGCTACCCTTATGGCACCAATACTGTGGTGCGTGTGGCTAGGCTGAGCTAGCCGGGACTATTCATGAGCACGCACACCAGGCTTCGCAAACGGGCGGCTACGCCCCCCCTCGCCCCTTAGCCGGGATAGGCGTTGTTTCTATAGGGGTGAGGATTTGGCGTCCTCGCAGGCCTTACGGGGGGGTCCCTTCCAAGAGGTCCACAGGACCCCTTGGATCCGCTGCGCGGACCGGGGCCTACCCCTGCGCTGACAAGCTTCGCAAAGCCCCGCTAGGGAACGAATTGCAAGCTCTGGAGTGCGTTCTCATGAATAGCCCAGGTTAGGGCTGTGGCGAGTGAATGCCGATAGTCCTGAGTGCTCGCAGTGCGAGGTTAGGAGGATGACTCTGGCGAGTCATTGAGGAAACTGAGCAGCTCCGTAGGGGTCAGAATTATGTCCTTGGAGACGACCGTTGCTCCGAGTGCTTGGACGAGCTCCCGGACGTCTGACGGGGGGGCGACCGAGGAGAACAGCACCAAGCGTGTCTTGCTCAGATGTTCGATTTTGATGAGCTCCTGCATGAGCTCGTGGCCGTCGCGAACGGGAAGGCGCTGGTCGACAAACAGGACATCCGGAGTGGAATGGGCTAGGTGTTCGAGCGCCAGTTCCTCCCTCAAGAAGCTCGTGAGCTCCCAGTCGGTTTTTCGCAGAGCCCTTTCGATACAGATGCTCATGACCGGGTCGTCATCAAGCAAGACCATTGCACGTGTCATGCTGAGGCTCAGGCTCCGGGGAAGACGCAGAGCGTCCAGTAGGCGTTGAGGGTTTCCATGGCCTTCAACATCTCGTCGCGCTTGATAGGTTTGGTGATGTAGCCGCAGATATTTTGCTCATAGGCGGCCTCTACATCGCGCCGGTGATCAGAGGTTGTTAGTACGAAGACTGGGGTGTTTCGGAGGGAGTTGTCCTTGCGGATCTCCTCCAGGAACTCAACACCACTCATCTTCGGCATGTTGAGGTCGAGCAGGACAACATAGGGCTTGCAGAGGGCATCGGTCGTGGAGTTGCCGCGCATGATCTCCAAGGCCCCCTCCCCGTCGCGTGCTCGAACAATCTCGTTGGTGATCTTTAGTTTCTTGAGCGAACGCTCCACGCATTCATGGTCAAGGTCACTGTCCTCTACGCAAAGAATCCGCATCTCTTCATTCATGATAATTCGACCTGGTCTGTTTTTCTAAGAGTGATGTGCCGGGGCCAGGTGAAGGAGAATGTCGCCCCTCGTCCTTCTGCGGACTCGATGGTTATTTTGCCTGCGTAGCGCTCGACGGTCTTCTTGACGATCGCGAGCCCGATGCCGGTGCTATCGATCACGTCCTTGGGTTGCAGTGTCCGGAAGGCCTCGAAGATACGGTCGTGGTGGCGCGGGTTGATTCCGGGCCCATTGTCCGCGATCGAGATCTCGACCCGATCTCCCTGAGTACGCGCGGTCAGATGAACATGCAGGTTTGCCGGGTCGTGGTGATACTTGGCGGCGTTGCTTACCAAGTTGCCGAGGACCTGGATCAGCTGCGATTTTTCCGTCTCGATCTCCGGGGCATCACAGGTGACGGTGAATTCCTTGCTCCCGAGGCCGGCATCCGTGGCGACGTCTGTCATCAACTGTTCAAGATCCACAGCCTCGATGTGGGCCTCCGCGTGTTCCAGGCTTGCGAATTCGAGCACGCCCTTGATCAGGCTGTCCATGCGCCCGACCTGCTCTGAGATGCGCCCGAGGTTGCGCCCCACGTCGGGATTGGCGTCCTCGGAGGCAAGGTAGTCTTCCAAGTCCTCGCCTAGGTAGTCGACCAGGCTGCCGACACCCCGCAGCGGCGTACGCATGTCGTGAGATGCCACATATGCGAAGCGTTCTAGGTCTAGGTTGGATCTTTCCAGCTGCTCCGAGCGCTCGCGTAGCTCGGAGTTCATCTTGTCCGCATAGGAAATGGCCCGCCGGTTGGCCCGCGACAGGAAGAGTAAGACCGATAGGAGCAGCCCATCGATGAGTACGCCTCCCACCAGGATGATCCAAGGCTGAGCGGTTCTTGAGGCCGATCGAAAGGACATTGCGCTGCGGGCGTCGAAGCTCCAGGTGCGACCGTAGAGCTCTATGTCCTTGTGAAAGGTGAAGAGGGGACTGGGGTCGAAATCGCTCTCATCGGTTATGTGTTCGTCGTAGAGGACATCTGAGCCATCGCTGATTCGGATCCCGATCCGGCGGCGCTCCTTTTCGAGAGTGCCCGCCATCAGCTTCGTCATGATGAATGGAGCGTAGACGGCGCCCAGGAAGTTCTCCTGGCGACCGGCCTGATCGCCGTCGTAGCCTGGCTTGTAGTACGGCGCGTAAAACAGGAAGCCGGGAGTCTTCTCGGCATCTTGGGCGAGCACGATTGGTCCGGTGATCGTAGTTGAGCCAGTCGCACGAGCGAGTTTGGCCGCCTCATACCGGTTGGCCTCATGCGCGATGTCGAGGCCGATCGCCTTTGCGTTCAGATTAGATGGCTCCGCGTAGGTGATGGGCAGGTACTCGGGCTGGCTGTGCTCGGGGAAGACCTTGAAATCCGGTCGCTCCAGGCGCTGCTTGCGAAGGTATTCGTCGAGCTCTGCCTGCCCCACGCTGTGGATGACTCCGATGCCATTGATGCCGGGGTAGCGCTTGTCGATTCGCAGACTCTTGGCGAAGGTCTTCCACTCGGAATACTCGAGTACTCCAGCGGCTGCGTCATGGGCGGCGACGCCACCGAGTAGTGCGTTTTCGTAGACCCGCATGTGCTCCAGTACGAGGTCCACCACGTTTTGTGCTTCGTTCTCAAAACGCGCCTTGACCCTGGCCTCGCCCTGTTGGCGAGTAACGGAGAACGCGATTAGCGTGAGCACTAAAGAAAGCCCAACGACGCACCAGTGGATCCAGTGCAGGCGACCCGCGCGGACTAGTTCTTCACGTTCTTCCGTGTTTGAGTGGGTCATGTCGACGGCGGGAGCTTGGCTGGGAGAGGCGTCAACGTGATTGTCGGCAGTAATTGCTGGGGAGTTCGCCCTTGTGCTAATGCCGAATGACTTGCAGTCCCGAATGGGGGAGCCTGCGCGGCCTGCTGGCTTGCTCCCAGGGCCCCTGGGTGGGGTTTGGCTGAGAACCTAGTGTATTGGTTGACATATACACTTTGGGGCTTACTGTATTGGCTGGCTGATACACCTTGCCGTGTCCAGGCCTCCCCCCATGCTCATCATCACAGATCCCCACAGCGGCATTCCCGTGTACCGGCAGGTGATGGATCAGATCAGGTTCCATGTGGCTAGCGGCATGCTGAGGCCGGGGGATGAGCTGCCTTCCACTCGCCAACTCTCAGCCCAGTTGGGGGTCAACCCCATGACGGTCAGCA
>JBLIOL010000394.1:0-4326 GCA_047639615.1 Planctomycetota bacterium | reverse complement strand
CTGGACAGATGGATGATGGCGAAGGTGCCGCTGGATCCGGCCTTGGCGCATTGGTCCCCGCCCTGAGCGTCCCACGGGGGCCCCCAGGTCCTCTGAGAGCCGTCGAGTGCTAATCCCACCAAGGGTCATTGCGCCCCAACGGCGCTGGCTAACGCTGCAGGAGTGTGCGGCCGTCCAAGGGCCCGATGGGCGCCATGCCCAGGAGCTCGAGCAGGGTTGGGACCACGTCTTGGGAGCCGGCCTCATCTGCCCGGGCTTCAGCGGGGAAGCTGGGGCCGTAGAAGATCAGCGGGATGCGCCGGTCATAGCTGTGCGGCGAGCCGTGACTCGTGCCGGTCTTGCCCCACTTAGGGGTGTAGATCAGGCAGTGCGGCTCCATTACGACTTGCACATCGTGGCCGCGATCGGCGGTGTTCGAGGCCCGGCAGAGGCGCAGCATGGGATCATCGGTGGGCAAGTTCGAGAGCAGTTCGGCGCGGGTGTATGCGGCCTGCACCCAATTCTCCCCCACTGCCGCTTTGGCCACGATGGTGCGCACGCGATCCACGTCGAGGCCGGCCGCTGCGAGGGCCGCTAGATCAAAGTCAAAATTGGTGCCGTCCGTGGGGAAGCGCAAGAGCTGCTCGCCCTTGAGGCCCGTGGCTTCGGCGACGGCCGCCTCCACGCGCACCTGCAGGGCGCGTTGGGTGGCAGGTCCGATGCGGCGCGTGGGGACGCCCTGCGCTTGCAGGGACTCGATCAGGGGCAGGACCCCGTGATCAGCCGTCAGCACGGCGACCCACCTGTCCTTGCCCACGCGCTCGTCGAGCTGCGTGAAGAGCTTGCCCAGGCCATGATCCAAGCGCAGGAGTGTGTCGGTGACCTCCACGCTGTACGGGCCGAAGATGTGGCCGACCGCATCGCAGGAGGAAAAGGAGAGCGCCAGGAGGTCCACGTGCTCATCCGTGCCTAGGTTCTCCCCGAAGAGCGCCTTGTGGGCCAGGTCGAGCACGTAGCGATCCATCAAGGGCGACTTGTAGACGCCGTTGTAGAGCGCCTTCATCTGCCCCTCATCGAAGACACCGTCGGGCTTGTCGCCGATGGTGTACGGGAAGCTCGGGCCCTGGCCCAGGAGCATGCCCTCACCCACACGCTCATCCGGCGCGGTACCGGGAGGCGCTTGCTGCACATCGAAGCTCGGCTCCCAGAGCCAGCCCGAGGTGCGCTCGACCCAACCCTTGTTCCAGCGCTCGACCCAGCTCGGGAGTGCGTCGCCGTAGAACTGGGTCGAGACAAAACCTGCGCCCACTGTGCGGTCCCACCAGATGGCGATGTCGCCACTACGGCCGGCCATGGTGATGGCGGCGCGGTCCTTGCCGCTGAGGGCGACGATCTTGGCCTCGGGCACGGAGGCGCGCAGGTGAGCGCCCAGGGAGACGCGCCGCAGGTTGCGCGGCGAGCGGCTCTGCTTGCTCTTCACGCCCAAGCCCGCGCTGGTCACCGGCAAGGCCTCGCGATCCTCCACGCAGTAGACATCACGCCTCAGATCGCGATCGTAGAAATCATTAGCCACCAGGCCGTGGGAGCTAGGCAGGCAGCCCGTGGCGAAAGTCGCGTGACCCGGGCCCGTATGGGTCGTGCCGTAGGGCAGGGCCGCCGCGGTGAAGCGCAGGCCCTGGCGCTGGAGACGACCCAGGCCGCCGGGGAGATGCCCACGCAGACGCTCGAGCTGCTCTGGCACTAGCTGGTCCACGGCGATCATCACCACCAGGCGCGGCGCAGGCTCCTCCACGGGGCTGAGAGCGGACATGGGAGCGAGACACAGGGCGAGGGGTACAAGCATGGAGAGCTACGGTGAGAAGGGCGGCTAGAGATGAGACATGGAAACCGGGATCCTCGGACTGATCCAGGTTTGCCTAGGCTTTCTTAGCTCCGACCTGGCCGCCATAAACCGTTATCAGCTAAGAAGATGCATCGCAAGCCCGAAGCGGCGCGCACAAATGCAAGATGCTAATCCGACCGCACGGCTGTGAGCCGGGTAGGTTCGAGTGCTTCAAACATGACGCGACAAAGGCAAACCAGCCGCAAGGCTGGGACGCAAAGCCAAGGGCCCCTCTGGGGCAGCCAAGCTACCGAACGTCGTGGTCCGGAATCCGGGCAGGTCATGCGGGAAGCAGGGATGTCACCATCCTTGTGCGGTTCGAGACACTGTTTGGTTCGGAAGAAGTCACCTCCTTCCTTGCCTGATGGGGCGGGCCCAGCGGCCTTCGGGATGCTGGGTCCGCACCTCACACCGCATGCAATAGGTGTCCATTGCGACGCTTCCCATGCCTACCCTACCCCCTAAACAAGCCGCCCATCGGGCGCAGTACCAGCCGCAGAGGCGGCGCGGGGTTCGGTCGATCGCAATGCAATCCGGTGGCCACCTGGCCACCCATCGAGCAACGGTGCCCTCGGGCGCCGGAGCAGCATCGCCGGCGGGAGTGGGGACCTCCGCCACGGTGCTTCGAGCGAGGTTTTCGTGCGCTCTGTGGGGACGGCGCGCGCGATACGGACCTCGTTCACTGGTGCGCTGCGTAGAGCTAGGGACCTCTGCCAGCTGCGCCCCCGGAACCGGCGAGTACTTTCGTCACTGATCGATTGGGGGAGTGTTTCAGTTTGACCTGAACACCGCGATCACAGGCCCTTCTTGGGCTTGATACCGGGATCCCAGGGGCCCGGAGTTCTCACGAACTCCGGGCCCCTCTTTCATTCACCCGGTGAGTCGGAACGGAAGCGATCGCGCAAGCGTCCGATGAGCTTCGCGTGGATCTTGCACACGCGCGATTCCGAAAGACCGGTGAGCTCGCCGATCTCGCGCATGGGCAACTCCTCCCAGTACTTCAGGTAGACGATGCGGTATTCCTGCTGCGTGAGTTTCTGCGCCACTAGGGCCAAGAGCTCCTGCCTTGAGAGGCTCTCGCCAAGCGGCTCGAGGTTGCGATCGGGCACGACCTCGAGAGTCGGCCCAGCTTCCTCGTCCTCGCCACCAGTCATGGAACCGGTCGGCGCGTTCGGCAAGCCGGTGCCGAAGATCTGGCTATAGGTCTCGATGTCGATCCCCATGCTGTCCGCCACTTCATCGTCATGGGGTCTGCGGCCGAGGTTGGCACGCAGCGCTTCCATGGTGCGCTTCTGTCGCTCGACCCGCTGGCGCCAGGGGCGCGGCAACCAATCCTGGGTGCGCAGTTCGTCGAGCAGCGCGCCTTTCACGCGCAGCTCACAATAGGACTCGAAGCGCACTCCACGCTCCGGATCGAAACCTTCGATAGCGGACATGAGCCCGACGCTACCGGCGGTGATCAAATCCCCGCGATCCACACTGCGCGGCAGGCGCGCTGAGAAGCGTCGCACCACATCGCGCACGAGACCCTGATAGGCCACCACCAGATCGTTGCGCCGCTCGGTGCTCGGCGCGGAGTGGTACACGGCCCACAGCTCGGGGTGGGTTTGTTCTGTGACCGGGACACGCGGCTTGGCGTTCTCATCGGTCCGCGAACTGCTCGGATTGAGCACCGACCGCGCAGCCCGAGGCATGACCTTGCGCTCTTCGCGCGGCAGCGCGACAGGCTGGGCACAGTCCTCGAGGAGGGCTGCGTCCGTCTTTGGGCTGACGCTGATGTCGATGGGGTGGTCCAAGATGCTGGAGCAGGTACCCGGCGGCGCGCGACCTTGGCAGGCCGCAGGACACCCGGTTGGGTTGCTTTCCAAGTATCTGAATACCCCTTCGCAACTACCCCGTTCAACTATCGCTCTTGCAACCCCCCATGCCTGGGACCCATTCCTGCAAGGTCCTTCCGCGCCATTGCCTGATTGAGCCCCGAACTAGGCCCTTCCGCCGCGCGCCCGAGCTTGGGACGAAGCTGCAAAAAAAAACTCATCTGAGACGCTTCCCGTTCAGTCGTGAGGCCCCTGATCCTCCTCAAACCCCAGCTCATGGAGCACGTGACGCTCCGCAAGACGCATGGCGGCACGCTCATCGGGCTCGTGATCGTCGAATCCGCACAGGTGCAGGGCACCGTGCACCGCGTACAAGCAAAGCTCGCGCGCCAGGCTGACACCGCGCTCCGCCGACACGCGCAGAGCGCAATCCACACTGATGTAGAGCTCCGCATCAGGGCCGGGATCCTCCGGCGAGGGCGGCTCGTCACCCAAGAGATCAAAGCTGATCACATCCGTAGGCGTCGGGTCGTTCAAGAAGCGCCCATGCAGCTCGGTCAGCTTCGGGTCGTCCACAAACACCAGGTCCACCCGCAGTCCGGCGCGCGCGCCCAGGGGGGGGGCCCCCCGGCCCCCCGCCCCCCCGCG
>JBLIOL010000393.1:0-4352 GCA_047639615.1 Planctomycetota bacterium | reverse complement strand
GAACATCTTCAGGTACGAGGCACCGTGGTACCCATTGACTCCCAGGTTTGCCACCACCGGCTGCCAGGCGCCGCCGGCCTCAGCCGCCAGTTGCTGCTCCAGCTGGCGCGGCCAGGAACCCTCCTCGTTCACGCCCTTGCCGAAGGTGCAGGAATCGCCCAAGCACACCACGCGCAACTGATCCGCCGCGGGTGCCGCCACTTCGCCGCCGCGCAGACCTAGGTCATTGGTTTCGTACCACGTGCCATCCCAGCGCCCGCTGAAATTGGCCTCATGGCGTTCAAAACCCTGGCCAAGTTCGTGAGCCACGTAGGGGTAGCTATCGAACAGAGCGAAAGGGCCTGGTTCCAGTGCACGAGTCACCAGCTCCCCCACCACGAAGATCGCGATGAAGGTCACCAGAGAGATCGTCAGCTTGCGTCGTAGACGGCTGAACATGGAGAGAGAGGAGAGAGTCACCCCGTGGAGAGCAGGGCGTTGAGACAGACCCTAGCGGCTGCTGAGATGTGTGGGGCGAGTCCTAGAGATGCTTTCATCGCGAGACGCGCAACGAATTGAGACTAGCCTGAACTAGCCTGCATTATTCATGAAGACGCTCTCCAGAATCTGCAACTCGTTTCCTGGTGGGGCTTTGGGGAGTTTGTCACCGCAGACGGCCCCGTAGGGCCTTCGAGGACGTCAAACTTCCCAAAGTGCCGCTAGGGGACGAGAGGGCGCCGAAGGCGCCCGCTTGCGGTTTCTGGTGTGTGTGTTCATGAATAATGCAGGCTAGAGGTGGAGCAGGAAGTGCTCGGTGGTGATAGCCAGGGCTTGGGCCAGGGCCTCGGGCATTTCGGAGAGCGGATGAGTGGCCCCAAGAGTGTGGCTAGCACCCTTCAGAATGGTCTTACGCGCATGGGGGAAGGCCCGCTCCAGTCGATTGACCGCGTCCACATGCACGCTCTCGTCCGCGTCCCCGTGGATCAGCTGCACCGGCGCCTCAACCCGAGCCGCCGCAGCCAAGATGTCATAGCGCTCAACATTGGCCTCGAAATCCAGCAGTCCGCCCAGGTCCATGCGCATGTCCTGCTTCGTGCGCGCGTTCTTGATCGTGATCGATCCCGCCTCGCGCCACTGGGCCTTGGTGGCCTCGTCAAAACGGTCCGCGTCATCGATGGCGGCCCAGGTCACGAGCGCGCAGTAGGGGACTTCGGCGGCGTGCACGATGCCCATGCCCCCGCCGCGGCTGTGACCGAAGAGCCCGGCGCGCTCCGCATCCACCGCTCCAAGTTCGCCCGCGCTGACGAGCTCCGAGACCCGTGCCATGTCTTCCAATTGGCGCCCGTAGGTGTCCTTGGCGAAGGCCTCCAAGTCGGAGAAGTCCTTCCCGTCCGCGCCAACGCCACTGCCGGACTGATTGAAGCGCACCACCTGAAAGCCCGCCGTGGCCAAGCCGCAGGAAAGCAGCGGGAAGAAGCCCCAGTCCATGAAGCCCTTGAAGCCGTGCATCAGGAGCACCCAGGGAAGCGGCTCATCGCCGGCCTCATCCGGCCGCTCAACGCTCCCCCTAATTACGCGCGTGGGTTCATCCTCGTAGGTGATCTCAAAGGGTGTCTGGGTGGTGCTCATGGCTAGCAGGCCGCTTTAAAAACAGCGGCCCAGCGATTGGTTTCCACGGATCGTCTGGCAAGGCGACAGGTTCTCCCCATAGTCGTGGCTATTTGGGGGTTCTGGCAACGCAGCCAGGCGCTTCGTGGGAGCCGAGCGACAAGTCGCTGTTTTTGAAGCGGGCTGCTAGGGGGCACTTTAGCGGGTAGTTGCCGATGGAGATTGGGGAAGGGTAGCTATCGTAGATATCCCATGGATTGGTTCGACTTCAGCTGGATTCACACCCCCTCCGCATGGGCCGCCTTGGCAGCCCTCTCCGCCATGGAGATCGTGTTGGGGATCGACAACATCGTCTTCATCTCGATTCTCTCGAGCAAGGTGCCCGAGGAGGATCGCCCCAAGGCACGCCGCATGGGCCTAGCTCTGGCACTGATCACACGCCTGTTACTGCTGGCCAGCATCAAGTGGATCATGGGTCTGGGGAAGGTCTTGGCCTCCTTCGACATCCCCTTTCTGGGGGTTTGGGAAGTTACCGGTAAGAACCTGATCCTGCTCTTCGGCGGGCTGTTCCTGATCGGCAAGGCTACCACCGAGCTCTGGGAGAAACTCGAAGGCCCACACAAGGATGAAGTCGGCGGCGGCGCCCGCGCCAGCCTGGCCTCCGTCCTGGTTCAAATCGCCCTGCTCGATGTGGTCTTCTCGCTCGACTCGGTCATCACCGCGGTCGGCATGGCCAAGCACCTCACGGTCATGGCCCTGGCCATGATCGCGGCCGTGGTGGTCATGCTGCTCTTCGTGAATTCCATCTCGGACTTCATCGAGAAGCACCCCTCCATGAAGGTTCTGGCCCTGTCCTTCCTGATCCTGATCGGCGTCATGCTAGTCGCCGAAGGCACGGGTCAGCACGTCTCAAAAGGCTACATCTACTTCGCCATGGCCTTCTCGTTGATCGTCGAGTTGCTCAACGTGCGCTTCCGAAAAACAACGCCGGTGGCGCTGCACGACAAACCCTCATAGCTGGCTTCAGAGCGCCCAACTCCCGATCCATCTCATCCTGAAACGGGTCTCCATTTAGGAACTCCGAATAGGCTTAGAGCGAGCCGCCCAACGTCCGACAACTAGATCAAAGCCCTGTAACCAAAGAGAGGTAAGAGCCATGATTGAAGGGATACAACCGATCCCGCCGCTGCAGCCACTGTTCGGGAGAACACCACTGCACTCGGGGAAAGAACTGACCAGCTACCTGCAGGATCAAGTTTCTTTGTCCAAGCCCGACCGCGCGACGAGCATGCAGCTTGTAGAGCAGCTGGTGGACCGCCATCTAGCGGATGAATTTCCGGTCTATGAAGCCCCGACCGAGGGTGCCGAGGAAGACAGCGAAGAGCCGCGCGACGCGACGCCCGAGGGCGTCGCTCAGTCCATCTTCGAGCGAATTTCGGGCGGGCTCTATGAGTCCGTGCGACGCGCTAACCCGGACCTGAGCGAAGCGCAGTTCGAGAAGTTCTCGGCTGAGGTATTCAAAGGCGTGGAACGCGGACTCAGCGAAGCGCGTGACGTGCTCGAGGGTATGGAGGTCCTCGAGGGCGCAATCGAGAGCGACGTGGAGAAGACCGGCGAGCTGCTCAACAAGCACCTCAAGCTCTGGGTCGAGAGCACCACAACCGAACTCTTCGGCGACAAGTCTAGCGACGCCGCATAGCGCGAACCGCCGCTCGCCTCAGGACATGCGCTTGAGGAAGCAGGTCTTGAGCACGATGGTCATGCCGTTGACGCGGCCTTCCACGTGCTCGGGGTTGTTGGTCAAGCGGATTCCCTTGACCAGCGTGCCGCGCTTGGCCGTGAAGTTGCCGCCCTTGACCTCGAGCGCCTTGATCAGAGAAACCGCATCGCCCTCCGCGAGGGCCGTACCATTACTGTCGACGGTCTGCACCGCGGGCCCGTCCGCACGCGCCTGGAGCCCAGCCTGCGCCCAGTCCAGCAACTCCTCGTCCAGGTAAGCCTGCTCCAGGAGCTCCCCGGCCCAAGCGACCCCTTGCAAGCGGTGCAGCATGCGCCAACTTTGCACCTGCACGGCCGGCACTTCGCTCCAGATCGTGTCGCGGAGGCAGAACCAATGCCCTTCGTCTAGCTCCCCACCCGAAAGCTGCCCCAAGCAGATTTCGCAGGCCAAGAGCGAACGCCCGAGCTCGTCCCCCTGCATGGGTCCAACCGCATGGGTCCCCAAGCCCTGCTCCGAGCTACAGAGTTCACAGCGGCCGTTGGCGCGGTTTTGGAGGGCATCGAAAATCTGACTCATGATTCGTATTGGCAAGGGCTTGTGCGAGCCCAAGAAACAGGGTGGCGGAGATTCTGAGGCTTCGGGGAGTGCGATTGCTACCCTGCTCCCGGCCTCCGGCCAAACGCACTATGCCCCTGCTGCCCAACGCTGACCCGCTCCTGACGCTAGGCGTCATTATCGTTGCTGGAGTCCTGTTTGGGAGCCTGGCCAAACGCATCTCCCTGCCCGCCGTCACGGGCCAGATTCTGGCCGGCTTGCTACTCGGCCCGGTCCTGCATGTCTTCGGCGAGGACGCCCTCGCGGGACTGCGCCCGCTGACCTCCTTCGCGCTCGGCCTGATGACCGTGTCCGTGGGTGCGCACCTGAATCTGAAGCGCATGCGGAATGCGGGCAAACGCCTGGCTTGGCTATTTGTGCTCGAGCTGGTGTTGACCCCGATCATCGTGGTCACGGCCATGCTGACCTTGCCCGACATCGAATGGAATGT
>JBLIOL010000392.1:0-4384 GCA_047639615.1 Planctomycetota bacterium | reverse complement strand
CAGTGAATGAAAGCGCATCGTCTAGGATCGAGATAATTGAAACCAGCCAGACAATGCACGCACCGCCAGACCCATATACTTCGCCGAAGTCGGGTCTGCGCCGGGCCCAAATAGCTTCGCCGCACGCCAGAGGTGACCCAAATCGAGACAGGTGTTCCAGCTACTGGGCCTGCCCGCAGCGAAGGATTCAGTCACGGGAATAGCGCAACTCGGGCAATGAAAGCTCCAACATTCCGTTCTCCCAAGGTGACAAAGCATCTGCTTCCACTACGAACCGCAGGCAATAAATCGACCCCCATGCCTCCCTAACAGTTCATCAGTAGCTAATCGGGCATCCTAGCCGTTAGAGAGGTTTCATTTTCGAGAGCTTAAGACCGCGGGTACGAAATGCCAAATCAGCGCGACAGATAAGGATTGAGCCCGCCACCTTTCTTCTCAATTTCCGCTAGAGGCGACGATTCCTCCAGCGCCACCAAAGTCACTAGCTTTCGATCCAGATGGTCATCTTCTGGCCGCTGGAATTGGCTTAGCATGAATGCCTCGCCCGCCCGGACTGCTCACCCTTGGTGGCAGTGCTTGCTTTTCCCAACGCTCCAACTCAATGGCTACGCATCAATCACTCCTTCTATCTGTCTTGCCCCTTGTCTTTGCCGGATCTGCGCTCGCACAGGGAGGCGACGATTGCAGCATACCCACCGCGATCAATGCGGCGGGTACCTATGCCTTCGACACTGGCTCTGCCACCACGTCTGGGTTTAATGGCACCGGCACATGCTCGGGCGGCGCAAGCAGCATCAACCAGGACCTGTTCTGGCAGTTCACCGTGCCTGCCGACGGCGACTACAGCTTCGACACCTTCGGGTCTGGCTACGATACGAAGCTAGCCGCACACACGGGTATCGGCTGCGCCGCTGTCTGCGCTGGCTACAACGACGACACCGGTGGCCTCCAGAGCCAGGTCGACTTGGCCGGACTGGTGATGGGTGACGAAATCCTGATCCAAGTTGGCGGATTCGGAAGCAGCTCGGGCGCAGGCACACTGAACGTGAGTGCCTTTGTGGACCCCTGCGTTTCCGCGAGCGACGATGCCTTCGAGGACAACGACGACTGTGGCCAAGAGGTGAACACCACCAATGGTGTCTACATGGGCCTGTTCGTCTCCAAGACGGACTGGGACTACTACCGCTTCACCGTCCGGGCTGGCGACACCATTCAGATCGACCTTGCCTTCACCCACTCTGAGGGTGACATGGACATCTTCCTCTACCCCTACGGTCGCTGCGAACCCTTCGCAAATGGCAACGTGGGCTGCACCAACACCATCGCCTGCGGCTTCTCCGCTAGCGACAACGAGACCGTCAGCTGGACCAACATCACCGGCGGCCCCGCAACGGTCTTCGCAAAAGTGAACATCTATCCGCCCAGCTCGGGCCCCGACTGCAACACCTACGACATGCTCGTCAGCGGTGCCGGCTTCGGCGACCTCTACTGCACCGACGCTGTGCCGAACTCCACCGGCACCGCCGCCTCTATCAACGCCTACGGCAGCATGACGGCTGCTGACAACGACCTGACCCTGCTCATGGGCAACTTGCCCCTGGCCCAGGCGGGCTACGTAATCGCCGGCCCCAACCCGGACATGATCGTCAACGCCGGCGGCAGCTTGGGCACCCTGTGCATTGGCTCTCCCCACGGCCGTTTGACCGCCCAAGTCACCGCATCCGCCAACAACGGAACGGCGAGCGTGGTGGTCGACACCTCGGCGATCCCCACCAACCCTGTCCAACCGATCCTGGCCGGCGAGGTCTGGAACTTCCAGTTCTGGTATCGCGACGTGCTCATGAACGGTCAAACCACGTCGAACTTCACCGACGCGATTGCGATCCTCTTTAACTAGCGGCTAAACACTCCATTCAGCGTCGCTGGGCCTTGCCCGGCGGCGCTGAATTCGTATCTGCCCTCTCAGCTAACGTCCAGCTCGAGGCCGAGCGCGCGTACGAGGTCGACCTCCGCCTCCAGATCCGATTCCGTCATCGGATGCGCATCTAGCCAGCCATCCGAGAAGGCCAGCTGCAGACGCACGCCCTGGGCTCGCGCAACGGGAATTGACTCAGGGACTGCTGCGCCGCTCCGGCACAGGCGCACGGCCACGCGCAGGAGCAGAGTCAGGCGCGGCAGGACGCGTTGCCAGGAACCTTCGAAGGGTCCGTACGCTTCGAGCTTCGGGCGTCGACGGTGAGAGAGCACGAGTGCAGCGAGGCGCTTGCGGTCCTCCCGCGAGAAGCCCGGCAAGTCTGCGTGGGCCACCATGTACGCGCCATGGCGATGGTAGCCAGAGTAGGACATGGCGAGCCCAACCCCGTGCAGCCAGGCGGCCCAGGAAAGTAGATCGCGATGACCCGGACCCAAAGACCACGCGCCTTGCACCTGGTCGAAGAGCGCGAGCGCCGCGGCGCGTACGCCGCCGGCGCGAGCTTCATCAATGCCCATGCGCGCGCCGAAGGCGAGCACCGCTTGTGAGCGCACATCATCGTGCCCGAGACGCCCCAAGAGATCGTAGAGCAAGCCTTCGCGTAGGGCCCCTTGGGAGGGCAGCATGCTCTCCACGTCCAAGCCAGCGAAGACCGCCCGCAGGATCGCGACCCCCGCAGCTAGCACGGGTCTGCGATCGGGCTTCAAGCCGCTGAAGCGCAACTCATCCGAACTCCCCACGGCGAGCATGGCTTGCACGAGTCGCTCCAAGCACTCACTCGTGATCGTTCCATCGGTCCAGCCCTGGGCTTTCAGGATTCCGGAGACCGCCAGGATCGTGCCCGAGGATCCGACCGCCTGATTCCAACCCCGCGCACGCAGCTTGGCGCTAACCGGTTCCAACTCCACGCGCGCCGCTAGCTCAGCTCGGGCGAAGGCCTTGACGGTGAGCCTGCCCTTCTTGAAGAAGCGCTCGGTCCAACTGACGCAGCCCATGGAGAGGCTCTTCTCCGCCTCGGACTCGAAGCGCTCGCCGATGATGACCTCGGTGCTGCCGCCGCCGATGTCCACAACCAGGCGTCGCCCGGCCGAATGACCCAGGCTGTGAGCCACGCCAAGGAACACCAAGCGCGCCTCCTCACGCCCGGGCAGGATCTCGATGGCCTGCCCCAGAGCCGCTTCCGCGCGCATTTGGAACTGGCCCTGATCGCGGACGCGCCGGAATGTCGCCGTGCCTACGGCGCGTACGCGCTCCGCCGGCAGGCCGCTCAGCCGCTGGCGAAAACGCGCCAAGCAGTCGAGGGCCCGGACTTCCACCTCGGGATCGATTCCCCCATCCGCTTCCAAGCCTTCGAGCAAACCCACGCGTTCGCGCAGTCGGTCCACCAGATTCGGCTGACCCTCGGTCTCTTCCGCAACCACCATGTGGAAGCTGTTCGAGCCTAGGTCCACCGCTGCCAAGGGGCCTGCACTCGCCGCTCCAGCTGGTCGATCTGGCGAGCTCACTTCAACAACTTACGCGCGTGATCCAAGACACCCTGGGCCGCGCCGTCATCCAAGGAAATGCTGGCCGCATCCACGCCATCCGCGAGACTGAGCACCTGGCCGCCCGCCTTGAGCATGACCGCCGCCGACAGCAAGGTCGCGGATCGAGCTGGCCCGCGTTCGCCAGCCAACACACGCAGCGCTGCCTGTCCCGCCGCGCTCACCAGGGCCGGATTGTCCGAAGCTCCGTAGCCTTCCTCGGACGGACCGAAGAGCGGCAATTCCGGTTCCTCGAAGCAGCCCAGGCCGAAGTCCTGGGGTTCCACCGCCAAAGGAACAAGGTGGCCCTCGCACAGCTCGATGCCGCGCGTGCGCTTGCGCAGGTACGGCACAGCTCCACCGTCGACGCCTTGCAAGGCGATGCCCCGGGGATGACCCAGGGATTGAATGACCTCCACGGCCGTGCCCAATACGGGCCCGCTTTGAGCGCCCAAGACCACGGCCGAGCCGGCAGGGGCCAGTAGCTTCTCCACGGTCGAGAGCGGCGTGCGCAGAATGACGTCCCCACGCACTCGGCGCAGATTGAGCAGCGCCGGAAGCACGCCAGAAACCGAGACCGCCGCAAAGCCCGACTGCGAAACCCAATGCTCCGCCTCGGAGGGGTCCCAGGTCATGGCTAGGTCCAGTTCCTCGAGCACATTGGCAGCCGTCAAGCCGCGCCGCGGCGGTACGCAACGGTCCGACAGAATCAACACCTTGGCGCCGGCTCCAGCGGCGATCAGGCCGGCCACAACCTCCAGCGGCGGATGATGATCCTGCCCATCAAGCGGTGTGCTGACGCAAACCAAGCCCCCCATGCCGCGGCATGGAATGCGTGCCTGAGCACGCGCCGCCAAGGCGAAGCCAGAGAGCTCTTCGACCGTGACTC
>JBLIOL010000391.1:0-4395 GCA_047639615.1 Planctomycetota bacterium | reverse complement strand
GTGCACGGGGCGAGATCTCCAGGTTCATGATCTCGCCGTTCATGCGCACGGACTCTTCTGCGGCGATGCGGAAGGTGTCGACCAGGCGGCTGACTTCGCCGCGCGAATCCTTGATGGGCTTGCCGGCTTCCACGCACAGAGAGAGAGCTAGTTCTTCGGCGCGTTCTGTGAAACGGTCGGCGCAGTGGTTGAGCACGGCCTGACGTTCGTAGGGCGCCATGCGCGCCATGGGGCCGGCGGCTTCGGTGGCCGCAGCGATGCCGCGTTCGATGGCGGCGGGGTCCGCTAGAGCTACGCGGTAGGCCTCCTCACCGTTGAACTTGTCTGTCACCACCAAGTCCGCGTTGGGGGACTCGGGGGTGTTGGCCAGGTAGTAGGGGTAGGTCTTCATGGCGAGCTAGAGCTTCTGGCTGCGCTCCTGAATCTCATGGTTCAGGATGCGGTCGTTGTCGGAGTAGTCCACGGGGACCTCGATCAGGTGCACGTCGGGTTCGCTGAGGGTCTTCTGCAGCAGATTGCCTAGGTCCTCGATCTTCGAGACGCGGTGGCCCTGTGCGCCGTAGCTCTCGGCGTACTTGACGAAGTCGGGATTGCCGTAGTCGAGGCCGTAGTTGCCGAGGCCCATGGCGGCTTGCTTCCACTTGATCATGCCGTAGGCGTTGTCGACGAGGATCACCACCACGATGTGCAGCTTGAGGCGCACGGCAGTCTCGAGCTCTTGCGAGTTCATCATGAACCCGCCGTCGCCGCAGACGGCCATGACTTGGCGGTCGGGGTGCACCAGCTTGGCGGCCATGGCCGAGGGCAAGCCAGCGCCCATGGTGGCTAGCGCGTTGTCGAGCAGCACCGTGTTTGGGAAGTGCGCCTGGTAGTTGCGCGCGAACCAGATCTTATAGACGCCGTTGTCGAGGGCGATTATGCCCTGGTCGGTGATGGCGGAGCGAATCTCGGCAACCAGCCGTTGCGGGTAGATCGGGAAGCGCGCGTCGTCAATACCTTCAGCTTCGTGGGCGGCGCCGGCGGCACGAATCTCGAGCAGGCGCGAGTTGTCCCAGTGCTCTTGCTTGACCAGGTGATCGCTGATCTGCCAGAGGCTGTTGGCGATGTCCCCCACTACCTCCACCTGCGGGAAGTAGACCGAGTCTACCTCGGCGCTGGAGAAGTTCACGTGGATGACGGTGACGCCGTCCGGCTGCATGAGGAAGGGCGGCTTCTCGACCACGTCGTGGCCGACGTTGATGATCACGTCCGCGTGCTCGATGGCGCGGTGGACGAAGTCTCCGGAGGAGAGCGTGGCATTGCCCAGGTAGAGCGGGTGGCGCTCGTCGAGCACGCCCTTGCCTAGCTGTGTGGTGATGAAGGGGATCTCGAAGCGTTCGACCAGCACACGCAGCATCTTGCAGGTGAGCTTGCGGTTGGCGGCGGCGGCGACCACCAGCACCGGGTGCTTAGCCTTCTCGATGGCGGCGACGGCCGCAGCGATGGACTTGTGCTCGGCCAGGGGCCGGCGTACGAGGCTGGCGGGGATCAAGCGCTCGTCCGTGTGCTCGCGGGCGATGTCCTCGGGGAACTCGATGTGGGTCGCGCCGGGCTTCTCCTCCTGGGCCAGGCGGAAGGCTTCGCGCACACGCGCGGGGATGCCCGTGGCGCTGACCAGCTGGCGCGTGAACTTGGTCAAGGGCCGCATCATGTCGACCACGTTGAGCACTTGGAACTGGCCCTGTTTGCTCGATTTGACGGGCTTCTGGCCCGTGATCATGAGCAGCGGCATGCCGCCCAGCTGGGCGTAGGCAGCGGCCGTGACCAGGTTGGTTGCACCTGGCCCGAGGGTCGCCAGGCATACGCCGGCCTTGCCCGTAAGGCGCCCGAAGGTGGCGGCCATGAAGCCGGCAGCCTGTTCGTGGCGGGTCAGGATGAGCTTGATCTGCTTGGAGCGCGAGAGCGAGTCCAAGAGGTCGAGGTTCTCTTCGCCAGGGATGCCGAAGACGTACTCCACGCCTTCGGATTCCAAGGCCTTTACGAATAGATCAGATGCTTTCACAGGTGTCCGTGAGCGGGGGGAAAACGGGGCGTTCGTATCCTGTGGGCGACGCCATGGGGCAGCAAGGCCAAAGCTGCCCAGGCGCAGGAAGGCGTGGGTTGCATTCCCGATTAGGCGTCGAGCCATGTTCCTGAAAAACAACGGCAAAAGGGGTCAGCCTGCTGTCAACCGGCAGTTGGCAGGGAACATAGTGCGCCAGGTGCGCAGCACCCTTCTCGCGCTTCCTGTTCCCCCCCTCCTCCCTATTTGCATGCCGCGTCCTCTCTCCAAGCTCCGGGTCACCAGCCTCGGGGTAGCTCTTTTGGTTCCGTTTTGGCTCGCCTCCGCTGCTCCCCTGTGGAGTTCGGAACTCCCCAAGATGAGGGTGGAGCTTGTCCTTGAGCAGGAGCCAGCTCTGCGCCTTGAAGTGCGCGTGACCTTGGAGGGCGAGGCCGATGGCGAGACGCTCATGGGGGTCTCGAATGACTGGGGCGGTGTGCCTGCTGAGCGCGTGGATCTGCAGCATGTGACGGCCACGAATGCTGCTGGGGAAGAGCTCACCGTTGAGGTCCGCTCTAGCTTCGAGTGGAACGTGGTGCACGCTCCGAGTGAGACGTTCACCTTGAGTGCTTGGCTCTTGCCCAATGAGCTGCGCAAATCCGGCCAGAGCTCCGATCATTACCGGCCGATTCTGGAGCCTGAGCTCTTTCAGGGGATCAGCCACCTCTTCATGCCGCGTCAGGCTGTGGCTGACGGCGACGAGGATCTGATCGAGCTGACCCTGGCCTTCGAAGGCTTCGAGGACGCTGGCTGGGACGTGGTGCACTCCTTCGGGCTCGGTTCCCAGGAGCTGGAGATCGAGGTCACGCGCTCGCGCCTGTCGGGCATGCTCTTCAGCGCGGGCAAGCTGCAGATTCACACCCTGGAGATCCGCGGCGGTCTACTCGCGGTCACCCTCGACTCCACCAAGTGGCGCTTCGACGGTGCCGAGTTCGCGGACCTGGTGGCTGAGATCATCGACCTTGAGCGCGAGTACATGGATGACGACAGCGCGCCCTTCTATTGGGTGGGCGCCATCGCTACAGGTGCCGCCAAGGCAAATGGCTACAGCTTCGGTGGCACGGGCTTGACCAATAGCTTCGCGCTCTTCCTGCAGCCGAACACGGTCATCGACGCCAACTCCCCCATTGGGCCGCATATTCGCAAGCTACTGGGCCATGAGTGCTTCCACGAGTGGAATGGCCTGCGCATTCGCATGGACAGTCCCGAGGAGCAGAACTACTGGTTCTCCGAGGGCTTCACCGACTTCTTCGGCCGCAACATTCTGCACCGCGGCGGCGTGCTCGATGACAAGACCTTCGTGGGCATGATCAATACCGTGCTGCGTGACTACCACACGAGCCCTGTACGCAATTTGCCCGCGGCTGAGCTGGGCAAGATCTTTTGGACCGACGGAGATGCCCAGAAGCAGCCCTACCTGCGCGGCGAGCTGATGGCCATGCTGATCGATCACGCCATCCTGGGGCGCTCCGACGGCGACGAGGATCTCTCCGACCTGATGCGCGCCCTGCTCGACGAGGCCGACCTCGATCCGGAGCAGCGCTTCGACACGCCCGAGTTGCTCGAGCGCATCGGCCGCTTCACGGGTCCGGAGTTGCTTCCCTTGCTGCGCGGCATCTGCGTCGACGGCGAGACCGTCGTGTTGCCCGAGGATGTCTTCGGCGCAGCGTTTACCGTTGGGACCAGCATGCAGCGCATGCAGGATGGCTCCGAGCTAGAGATCCAAGAACTGTGCATTCGAAAGTAGCGCGCCACGGGCCGGTCTATATTGCGCCAGCTCACTATGATTGCTTCCATCAAGGCCCGACTTGGGCCTCTATTCGTTGCAGGCGGCTGCTTGCCCCCGATCGTTGGTTTCAATCCGTACTCGGTTCCTCCGCCGCTTGGTTCCTTCTCCGTCGCCTGGGACGGGCAAGGGCCGGGGCACCATATCGGCGCCTTCCGCGGGGTCTTTGGCATTGAGTACGCGGGTCCCAAGTGGACCCTCGAAATCGTCTGCCAGAATTGGCTAGGCAGCGAGTTGACCTCTGAGGAGGTCTTATTCTCGGTGCCCTTCGTCGGATTGCGTGAGGTTCAGCACACTGACTACGTCACCTACGATGACATGCATCCGGGAGAGGTCGAGGAGTTGATGTTCTCCGTGATCGTGCGCGACCTGTCCAAAGAGTTCTCAGGACCGAATAACGCCTTCCTCGAGCTTCGGCGTTGGAGTGAATTGACTCCTGGCGTGGCGACTGTTCCCAGTACCGCTTTTTTCTGCGCGGCCTTCGATGCGCCGGGAGATGTGGGCGGGGTCTCAAGGCTCTACCTGGGTG
>JBLIOL010000390.1:0-4436 GCA_047639615.1 Planctomycetota bacterium | reverse complement strand
GAACTTGTTGCTCTCTTGCTGCGCGGTGGACTCGGTCAGGAACAGACGGCCATTCAAATAAACCACGCCCTCCGGTGCGCACAGATCCGTGGCCAGGACCTCGAGCTTGCCCTGCTGGTCGATGCGCAGAAGCCTTCCGCCTGGGATGTCTTCAACGACGAATAGGTCACCATCCGGCCCCAGGCACAGACCCTCGGGCGATCGCAGGCCGCGCACCAGGACGTGACCTTGGCCCTTCTCGTCGAAGCGCGTGATCTGACCGCTGCCCTCTTCCACCACCAGCAAGCGGCCCTGCGCGTCCACGGCGAGGCCATCTGGGGCGCGTAGGCCACGGGCGTAGACCTGAGCGCTGTAGCCAGAGCTACAGCGGATGCGCGGCAATGGGCTGCCCACGGGTAACTGGCGCGCCTCTTGGGCGGTGGCCCAGGAGCTTAGGACCACGAGCAGGTAGCCGGGAATAAAGCGCATGGCTTGTACGCTAACCGACCGGCGCTAGCGGGGCGCCAGCTTGTCACGAGGTTGCTGAGGAAGCCCACATCCTGCGCAGGCCGCGTCCGTATAGCGCGCCAGGCACGATCCCCCGCGGTCCCGCGAGCCGGCCGGTGAAGGTCATTCGGTCCAATCGAACTCGACCACCACTGGATAGTGATCCGAGATGGCATCGAGTTGCTCGCTCAGATGGATCGTTCCAGAGCGTGAAGCCTGCGCGAGAGACTTGGATGCAAAGACGAAGTCGATGCGATAGCGCTTCAGCTGCAGCTCCGCCATGTCTTTGGACCAGCGCGGGATGGTGAGCGGAGAAGGGCAGGAAATCGTGGCTTGCGGGTCGTGCTTGTGCACGACATCCACGAAGTCGAGCGACTCGACCATGTCAACGAAGGTGTAGTCCCTGTCTCTGAGCGTGGCGTTCGCGATCAGGAAAGCTTCGTCCTTGCGAGAGCAGCCATTGAAGTCGCCCAGGATGACCACCTGCTCCCCGCGCTCGAGGAGTGCTGCGGCCTTCGGCAGAATCGCGTCCAGGTCAGCGGGCTTACCCGGCCAGAAGTGGACCACAAAAAAGTGGATCCCATAGGTCTTGCAGTGCAGGTAGCCATGGTGAAAGCCCTCGGCCGCGCGCTCGATGACCTCGATGGGTTCGCTGGAAGTCAGGCCGACGGGGAACCCGCTCTGCTTATGCGTGACCGCATAGGGGTGTCCCCATTCAGCAGCTAGCTCACCAAGTTGGCTCTCGGAGATCCCGTTCAGTTCCTGAAGCGAGACCACATCGGGTGCTTGGGATTCAAGCCAATCACATGCCTCAGCCACCGACCTCTGATGATTGAACCCGTAGAGCACATTCCAATTGATGAGCTTGAGCCCGGGAGTCTCCGCCGGCTGAGCAACGCAGGCGATCACGCTTAGAGCTAGTAGGAGGACTCCACCAACTGAAACTGTCTGTCTCCTCATCCTGCATAGCCTAGCGTGTCAGCCACAATCCGCCTGCCGCCACGTCCTTTGCTTTGCCTATGAGGGGGTGCTGCTCTAGCGTCACCGCATCGGCCAGGAATTCAACCGCTGTGTTCAGCCCCTCTGCGATCCAGACCTGGCTGATGGCTAGAGTCAACAGGCACCAGTCGCCGCGGGTAACCTCGAGCACAAACCCCGAGGCAAGGACCAAAGCCGTTGCAAGCAAATGCAGCCAAGCGTTGTGCTGGGTCTTGATCAGGGTCGCGATCCCATCGAGAGCAAAGCGGAAGCTCTTGATCCGGTCGCTGAAATCGAATGGCTTGTTCATGTCAGCCCCAGCATACCGCGTCTGAAGTCGCGCCATCAGCGTGCTTAGCTTCCGAGTACGGCGGGCACCGTACTCCCTGCGGCGGCGAGCAGTAGCGCATCTAGACCTGCTACCACAACCAGGCCCAGGGCCAGGGCATAGAACGCTGGCCCACGCTCGGACCCGGGGCGACAGGCTCGCGAATACCGCATCAGCCCGGCGAAGACTCTCGTGCAGAGCACGAGGTTGAGCAGGGTGATTCCCGCCACCCAGGGTGCGTTGTGCAACTCGTGGGGCCGATTCGCTCCCATGAGATCCTGAAGGACAAGGGCCATCGAGAACAGCAGGATCCCCGTAGTGGCCATCCACTGCAAGGCCGTTCGGCGCAACGAACCCGCCGAGTCAGTCGACTCTATCGGCCGCATTTGCTCCCGGTCTGCCATCACTGACCCTCGGGCGGTTGCCACAGCTCGACCTTGTTGCCTTCGGGGTCGATCACCCAGGCGAACTTGCCGTACTCATCGTCATTGATTTTGTCGAGGACGTTGCAGCCTTCCGCTTTGAGTAGCGCCACCAGCGCGTGCAGGTCATCGACTCGGTAGTTGACCATGAAGGAGGCCTGGCTGGGCGCGAACTGATCGCTCTCCTCCGGGCTGATAGACCAGACGGTCATTCCACCGGCGGGCTCGCCATCGGAGTTGGCCCAGGAGAACGCGGTACCGCCCCACGCCTGGACATCGATGCCGAGATGGCGCCCGTACCAAGCCTGCAGCGCAGGGGCGTCCTTTGCCTTGATAAAAATGCCGCCGATACCTGTGACACGCTTCATGCAAACCTCTGATGGGGGCTGTGCTGTTTGGGGGAGGGGTGGTACCGCGGGCTAAGCGTCCTGCGATCCGCTGCGTCAGGCCACCCTGCCGATCAGCTAGAACTCGACTTCTTCGACGATGAAGGCCGAGGATTTGGAGTGGTCGATGAAGTTGCGCTCGTCCTCGAGCAGGGCCGCGCCTAGTTGCTGGCCTTCGGGGGAGCTCATGCCGGCGATGAGGGTCTCTTGGGATTCGAACCAGACCTCGGCGACACCGTCATACTCGGGCAGCATGTCTCTGGATGCACGCAGGCCCTCGTTCAGAGGCGTGTCGAGAGTGTGAGACTGCAGGTACTTCTTGGCGCCCATTTTTTCGGCGTTCTCCATGAAGTAGGGGCCGTGTTTCTTCTCCCAATACTCCCGGAATTCTGCGCGGGTCATGCTGGAGTGGCGAGTGAGGCACATGACGAACTTGATCATTCACTGAGCATAGCGCGGCGGTCGCAATCCTCCAGCTGCCTGGGTGCTGGCCCCGGGAGCGAGAGCCGGTGGGAGTGCGCTGGCGGGCCATGGCGGGCGATCAACGCGGGAGCCTGGAGGGAAGTGACTGGCGCCGTATGCCGTGTTACCGTACGCGGCATGGCACGCCTGTTTGTTCTCTCCGGCCCTGATTTGGGCAAGGTCCACACCCTCGATGAGGGCGCTGGCCCCTGGACGCTCGGGCGCGGGACGCATGTGGATGTGACCCTCGTGGGAGGGGCGATCAGTCGCGAGCATGCGCGGCTCGAGCGGCTGGATGGAGGCTGGTCCATTTCCGATCTTGGATCCTCCAACGGCACGCGGGTCGAGGGCAAGAAGGTCTCCGAGGCCTGGGTCGTGGATGGCCAGGAATTGAAGCTCGGCGATGTGGAGTTACGCTTCCGAGCGGATGAGGGTGCGGCTTCGGCGCCGGAGCCTGCGGCGCGGCCCGCTGTGCTGGCGGAGCCCGTTGTGGAAGACGCCGACGAAGCCGAGCCGGAGGACTCCTTCGGCCTCGAGCTGGAGGGCGACTGGGACGAGCAGGCGGCTCCTGCTAGGGCGCCTGTCACACCCGCGCCGGTGCACGTACAGGAACCGGCACGTGCATTGACCGCGGCCGAGCAGGCGCGGGCCGCTATTGCGGCTTCGGCCGTGCCGCGTGGCGCCAACAAGACCGTGGGCGGCGGGCGCGTGCTGCAGTATCAGGCCAGCGGCCAACGTCAGGGCATGTTCAGCGTCGATCTCTCCCAGCAACCGGCAGTGGTGCGCTACGCGCTCTACCTGCTGCTGGTGGCGATCATGGGTGGGCTGGCCTTTGGGGCCTTCAAGCTGACCCAGGGCATGCGCGAGAACCAGACGGTTCCCGCGCAGGGCGAGTAGGCGCGCGACCCTACTTCGCTTGTAGGGCTCGGCGTAGCTCGATCTCGTAGGCGGCAAGCTCGTCGATGGCGCCCGGGCGCACGAGCTGCTTTGGCTCGCCGGATTTGCGTAGCTGGGTGAAGAGCTCCAACTGCCGCGGAGAGAGCAAGCTGCTCGCGTCCTTCTTGGCAGCTAGGTGCGCGTTGACGCGCTGGGCCTGCAACGGCGTCAGCGGCAGATACTTGAGCAAGCTTGCGGACAGGTGCCGGAGCTGATCGCTGGCGGGTGCGCGGCGCGGCTTGCGCGCGAGCACTTGGGCTTCGATGCCGGCGGCCTTGAGCGTGTCCGCTTGGGCTTGCGTGCCGGTATGCACTGCGCGGGCGCAGCCTAGGGCCCTCGCTTGTTCGACGAGCTTGACCAGGGGCAACTGTCGGGGGTCGTAACGCAACTCGACCACTTCGGCGCCGCCCACGAAGGCTGCGCGGGTGGAGAGGATCC
>JBLIOL010000389.1:0-4473 GCA_047639615.1 Planctomycetota bacterium | reverse complement strand
CAACCCACCCACGAATCTGACGCCCCATGGCTAAGCGAATCCAACGCTCCTCCTCCCGTCCCACTCAGGCTGCGCCCGCATCCGGCGGCGCCGCACCTGCTCCGGCCAAGAAATTGCGCGGGCGCGTGCCGCGCCAGCTCATCACGGACTTCACTGTGCAGCTGGGCACGCTCTCCGAGGCGGGCATCCCTGTGGTCAAAGCCCTGACAATCCTCGAGGGGCAGGCCAAGGCCGGCCCCTTCAAGGGCGTCATCGGTGAGCTCAACGAGGACGTGGCCGGGGGTATGCCCCTGTCCGAGGCCTTGGCCAAGCACACCAAGGCCTTCAATACCCTCTACTGCTCCATGGTGCGTGCCGGCGAGGTCGGCGGTGTGCTCGACGAGATCCTGGTGCGCATTGCCGCCTTCCGCGAGAAGGCCGAAGAGATCCGCGCCAAGATCCAGAGCGCGACCATCTACCCCGTCATCGTGGGCGTGGTGGCCTTCGGTGTAGTGGCTGCTGTGGTGACCTTCGTGATCCCGCGCTTCGAGGAGATTTTCCAGAGCTTCAACGTCAAGCTGCCGGGCATCACGGTCGCGCTGCTCGGTCTCAGTACCTTCGTTCAGCAGTACTGGTACCTGGTCTTCGGCGCGCCGATCGTGCTCGGCTTCCTGCACCTATTTGTCATGCGCAGGCGCCGTGGCTACCGGCGCGCGATCCACGCGGTGATGCTCAAGCTGCCCATCATGGGGGGCGTGATCAACAAGCAGATGACCACCGAGTTCAGCCGCACTTTCGGCACGCTGATCCAGGCCGGTGTGCCGCACCTGGACGCCTTGACCATCGTGCGTGATGCGACCACCAACGAGGTGCTCGTGGATGCGGTCGAGGACATCCGTCGTACGGTGCGCGAGGGCGAGGGCATCGCACGCCCCATGGGCGAGACCGGGCTCTTCGATGACATCGTCACCAACATGGTGGATGTGGGCGAGGAGACCGGCGAACTGGACGGAATGTTGCTCAAGGTGGCGAACGCTTACGAGAAGCAGCTGGATCGCCAGATCGATTCCTTCTTTCGGATCCTGGAGCCTGCCATGCTGGTCATCATGGCGGCAGTGGTGGGTACCATCGTGGTGGCCCTCTTCCTGCCTTTGCTCGAGATCATGAACTCCATCAGCTCCGCTTCATGACGAGACCCCCATCCGCGGGTCCTGCCAGAACCAAGTTGCGCATCCCGCTCCGGGTTAGCGTGCTTGGGATCGTGGCGCTGATCAACCTGGTCATCTTCGGAGCGGGCTTCGTCTCGCTCTCGAATAGCGTCCGGGAGCAGCGCGAGGATCTGGCCCAGTCCTATTCCGAGCTGCTCGGGGTGCGTCTGCAGAGTCTTTTGGATAGCGAGGGCGAGTTGTGGTCGGCGGGGCTCTTGCGCTGGGACCGTTGGGATCTCTTTCAGGACGTGCTCATCGCGCACTTTCCAGGCTTGACCGGTGGCGGCGAAACTCGCACGGGCGTGATGTTGAATCCCCTGGGTACGGCGGAGCGTCGGCCCGACTTCGACGAGGAGCTTGTGCTAGCTTCCTTGGCCGAGGCTGCTCGGGTAGGTCGCAGCGTGCCGGTGGCCGGGGGCTTGGCCCTGCCCGTGCCTTATCCCGATGGTCTTCCCTGGGGTGGAGCTTGGGTGGTGACGGCGGGAAACTTCGATGTGGAACCGCGCGCTACGCAGCTGTTCTGGTATCTGATTTCCACCGCGCTCATGACGCTCTTCACCGTGGCGGCGCTGCAGCGCTTGGTGCTCGATCCAGTGCAAGGTCTGGCGGCCGCTTCGCGGCGCATCACGGCTGGGGACCTGTCGGCGCGGGTGGAGGAATCCAAACGCGGGGACGAATTGGCCGAGCTCTGTCGTGGCTTCAACACCATGGCGAGCACGGTCGAAAACTATCAATCACGGCTCGAGCAGGAGGTGCTCGAGGCGACTCTAGCGGCAACTCAAGCTGAACAAGCGGCCATGACCCAAAGGCGTCTGGCTGCCACGGGCGAGCTGGCGGCCGGGGTTGCCCACGAGATCAACAATCCTCTGGGCGGCATGCTGAATGCGGTCGAGTCCTTGGAGCGCGGCGGCCTGCCGGAGGAGCGCCGCAAGCGCTACCTGCACTTGGTGCGCGGTGGGCTGGGGCGCATCGGCGATACGGTGGGTCAGCTGCTGCGCCTGGCGCCGCGCGAGACTCTTACGGTTCCGCTGAGCTTAGCGGAGCCATTGGGCGATGCCCTTGGTTTGGTGCGCCATCGAGCTCAGCTGGCGGGCGTGAAGTTTTTGCTCGTGAAGGACTTCGATCCGCAGCCCGAGGTGCCCGGTTTGGCCCAGAAACTCTATGGCGAGTTGCCCATGGTGCGCGGCCAGGCCAACGAGTTAGGTCAGGCCATCTTGAACCTGTTGGTGAATGCACTCGACGCTCTCGAGGAGCGTAACGATGCCGAAATTACGGTGGAGCTTGAGCAGCAGTCGGGGCGACTGCACCTGTGCGTACGCGACAATGGGCCCGGCGCGGATGCTGACACCCTCGAGCGCGCTTGCGATCTCTTCTTCACCACCAAGGATCAGGGCAAGGGCACGGGTCTGGGCCTGGCCCATGTGTATTCCGTAGTCGCGGGACACGGCGGGGAAGTGCGCCTTAGCTCGGAAGCGGGGAGCTACTTTCAAGCCGAATTGTGGTTGCCCATTGCGGAAGAAGGTGCCCGGTGAGCGTAGGCCTCGAAGCGTTGCCCATGCTGGGTCTGCTGATGTTGTCGGCCTGCTTCAGTGCCTCGGAGACCGCGCTCTTCAGCTTGGACGAGGACGCGCGCGAGGGTCTCTCCGCGCGCGCGCGCAGGTTGCTCGATGAGCCGCGCGATGTTCTCATCACGATCCTGTTGGGCAATCTGCTGGTCAACGTGCTGTTCTTTGCTCTGGCGCCCTTGTTGCTGCCGGGCAGTGGAATTTTGGTGGGGGCTGTGGCCCTGCTGGCGCTCTTGATCCTGGGCGAGATCCTGCCCAAGACCCTGGCCCTGCGTCTGCCGCAGGTGGTGCTCTGGTTGACGGCGCGGCCCCTAGCCTTGGGCGTGCGTGTGATGGGGCCCGTGCGGCGCCAGGTGAATGCCTTCCTCGAGTTTGCCATGCGCGCGCTGGGGGAGGACCAAAGGTCCGAGATGGGCATCAGCTCCGAGGCGCTCGGCGAAGCGCTCGAACACAGCGCCAGCGAAGGTGCGCTCGCACTGCGCGAGGCCGACCTTCTGGGCGAGATCGTCGAAGTCTCCAGCCTGCGCGTGCGCGAAATCATGACCCCGCGCATGGATGTGCTCGCCTTGGACCTGCTCGAGGATGCGCAAGAGCACGCGCGGGTGGCGGTGGAAGCCGGGCGCCGGCGTATCACTTGGTTGCCGGTGGTGCGTGGCGATATGGACACGGTGGTCGGCGCTGTCGAATTACGCGATCTGCTGACGCGGCCGGAAGCTGGTTTGGATTCCATGACCATGCCCGTGTGTTGCGTGCCCGAGGTGGCGCCAGTGCTCAGCATGCTCGCGACCCTGCGCGAGGAGCGCGTGGCCGAGGCCCTGGTGGTCGACGAGTGGGGCGGGACCGCCGGCGTGGTCAGCCTGGAGGATCTCTTCGAGGAGATCGTGGGGGACTTGCGTGTGGAGGACGAGGAGCCGCAGAAGCTGGTGATCCCGCTTGGGGAGGGCCGCTATCGCGTGCAGGGCGAGCTGTCGATCCGCGACTGGAACGATCTGCTCGGTGCGCGGGTGGTGCCCAACGAGTTCGAGACGGTCGGCGGCTATGTGCTGGCTTGCCTCGGACATCTGCCGCGCGCCGGTGACCGGGTCGAGTTGGGCGCGGGTCTTGTGGGCGAAGTGCATGAGGTGCGCGGACGTCGGGTGCAGACCGTGGATCTCTTCCTAGAGGAGGTGCCGCGATGACGGCGCTGCTCCTGGCCTTGGGCTTCTTGTTCTGCTTGCTGTGCAGCGCCGTGTACTCGGGCTCGGAGTTGGGCTTCTATTCCCTATCGCGCGTGCAGGTGGACTTGGACGCTCGCCGCGGTTCGCGCTCCGGCCGGCTGGCGCGCTGGCTGCTGCGCGATGATGCGGCGCTCTTGATCACGATCCTGATCGGCAACAACTTGGCTTTGGAGGTCGCAACCTTGCTGGCGGACAAGGCCTTCTCCGAGCTGCTCTCAAGCCCGACCCAGGTGGCCTTGCTCACCACGGCAGTGCTCTCACCCTTGGTGTTCCTCTTCGGCGAGGCTCTGCCAAAGGAGCTCTTCCGGCGCCGGCCCCACGGGCTCTTGCCCTTAGCCACGCCCCTGGTGGCTGGCTCGCGGCTACTTTTTTGGCCCCTCGAACGCTTGCTGCGTGGCCTGTCCTGGTTGCTCGAACGCGCTCTGGGCGTGCAGCCTGGTCGTGGTCGCCGGGCGGCGGGGCGCGAGGATGTGCTGAGCTACTTGGCCGAGGGCCAACGCACAG
>JBLIOL010000388.1:0-4482 GCA_047639615.1 Planctomycetota bacterium | reverse complement strand
ACGGCAAGCCCATGGAGGTCTACTTCCCGACCCTCCAGAGCCAGAGCAACTGCAACGAGGTGCTCGAGAAGACCGAGTCCGCTGAGACCTACGACATCTTCGTGAACGTCAAGGGCGGCGGGGTCACCGGTCAGTCCGGTGCGGTCTGCATGGGCCTGGCCCGTGCCATCCGAGCCATCAACCCGGCCACCTTCGAGACCCTCCGCGAGCACAGCCTGCTCACGCGGGACTCCCGCATGAAGGAACGTAAGAAGTACGGCCGTCGCGGCGCACGTCGCGGCTTCCAGTTCTCGAAGCGTTAATGCAGCGGGCAGCGTGACTATGGGCCCTTGGGCCTTGGCCCTGGGGGAGACCCTTCTGGGCGTCTTTGCTGCTTATTGCTAACCATCTTTTCGCGCCCTTCGATCCTGAGACTAGGATCGGAGGGCGCGATTTCGTATTCCTTGAGCCCCTCGGGCCTCGGCCCAACACCCCGCCCGGAAGTTAGCAATGGCAGGCCACTCACACTCAGCCAATATCAAGCACCGTAAGAACGCGGTGGACGCCAAGCGCGCCAAGATCTTCTCGAAGGCTGCGCGCAACATCATCTCGGCCGTGCGTCAGGGTGGCCCCGAGATCGATACGAACTTGAAGCTCAAGTACGCCATCGACAAGGCCAAGGCGGCCAACATGCCGAAGGACAACATCGAGCGAGCTGTCAAGCGCGGTGCCGGCAGCAAGGATGGCGATGACTTCAAGGAGCTGATGTACGAGGGTTACGCCGCCGGTGGCGTGGCGCTGATCGTGTGCTGCCTGACCGACAACCACAAGCGCACGGCGCCCGAGGTCAAGTACACCTTCGAGCACAACAACGGCAACATGGGCGCGTCCGGATCGGTCTCCTTCATGTTCGACTTCCGCTCCATCTATGTGGTGGAGATGGGCGCGGACATGGACGAGGACAAGCTCATGGAGCTGGCCTTGGAAGCGGGCGCCGAAGACGTGCTCGTGGAAGCTGAAGTGGGCACGGTGCTAGCGCCCGCCACAGACTTCGGCCCCGTGAAGGAAGCCCTTGAAGCAGCCGGCCTGAGCCTGCTCTCGAGCGAGACGGGCTACATGCCCCAGAACACCATGAAGGTCGAGGACAAGAAGGACGCCGAGCGCATCCTGAAATTGATCGACACCCTCGAGGACAACGACGACGTGCAGAACGTGTACGCCAACTACGACATTCCGGACGAGTGGATGGAAGAGCTCGCCTAGGGCGGACATACTTCTCGCCGACCCCGACAACCCTTAATAGACGCAAGAGAAACTCATGGCAGACGGTCTTAGAACGGTACGAGTGCTGTCCACGGACGAAGCTCTTCTCGCGGCGATCCACACTGGCGTCGACACCATCGACGGCTGGAGCGTGGTGCAACTGCGCGATGCCGAAGCTCTGATCGCTTCTCCGCCGGTGGCGGGGGATGTGGTCCTGGTGGACTCTTGGCTGCGTGGGACGAACGTCTACGAGCTGATGCGTTCCCTGACCGGTCGCCTGCAGGCGCGCGCCTTCGTGGTGGTGGAACAGGGCAATTCCGATGCCAAGGGCATCGCCCAGTTCTGTGGAGCCGCCGGCATCTTGGAGCGCCCTGTGCGTCCCAGCGCCCTGCGTCAGGTGCTCGAAGTCGCAGCGCCCACACCCGCCCCGATGCTGGCCAAGCGCGGGGAGGAGAACGCCTACGATCTGCCCGAGTCCTTGCTCACGGATCTGACCAGCGGCGAGCCCGACTCGAGCATGATCCGGGCGCTGATCGACCCGGCCACGGGCCTTTTCAACTACGCCTTCCTCAACTACAAGCTGGATGAGGAGTTCAAGCGCGCACGGCGCTTCGATCACCCCCTGGCTGTGGTTATGCTGGGTTTCGAGGGCCAGGCCACGGACGAGGTTCTGCGCGAGCTCTCCGGCATCTTCCTAGCCTCCTCCCGGGACACGGACGTGCTCGGGCGCTTCGACGAGAGCTCCTTCCTCTTCCTGCTGCCCAATACCGGGCCGGATGGAGCGGAGATCATGGCTCACCGGGTGGCCCGCGACGCGGCCACGCGCAAGCTAAAGGACCTGGTCGGGGATCCCCTGACCCTCTCCACGGGCATCGCCAGCTACCCCGCCCCTGGCTTCGAGCGCCGGGAAGACCTCTACGGCAAGGCTCGCGAGGCCTTCTTCGCCGCTCGTCACAAGGGTGGCGGCGTCGTGATCGGCTGATCCAGGCCGCCTGAGTCAGAGTTTCTGGCCCAGGCTTCCTGAGTCTGAGGCAATGGGCAGAAAATTGCCCCGGTCCTGTTCCGTATCGCGGACCCTCGACCTGTTCCATGCCGGCTCCCCTTCCGAATTTCGTGCGCCGTGCCTGGCGTCTGCTCGAGGCCCGCAGGGCTCTCATCGAGGGGGCGCCTGAGCGCGCGCTTGAGCACTTGCGCGATCCCGTTCTGAATCTCTCGGCCGAGGCCGATCGCTTGCGTGAGCGCAGCCTCTCGGCCCTCTATCGCGACGCGGCCCAACGCGCGCAGCAGGGCCGCACCCAATCCGTGGCGCGCCTGCTCAGCGTGGTCGCCGGTGAGGATCCCAGCCGCGCCCAGGAATGGGGCCAGCAACTCGGCCCGCGTAGCCAAGCCCATGCACCGCTCCCGGACAGCCGTTCTGAGGAGCGCGAGAGTCATATGCTTGGCTTGCTCTCCAGACTGCGCTCCCAGGGGAGCGCGGATTCACCCGGGGCCGCTGGCGAGGAGCGCAGCCCCGTCGAGCGTCCGCCCTCCGAGACCTTCCTGCCCACATCTGAGGGGCCGCCCAGGGACTCGAGCGCTCCCACGCGCCTGCACCTGGCCGTCGACGATGGCGGCGAACTGTTCTGTGTCTGTGGCGACACTATCACCCTCGGTCACGCGCGCTTGGGCCTAGCTGACGTACCGCTCTTCGCGGACCTGGCAGGTCTACACGCGCGCCTCGAGCGGCGCAGCAGCTTCCACGGGGGCTCGAGCTGGACCTTGGTGCCCATCGGCGATGTGGACCTCGGCGTCTCCGGCCGAAAGGTCGGCCCCGCCGGCGAAGCGCTGGTGGATGGCGATGAGGTACTGCTCGGACCCAAGGTGTCCTTTCGCTTTGTAGCTCCGGAGCTCTCGACCAGCAGTGTGCGCTTGGATCTCCTCCACGGCCTCGAGGCAGAAGGCGCCCAGCGCGTTCTGATCTGGGTCGCGGGATCCGAGGGCCGCATCCGTATCGGTCCCAAGGAGGAGCGCACCGTGCCCGTGGCTGGGCTCGAACACGATGTCGAGATGAGCTGGGACGCGAGCGGCCTAGAGGTCAGCTGCTCCGGCGGCGTACGAACCGGCTCCGGCCAGAAGTTTGAGGAGCGCATAGAGCTGCCCTGGCCCCTGGCCAGTCGCTGCCAACTGGTGGCGGGCGCGCGTCCCTCCACTCCCGTGCCCTTTGGGCTGGCGCTCGAACCGGTAGATAGCGCCGGTCCCAGCTCCGCTAGAGGTTCCAGATGAGATACGCGCAGCTCGGATTCTGGACTGCTAGGATGGGCCTCGGTTTGAGCGCCTTGCATATGGGCGGGAGGGCCTACTAATGGACTGGGAAGCCTTCTATCGCCGCTTTAGAGAGCCTGACTTCATCGCCGGGTACGAGATCCAAAACCGTCTTGGTGGCGGGGCATTCGGAGATGTGTACAAGGCCCGCAAGCAGTCCATCGGCAAGGCCTACGCGGTCAAGTTCCTCAAGCTCGAGGACGACACGCAGCGCCAGGTGGTCGAGCGCGAACTCTCTACCGTGCGCCACTTCGCCGCTATCGATCATCCCAACCTGGTGACGATCGAGGACATGGGCGTGGCCATGGGCGTGCCCTACCTGATCATGGGCTACGCCGGTGAGGCGACCCTGGCGCGGCGTCTCTCCAAAGGACCCCTAGGACCGGAAGCGGCGCTGATGGTCTTCGATCAAGTTTGCCGCGGTGTGCTCGCCCTGCACGATCGCCGCTTGGTGCACTTCGACTTGAAGCCGAGCAACGTCTTCCTCAAGGGCGACGTAGCGCGGGTGGGTGACTACGGTCTGTCGAAGTTGCTGACGGATGGGCGCATGACGCTCTCCTTCGGACGCGGCACGCCCCAGTACATGGCGCCAGAAATCCTGCGCAGCCGCGCGGACCACAGGGCTGACATCTACTCCTTGGGCGTCATCTTGTACGAGTCCTTGGTAGGTGAGCTGCCCTACAAACCCGAGCGCGATAGCGCTTTGGTGTTACGCGAGACGGACGAGGCGCCGGTCTATCCCGATGGCTTCCCGGAGCGACTGCGACCGATCGTGGAAGGCTGCTTGCGCCTGAAGCCCGACGACCGCTATGCGGACGTGGGCGTCTTGCTCGAGGACCTGGCCAAGGTCGACGAGAGCGAGTCGAACGGTGCTCCCACCGGTCCGCCGCCGCGCGAGCCCGAGCCCGAGGAAGCCCAGCCCCTGCCGGAGCCGGCGGC
>JBLIOL010000387.1:0-4505 GCA_047639615.1 Planctomycetota bacterium | reverse complement strand
AGAGGTTGAACACATAGCTGGTTTCCGGCTGCCCGAGGCACACCGTGAACGGCGCCTCGGCCTTGTCCAGGTCCACCACACTCATGGGCAGCCCGCTCTGGAAGCTGACCAGATTGCAGGCATCCACGGCCAGATTGATCACGGGCAAGCCGCCCTTCTCAACGGCCCGAACCAGGTACTCGCTCGAGGGCTTGCCGCGCCCCGAGGGCTTGTGCCCACCGGCCCGCAGCAAGGCCCGTACAGCACCGCGTAGCTCCTCACTGCGCTCGACCGGGGCCGCCGCGCAAGCACGCTCCAGATCCCCCCACGGGCGTTCCTCGCCGAAACTGCCCAGGTCCGTTGGGAAGCGAGTTACAAACACGGCCGGATGGAGAATGCCTGAGACGTCGAACTGGATCATGAAGTGACCCAGGCTAGCAGGCCGCTTAAAAAACAGCGGCCCAGCGATTGGTTTCCACGGATCGTCTGGCAAGGCGACAGGTCCCCCCCATAGTGGTGGCTATTTGGGGGTTCTGGCAACGCAGCCAGGCGCTTCGTGGGAGCCGAGCGACAAGTCGCTGTTTCTTAAGCGGGCTGCTAGAGCGAAGTTCCGTGCCCAGCGCCCCCACACTCCGCAAAATGCCCTGACCGACGGCCCGTAGCAGCCGTCCGCCCCTCCGTGTTTCTCCATCCCCTCGGTCTCCTCTCCCTCATCGGTCTGCCGATCGTCGTGGGACTGCACCTCTACCGCCGGCGTTTTCAGCGCCGTGAGGTGAGCGCCCTATTCCTGTGGGCGCCGAAAGACACCACCCCGGTGGCGGGCCGCAAGCGCGAGCCCCTGCGCAAGAGCGCCTCGCTTCTGGCGGAACTGCTGGCCGCCCTCTGCCTCGCCCTGGCCTTCGGCGGCCTGCGCGGCTGCACGGCGGGCACGGTCCAGCACCTGGTGGTGGTGCTGGACGGCTCCGCATCCATGGGCTCCACCACCTCAGGCGGCAGCACCCTCGAGCGCGCTCGCGAAGCCCTAAGGGAACGATTGGAATCCCTGAGCGCCGACAGCCGCGTGACCCTCGTGGTCAGCGGCCCACGTCCGGAAGTGCTCGTGGGACCTGCAGCCTTCCGCGGCGAAGCCCAAGCCGCCTTGCTCGACTTCGCCCCCGGCCATGTGCATCACGACCTGGAACCTGCGGTTTCCCTCGCCGAACAATTGAGCGAGTCCGGCCGCGTGCTCGTGATCAGCGATCGCTTCGAGCCCGGGCGCCTGCCCGAGAGCGCCGAGCTGCTCTCCATCGGCGAGCCCGCACCCAACCTGGCCGTAGTCTCCGCCGCACGCACGGCCGCCGCCGACGGCATGGACGAAATTCGCCTGAGCGTGATCAGCTTCGGCGGCGCCGCCATCAGCACCGAACTGCGCGCCACCTGGTCCACTGGCGACGCGCCCGCCGCAGGCAAGCGCCTTGGCTTCGACCTACAGCCCGGCGTGCCGCGCTCGATCACCTTCGAAGTGCCCAGCCAAGCGGGTGTGGTGCAAGCCAGCCTGCCGGCGGACGCGCTCACCATCGACAACGATGCCTTCCTCGCCCCGCGTCAGAAACGCGAGCTGTGGCTGGCCGCCGATCTCGAAGAGGACTTCGCCCAGAGCCTCAACCTCGGACGCGAGGGCCCCATCGATCGCTGGTTGGAGCTGCTCCCCAACGTACGCGAAGTGCCCGCCGCCAACGCGCACCTGATCCTGACCGACAAGGCCAGCGCACCCGCCGGCGCTTGGACCATGGGCTTCACGCCGAGCGCTTCGAAGGAGGAGTCGGGCGTCTTCGTCGGACCCTTCCTGCTGGATCGCAGCACGCAACTCCTCTCCGGCATGACCCTCGAGGGCATCACCTGGGTCACCGCCGATTCCGAGCCGCTCGCAGGCGTGCCGCTAGTCTCAGCCGGCAACCGTCCGCTGCTGGTAGAGCGCCTGCGCGGCAACGAGCGCCATTTCGAATTGGACCTAAGCCCCGCCTACAGTTCGCTGATGCGTTCGCCGGACTGGCCGATCCTGCTCACCAACGTGGCTGAGATGCGCCGCGCGGCCCTGCCCGGTCCGGCCCGCACGAATATGGTACTGGGCGAAGCGCTGGTCTTCCGCGACAGCGAACCCGCACGCTACCGGCTGCAGGGCGAAGACGAATCGCGCGAAGTCCGCGCTCGCGGACTCTTGGTGCTCGACGACCCCATGGGCCCCGGAGCGTATGAGCTCATCCGTCTGGAAGAGAGCGGCGAGAGGCGAGTGGCGAGCATCGCCTGGAGCTTCGTCGACGCCGGCGAGTCCAACCTGCTCGACTGCGCCTCCGGTAAGCACAAGCCCGAGGTACAACCACGCCCCGACGTGGTGCGCGCTTCGCACAGTCCGATCGAAGTACTGCTGCTAGCCTTAGCTCTAGGCCTCGGTCTGCTCGACTGGTTCGTTCTCGCACCTCGCCGGAGGAAAGTCTGATGGGCTTCCTGCAACCGGCGGTGCTGCTCTTGGCCGTGCCCGTACTCATGGCTTGGTGGCGCCTGCGCGGCGCCCACCCAGTGACGTCGGGCCTGCGCCTACTCTTCGCCCTGCTGCTGCTCGCCGGCCTAGCGGGTCCCTACCTCAGCGCCGGCGCCGAGGGCCGCGACCTGGTATTGGTGGTCGATCGTTCGCGCTCCATGCCCGCCGAGGCCAACCGCACGGCTCTCGAGCTCGTGGGCTTGGCCGAAAAGGAACGCCGCGCGGAAGACCGCATCTACGTGGTCAGCTACGGCGCCGAGGCGACCCTCGAGCACGCCGCTTTGGAGGAGGAGCGCTTTCCCGGTTTCGAAGCAACCGTGAACCCGGACGGTTCCGATCTAGCCAGCGCCCTGGAGACCGCCCTCGACCTGCTCGATGGAAAGCGCCCCGCCAGCTTGATGCTGATCAGCGACGGCCTGCACACGGGCCGCGATCCCTTGATTCCCACGCGCCGCGCCTACACGCGCGGGGTGCGCATCGATGTACGCCACCTGTCGCGTTCGGGCAGTGCCGACCTCTCCGTCGAGCGCATCGAATTGCCCGGTGACGTGGCCGTGGGCGAACCCTTTCAGTTCCAGGTCTGGGTGCACGCCGACCAGGCCGTCACCACGGAGTTCTCCCTGGCCCGCGAAGGGCGCGTGCTCTCCACCGGCGTGCGCGACTTCCCCGCCGGCCGTACGCGGCTCGTGTTCCGCGACCGGCTCGAGATCGCCGGGGTAGCCGAATACGACGTAGAGCTGAGCGCTGACGATCGCATCCCCGAGAACAACCGCGCACGCGCCGCCGTGCGCGCGCGCGGGGCGCGGGCGCTGCTCGTACTCAACAACAGCGGCAGCGAGGACACCCTCGTGCGTGCCCTGCGCAAAGGCGGACTGCGGGTAGCGGTGGCCGCGCCGGAGAGCGTGCGCCTGGATCCCGTGGGGCTCTCGCGCTACCGCGCGGTGATCCTTGAGAACGTGCCCGCCGCGCGCCTCGGCCCGAATCTGCCGGGCCTCGCCAGCTGGGTGCGCGAGCACGGCGGCGGCCTCTTGATGACCGGCGGCGAGTCGAGCTTCGGAGTAGGCGGCTACTACCTCTCGCCCGTGGAAGAGGTTCTACCCGTGACCATGGAGCTGCGCCAGGAGCACCGCAAGCTCAGCATGGCCATGGCTGTCGCTCTCGACCGCTCCGGATCCATGGGCGCGCCTGTGGGCGGCGCGGGCAGCACCAAGATGGACCTGGCCAACCTCGGCACTTGGGCCGCGCTCGAGCTGCTCTCGCCCATGGACCACGTGTCGGTCATCGCCGTAGATTCGGCGCCGCACGTGATCCTGCCCATGCAGTCCGCCCAGGGCATCGCGAATCAGCGCAGTCGCGTGCTTGGAATCCAATCCATGGGCGGCGGCATCTATGTGTACGAGGCCTTGAAGGAGGTCATGACCCAACTGGCGGCGGCGCCCCAGACCACCCAGCACATCGTGCTCTTCTCCGACGCCGCCGACTCGGAGCAACAGGCTGGCTGCTTCGAGCTAATCGCCAAGGTACGTGAGGAACGCGGACCCAGCACGACCCTCTCGGTGGTGGCGCTCGGCACGGAGGGCGATTCCGATGCGGACTTCCTCAAGGAGCTCGCGCGCATCGGCGGAGGCACGGCCTACTTCACTGTCGACCCCGGGGCGCTGCCGCGGCTCTTCGCCCAGGACACCCTGACCGTCTCACGCTCGACCTTCGTCACCGACCCCACGGGCGTCGCCCTGCGGCCGGACTTGGTAGGCCTCGGCGCTGTGCCGATCGAGTCCTTCCCCGAGCTCACCGGCTACAACCTGACCTACCTCCGGCCCCAAACCCAACAGGGCCTTGTCACCACCGATGAATTCCATGCGCCGATCTTCGCCTTCGGATTCCAAGGCCTTGGGCGTAGCGCGGCCTTTACCCCGCAGGTAGGCGGCAGCCTCGGTAGCGAGATCACCGCATGGAACGGCTTCGCGCCCTTCTTCACCACCCTCGCCCGCTGGCTTGTGGGCACGGA
>JBLIOL010000386.1:0-4512 GCA_047639615.1 Planctomycetota bacterium | reverse complement strand
CATTAGGACCGACGATGCCAACCCGCTCCCCGGCCTGCATGCGCAGATCCAGGGGCGGCACGATCAGGCGCTCGCCGTAGCTCTTGGTAATGCCTTCGGCCACGAGCACGCGTGAACCAAGCCGCGGCCCGGGCGGAATCTTAAAGACGAGGTCGGCGGCCAGCTCTTCGGGCTCGCTCTCCTCCAACGCCTCGTAGCGCTGGATGCGCGCCTTGGCCTTGGTGGAGCGTGCCGGCGGGCCGCGTCGCATCCAGGCTGTCTCTCGGCGCAGCAAGTTCAAGCGCGAACGCTCGGTCTTGGCCTCGGAAGCCAAGCGCGCCGTGCGCGACTCCAAGTAATCGAAGTAGCCGCCGGGAATCGAGAAGAGCTTGCCGCGATCCAACTCCACGATGCGATCCACCACGCGATCGAGGAAGTAGCGGTCGTGGGTCACCAGCAGCAGCGGCGTGCGCTGGGCCTGGAACCACTCCTCGAGCCAGGCCGTGACGAATGCGTCCAGGTGGTTGGTGGGTTCGTCCAAGAGCAGCAGCTCGGGACCCGACAGCAGCAGGCGCGCCAAAGCGATGCGGCGCTTCTCGCCCCCCGACATGGATCCGACTGCATCGTCAAAAACGTGCACGTCCAGAGAGTGCAGAGTGCTCTCGATGCGGTGTTCCACGTCGTGGCCGCCGAGGGTCTCGAGCTCCAGGGAGAGGCGCTCGTGCTTGGCCAGCAGCGCCTGCATGCCCTGCTCCTGACCCAGGGCCAGCTCGGCCTGGACCTTGTCCAAGCCCTCCAGCACCTCGGCCCGGCCCACCAGCCCGCCGCGCACGATCTCGCGCGGGGTGGCCCGGGGATCGAGCACCGGCTCCTGCTCCAAGTAGCCCAGGCGCAGGCCCTTGCGCACCACGCGCTGGCCCTCCTCGGGCTCGTCGACCCCGGCCAAAATGCGCATTAGGGAGGACTTTCCGCTGCCATTCGAACCCAATAGGCCGATCCGCTCCCCATCGCCGATGGAGAGTGAGAGATCCTCAAAGAGGACACGATCGTTGAAGCTCTTGCGGGCGCCTTCGAGGGATAGCAGCGTCATGGACGCGCGAACCATACTGGACCGCCACGGTTCGATGGGAGCGAAAGCGGCGGAGCCGCCCCCGCATCTGTATCCTGCGGCCATGTCCCGGTCCCAAGTCACACTAGAAGTCGCCGCCTTCCTCGATTCCACCCACGCCCTGGCTCTGGAGGGCATCAAGCCCGCTGAAGCCAAGAGCATCGCCGAGAAGTTCGTCGATGTCTGCTACTCAGGCCTGGGCAAGGCCCCCAAGTTCCTGGACGGCCACGATATGCACGGGGCCCTGGGCCACATGCTGCCCGAGCGCTTCAAGCGCAAGGACCCTCTCGCGGCCCACGTGCCCGACGTGCTGCGCGCCTACATCGAGCACCTCAGCGAGACCGAGGTCATGACCAATAAGTTCGAGGCCCTGAACGGTCTCGAGAACACCCTCGACGAATTCCTGGAAACGGTACGCACGGGCAAGAACGCGCACCACCACGGGCCCAAGCAGGAGACCGTCGTGCACACCGCCGCCAAACTGGGCCGCAACGACCCCTGCTTCTGCGGCAGCGGCAAGAAGTTCAAGAAGTGCTGCGGCAAGAACGCCTAAGCCCGCCCCAGTACCGCCCCAGCGCCAGCCATGATTCATGATCTCGACGCCCACGGTCAGACCGACCTCGAGGGCTACGACCTGTGCATCATCGGCTCCGGCCCGGCCGGCGCGACCCTAGCCACGGAGCTGCTCGGTAGCGGGCTCAAGATCTGCGTGCTCGAGAGCGGCCTGCGCCGCCGCAGCCGCCACGCCGACTCCCTGCGCGAGGTCACCAGCACCGGCATCCACATCAAAGAGTACAGCCGTGAGCGCCTACTCGGCGGAGCCTCCACCACCTGGGCCGGACTCTCCAGTCCCTTCGACCCGGTCGACTTTGAAGCGCGCACCGGCATCCCGAACAGCGGCTGGCCGATCACCCGCGAGGAGCTGCTGCCCTTCTACGAAGCCGCGGCCGAGCGCTACCGCTTCCCCGTAGCCGCACACTTCAGTCCGGATGGTTTCCGCAGCCTACGCCCGAAGGGCGATCTGCAGCCCGAGTGGACGGACGTGAATGAGAAGGTCTTCATGGCCGCCGCCGATCCCCAGAACTTCGGCAAAGAGTGCGAGCACACCTACACCAGCGATGCCGCCGGCCTGGACAACGTCGACCTCTTCTTTGACGCCTCCGTCACGCAGCTCTTGGCCGAGCCAGACACGCAGCGCGTGGCCGTCGCCCTAGCGCGCACAAAGAGCGGCAAGCAAGTGCGCGTCCACGCGCGCGCTTTCGTGGTCGCCGCCGGTGGCATCGAGAACGCGCGCATCCTGCTCAACTCGCGCGATATGTGCCCCGCTGGCCTCGGCAATGAAGAGGACCGCGTCGGTCGCTACTTCATGAACCACCCGAAGAACTACCTAGGCTGGCTGCACTTCGACCCGCCGGTGCTCGAGCTGCCGTACTACTTTGGTTGCATGTACAAGGGCTACGCCGGTTACGCCGGCCTGCGCCTGCCGGAGGACGAGCTGCGCGAACGCGGTCTGCTCAACTCCTACGTGCGCCTGGAGCCGATCTTCCCCTGGACCGACAACCCGGGCATCGAAGCGCTCGTGCTCTTCGTCAAACGCAGCAGTGTGCTCTTCGCCTTCTGGAAGAAGCGCAAGCAGGACGAGCTGGTCGAGCTGCGCGACTACTCCGAGACTGGCGACGATTCGGACCTGCAGAACAAGGACAAGGGCTGGGCCGAATGGCTGGGCCTCTTGGGCACCGTCATCTGGAACGCCCCGCGCGTACTCCAGTACCTCTCTTACCGGCTGACCCGCCGCAAGCCGCGCATCAAGAAAGCGCGCGCGCGCAACTTCATGGAGATGGAGCCCCACGAGGACAACCGCGTGGTCCTCGGCGAAGACACCGACACCTTCGATAGCCAACTTCCCCACGTGCAGCACGCCTGCACCGAGCTCGACCAACGCTCGCTCCTAGCTCTGCACGAGCGCCTAGCCAAGTCCGCGCACGACGCCGGCCTAGGCCGCTTCGAGAGCACCCTGGCCGAAACCACGCCTTGGCCCATCGACCAGGACGCCTCACACCACATGGGTGCCACGCGCATGGGCGCGGACCCCAAGAGCTCCGTCACCAACCCCGACGGCCGCCTGCACACGGTCGACAACGTCTACCTAGCTGGCGCCTCGATCCTGCCCACCAGCGGCTGCGCCAACCCGACTTTCACTTTGGTCGCCCTGGCCATCCGCCAAGCCCAAACCCTGCGCGAGACCCTGCGCTAACCATGGCCAACGCCCCTCTCTCCGTCCTGGTCATCGGCACCGGCAAGCGCGTGCTCTCGACTGCGCTGCCGGCCTTCGCCGCCCACGCGGACAAGTTCCAAATCGCGCGCCTCTATGCCCGCCGCGCCAAGACCATCACCGCCGCAGGCAGCGACTACGAAGTCGGCGCCTTCGAGAACTTCAGCGCCACAGACCTAGAGGGCATCGACCTCGTCTATCTGGCCGTCACCAAGGACGCCGTCCCGCAGGTCCTAGCCAAGCTCACCTCGCTCAACGTTGCGAACGCCGACGTCCTGATCGATACGCCCGTGGTGCGTTTCAAGCACTTCCGTCACTGCGCGCGCCTGAACGCCTTCCGCAATGCTTGGGTCGCCGAGGACATCGCCTTCCTGCCCTGGCTGGACACTCTCAAGGCCGCCTTCGCCGCCGGCGACCTGGGATCCCTACGCACGGTGATCCTCAACCAATCAGCCTACGCCTACCACGGCGTCTCCTTGGCCAAGAGCGTCTCCGGCTGCAACACCATCAAGATCGGCCGCCGCAAGGCCAACACCGCCCACGCCGGCACGCGCTTCATGTCGCTCTCCAGCGGCGTCCAGATCCACATCATCGAGCCGCGCAACTACGAAGCCGGCAGCATGATCTTCGCCGGCTCCAAGGGTGTCGTCGCTGACTACGCCTTCCGCGAAGACACGCACGTGCTCGAGCCCCTAGTCGAGAACGGCCAGATCACTGCCTTCCGCTGCGGCGAGCACAGCACCAAGCTCACCCCCGCCGAGTCCGCCCTCACCACCGGCGACCCCGAAGGCGCCACGGTCACCCACCGCATGAACGCCTGCAAGCGCGTCGGTTTCGCCCGCCTCATCGAGAGCATCGCCACCGGCGGCAAATCTGGCGGCGGCTACCCCGTCCAAGAAGCCATGGACGACATGGTGGTCGACTACCACCTAGAAAAGTTCCGCACCTACCGCGCCAACCCCTTCACCAGCGCCCGCTCCCCGCTGGCCCGCATGCTCCTAAGCCTGCTCTCCCGCGCCGGTGGCTGAAGTCGCGGGGTGGAGTTAGTCGTCCGCGGCGAAGCTGCGCAGGTCGTCCAGACTCACCACTTGCAGCGCCGCCATGTGAGTGGACTTGAGCATGACCTTGGGGGCGTGGCCGGCTTCGAAGGCTT
>JBLIOL010000385.1:0-4522 GCA_047639615.1 Planctomycetota bacterium | reverse complement strand
TTTTCAGGTGGCGCAGGCCAGCTTGGATAAGTTCCCGGGCTGGAGCCCCAAGGTATGCCGGGCTTGCAAGCCGGTTAAGAAAGCTGCCGGCGCGCGACGTTCGCGGGGCGGCGGCGGTGGCGGCGGCGGTGGACGGGGACGTGGACGCGGCAGGAGCGCCGGCGGCGTCGAAGAGAACCTGACATTGGCCCAGGTGCGTGAGCGCTACAGCGACGGGCCCATGGATGGCATCTTCACCGACGGTGGGTGCTCGCCCAATCCTGGCCCCGGCGGTTGGGGCATGGTCTGGGTCGAGGGCGGCGAGGTGCGCGAGCAGTTGCACGGCACGCAGGCGAAGACCACCAACAACCAGATGGAGTTGCAGGCTCTGATCGAGGCCCATAAGGCCTTGCCCGAGGACGCGGTGGTGACGATCTACACGGACAGCAAGCTGTGCGTGGACACGATCACTAAGTGGGCTCCTAACTGGGAGCGCAACGGCTGGACCAAGAAGAGCGGCGAGATCAAGAACCTCGAGCGGGTGCAGGAACTACTTGCCCTGCACCGCGCCCGGAAGGGCTGCACGCTCCAGTGGATCGCCGCACATAGCGGCAACCTCTGGAACGAATATGCCGACAGCCTTAGCAGCGCTTGGCGCCGCGACGAACTGTAGGCGAGAAGCGCTCTACAGGGCCAACTTGAGGTTGGCCTCGATGTCGCTCTTGGGGTAGTCGTGACCCGGCATTTTGGCGACCACTTCGCCGGCGGCGTCGAAGACGACTAGGCCATGCTTGTTGTCGGTGAAGCCGTACTTCTCGATGTCAGCGGTGGCCTTTTGCGTGTCCTCCGGGGACACGATCACGAAGTTCGCACGATCTCCATACTCTGTTTCCAGCTCGCTCACGGCGGCTGTCACTTTGGCGCAGAAAGGTCAGGCGGTGGAGAGCAGGTAGTAGCGCACCTCCGGCTTGCTGTCCGTCGCATCAGCCATGTCTGCGGCGGGAGCAGCATCGGCCATTACGGCGTCAGCAGCGTCGTCAGCCACCTCAGCGGCAGGCGCAGCGTCGGCCATCTCGGTGGCGCTGGTGGCGTCATCGGTCTCCAGCGCGGGGGCGGCGTCGGTGGCCTGGTCGGCGGCCTGGTCGGTCGCTTGGTCGGTGTTGGTAGCGGCCGGTTCGGCTGCAGGCTCCGCGGAGCTGCAGGAGAACACGGCGAACAGGGTCAGGCCCTGCATCCAATTGGTAAGTCGCATGCGGGGCAGCCTAGCCCAGCAGGGCTGAGGCCGCACCCCGCTGGAACGCAAACGTCCCGTTAGTGACGTCCAGAGCCGCCACGGCCCCTACGACCGCCTGTGCGACGCCTGCCACTGGAACCGCGGCGCGGGCCGCCGCCCATGCGATCCTTGCGCTTGGAACCCTTGGAACGGCTCTTGGAAGCGCTGGTACGGCGCTGGCCGCCCTCGACGCCAGCACCGAAGTCGGACTTGGGCGCGGCGGGGGCGTTGCTGGAGGAGCCTCCACCGCCACTGCGGCTGAAGGAGACGCCAGCGGAGCTGCCGAAGCTGCTCGAGCTGCCCGGTCGGCCGCGGCCACCGCCGCCGGTGGAGCGCGCGCCACGGCTGGCTCCACGTCCACCACCACCTCCGCGAGAACGACGTGCGAATCCACCACCGCCGCCTCGGCGGCTCGGGCCGCCGCGGGAGATGGGTCGGCCGCGGCTCCAGCCGCCGCCTTGCTCGAGCGCTTCGGCCGAGTCCTCGCCCTCGCCCTCGACCCAGAAGTCGCGCAGCTTGATGCGCGGGATCTGCATCTGGAGCTTGCGCTCGATGGCCTTGATGGACGGGAAGTCCTCGTGGGTCACGAAGGTGCAAGCCTTGCCCTTCTTTTCCGCGCGGCCCGTGCGGCCGATGCGGTGCGTGTACGCATCCGGCGTACCCGGGATGTCGAAGTTGATCACGTGGCTGACGTTAGCCACATCGATACCGCGCGCGGCGATGTCGGTGGCGACGAGCACGTCAAACTTGCCCTCGCGGAAGCCTTCCATGGCGCGCGTACGCTGGCCTTGGCTCATGTTGCCCTGCAGGGCGATAGCGCGGTGGCCGGCCTTGTCCAGGTCACGGGCAAGGCGCTTGGCGCGGTGCTTGGTGCGCAGGAAGACAATGGCGGAGCGGAAGTCCTCGCCCTCGAGTAGGTGCTTGAGCAACGCCGTTTTGCGCGCTTGCTCCACCGGATAGAGCGCGTGATCGATGGTCTCGGCAGGTGCCCTGATAGCCAGCTCGACCACGTGCGGGTCGTGCAGCACGCGATCCGTGAGCGAGCGGATCTCGTTGGGCATGGTGGCCGAGAAGAGCAGGTTCTGACGCTCCTGGGGCAGGAACTTCAGGATGCGCTTGATGTCCGGCAGGAAGCCCATGTCCAGCATGTGGTCGGCTTCGTCGAGCACGAGAATCTCGATGGCGGAGAGATTCACGTCGCTGCTGGAGAGCAGGTCGAGCAAGCGACCGGGACAGGCCACGATGATGTCCGGGCGCGCGCGCAGGGAGCGCACTTGCGGGCCCGCACCGACGCCGCCGAAGACGGTTACGGCGCGCAGCTGGGTGTACTTGGCCAGCACGCCGATCTCGGCGTGGGTCTGGATGGCGAGCTCACGCGTGGGCGCCAGGATCAGCGCGCGCGGATACTTGAAGCCGCGCTTCGAGAGCTGCTCGAGAATCGGCAGAGCGAAGGCTGCGGTCTTACCCGTGCCAGTCTGCGCAAGGCCCAAGACGTCCCGGCCAGACATGGCCTGGGGGATCGTTTTGGCCTGGATCGGGCGCGGTTCTTCGAAGCCTGCGTCGGCTACGGCACGCAGGATGTTCTTGCTCAGGCCGAAGGTATTGAAACTACTCTTCGACTGGCTGGGTTGCTTGGCGTCAGTAATGGCGAGGGTCCTCTAAGGTCGGTCGCGCAGAGCCTAGCGAGTCCCCCGCTGGGGGGATATGGGAGGGGGCCTGTAACGTGAAACGAGCCCCAGATCTTCAATCGGGCCGTACCCAGTCGATGCGGGCCGCGCGGCCGTCTGCGCCGACGGCGTAACCTGTGCCCTCGGGCCCGAAGGCCAGGGCGAAGTAGCCCCGATCGGCCTCTGCGGGGCTCCAGGTGCGACCTCCGTCTCGGGACAGGTCACTGCCGGCACGGCCCACGGCCAGCCAGAGGCCGCGCTCGCCCGGGATCGGCACCACTGCGGAGCGGTAGCCGCCGGGATTCACATCGGCGGAAATCCATGTGCGGCCGCCGTCTTTGGTGAAGGCGGCGTTCTGGCCCGGGGTCTCCGGTTGGGTGTAGTCGCCCCCCACCACCACGCCCCGCGAGCCGTCGCGGAAGCCCACGGAGTAGATGCCGGTGGTCTCTGCGCCCTGGCGCATGGGCGTCTCCGCGGCGATCCAGTGCCGGCCGCCGTCGGTGGTGCGCAGCACGCGCGCGGCCATGCCACCGGTGGCGATCCAAGCGCGCTCGCGGCCGTAGCTGACGATGCAGGTGCCGCTGGCGGCGAAGGCGGCCTCGCCCTGGCGCGGTCGCGGGAGCTCGACGGCGGAGACGGGCTCGAAGCTCTGGCCATCGGTGGAGCGCAGGACTTCGAAGACGCCGTCCTGGGGGTCGCCGAAGCTCAGTACGCCGCCGCCTTCCAAGAGGCAGATCGAGTCGTAGAAGGAGGCCGGGTTGTCGGCCTCGTAGCGCACCTGCCAAGTGGCGCCCCCGTCCTCGGTGGCGATGACCTGGGCCGGCTCCGTGATGCGGATGGCGTAGGCGCGCTGGGCATCGAGCGCTTCCACGTCGCGATAGTCGCCTTCGGTATCGTTCGGTCCGACCGCTTTCCAAGTAGCGCCCTGGTTATCGCTGCGCAGGACGCTGCCGCCCGAACCGCTGATCCAAACGCTGCCATCGGCAGCCACGCACACGCCGCGCAAACTGGCGTCCGAGCCCGTGTCGAGCGGTGTCCAACGCGGAACAAGCGGCTGGCGGGCAGCGCAGCTAGTGAGCAGCAGCACGAGGATCGAAATCTTCATACCTCCTACCTTACCCGCGCTGAGTTCTGACGATCTGGGTCAGGCACAAAACGTCAGAACTCAGTCGTGGATGTTGAACCAGCGTTCGCAGAAGGCGCACTTCACGTCGCCACTTGGGGAGACCTCGACTTGGGATTCTAGACCGCCCTGGCAATGAGGACAGGTGTAGCCGTCGCCCCGGGATTGGTGCCTGCGTCGCTTGCGGCCTCTGCGTCGGCCAGACCGGCCGCTGCGGGCAAATTTTGGCCCAAAGAAAGCGCCGCCAAAACCGACCACGCAGAACACGGAGGCGATCAAGCTTGCGAAGACCTTGAAGATCGTGGGTGGCGCAGTCCAATCGTCCTCCCAGGTCCACATGCTGAAGATCACACCGATCCCTATCACGCCAAAAATGAACGGTACGAAGCGGGCGACGAACTGCATGCCCGCCATGCTAACGAACCGGGCTAATCACACACGTGCTAGGCTTTGAGCCATGCTGATTTTCATGCTGGTCTG
>JBLIOL010000384.1:0-4530 GCA_047639615.1 Planctomycetota bacterium | reverse complement strand
TCTCGCGCTCGAGGATGCCCGAGGCGATGGCGCGGCTGCGCTTCTCCATGACACCGAAGTTGGCGTCGTGGAAACGCACGGCGTCGAAGCCCCAGCGGTCTTGCAGTGCTTCGAGATCGTCGAGCAAACGATCGGCGGGCACCGGCTTCCAGCGGCGATCGGTGACGATCGGCGAGCAGCAGAAGGTGCACGGCTCGGGGCAACCATAGCTACCGAAGTAGGTGATGCCGAAGTACGGCTTAGCGCGGCCCATCCAAGGCGGCGTCGGCATGCGCAGCACGTCGCCCGCGGATTGCGCGCGCATCTGGTGCAGCTTGTAGGGCTCGATGTCGAGGATGTGCCACGGCACCTGCAGGATCTCGTCCCAACCAACGACGGTGCGCCGCTCAGTATTGAACACAGCGTTGTCGCGCCAGAGGGCGAGGCCGGGGATCTGCTCCAGGTCTTCGCCGGCGTCGATGGCACGCACCACGTCGCGGAAGGTGAGCTCGCCCTGGCCGAGGATCACAGCCTCGTACATGCCGGTCTCGAGCTGCAGGTCCGGGCGTACGCTCGCGAACCAACCGCCGATGACGGCCTTGAGGTCGGGGAACTTGCCCTTGACCTTGGTCATGGCCTGGTAGCCGTCGTTGACCATGTAGCCGAGGATGCCCGTGGTGGCCACGAGCATGGCGCCCTCGCAGGCCTCCAGCAGGGCGCGGTGCCCGGCGTCGCCGTAGTACAGGCTGCCGTCGATGATCTCGATGTCGTAGCCGTCCGCGAGCGGATAGGCGGCGATCGTCAGCAGCTCCAGGGGCAGCATGTCCTTGCTGGACTCGGCACCGAGGCTGTCGTCCACCTGCTTGGGCTGGTAGAGAACGATTTTCTTCTTCCGCTGAATCATGATGGCAGGCGAGGAGGGGGGCGGCCGGAGAGATACTGAGAGATACTGAGAGTGGCCGAAGCTGGCCCAGAGAGAGAGGGCCGATGCTTCAGAATACCCGCGCCAGGCTGACTAGGAGCCAGTGGGTACGGACTTCTACCTACTCGGCAGAATTGGCCCAGCGTGAAGCCTGCAGAAGCGCTTCCAGCAGGTTTTCCTCATCAGCGAGACCCTCACCGGCGATATCGAAGGCCGTTCCGTGTACCGGACTGACACGCAGGTACGGCAATCCGGCGATCAGAGTCACGCCGCGGCCCTGGCTGAGCAGCTTCAGGGGGATGAATCCCTGGTCGTGGTAGAGCGCCAGAACCCCGTCCCAGCGGCCCTCACTCGCCTCCAAGAAGACCGTGTCCGGGGAGCGCGGACCGCTCACATTCAGCCCGCGGGCCTGGGCCGCGCGCACGCCCGGCGCCACCAGCGCCGCGTCCTCCTCGCCCAGCAGGCCGCCCTCCCCCGCATGCGGGTTGAGCCCGGCCACCGCCAAGCGCGGAGCCTCGATGCCGAGCCCCTGCAAGGTCTCGTGAAAGAGCCCCAGGTGCCCGTCGATGGCCACCGGATCCAGGCACCGGATGGCCTCGGTCAGCGGCATGTGCCGCGTCAGCAGCATCACCCGCAAGTCCCCCGCCACCGCCATCATCTCGAAGCGCTCGCAATCCGCCCAGCGCGCCAGCAACTCCGTCTGGCCCTCCACCGGCTCGCCCGCCATGTGCATGGCCTCCTTGCAGACCGGCCCGGTCACAAGCCCATCCACTAGGCCCGCCTGGGCTAGCTCAGCACCCAGCGCCAAAGCCTCCAAGGCCGCGCGCCCGCAATTCGCCTGGGCCGCGCCCATCACAAACGAGCCCTGCACCTCGGCCGTGGCCCGGAACCCGATCCCAGGCAGCTGGCTCAAGTCATCGGGCGCATCCTCGAGCCCACCCGGACGCGCACTCGGCGGACCGACCACAAGCACCCGCGCCGCACCGGCCAATTCCGGCCGCGCCAGAGCCTTGGCAGCGATCTCAGGACCGATGCCCGCAGGATCGCCAAGGGTCAGAGCTAGGAGCGGCAGGGACATAGGAGCAATGTAGCTCCGCCGACTGCCCGCCGGATCCTCAGCCTTCGGAAAGTCGCTCGCCGTTGAAGGCCCACAGGAAGGTTATCAAGCGCGCCACCGCCCCAAAGACCTCCGAGGGGATCTCGTCCCCCACCTCGCTCACGGCCAGGAGCTCCACCAGGTCTGGATTGTGCTCGATCGGCACGCCGCTCTCGCGGGCCATGCTCACGATGCGTTCCGCCACCTCGCCGCTGCCCTTGGCCACGACCTTCGGGGCATTTTCGCGGCTCGCTTCGTAGTGCAAACCAACCGCACGTCTCGTGGGAGCACTCATGCGCGCACATCCAATAGGCCGGTGCCAGCCGGGGTCGCGGGCTGCGGCTTGGGTGGCGCCACCGGCGTGAGTCCACCGGGGCTATCGACCACGGCGATTACCACGCGCTGGTTCTCCGCCGCGAGGCTAGCCTCCAAACGCGCCGAGACCTGGCGCAAGGCCTGCGCCGTTTCAGGGCGCTCGACTTCCAAGCGCACGGCGATACGACCGGGGCCGACCAACACATCCGCACGCAGCGGCCCGAGTCCGGAGAGATTCGTAGCCAGCACCACGCGATAGGTGCCATCCGCTTCCTCGTCGGAGTTCGCGCCCCTCTTGCGCTGGCCCATGGCCAGCTCCATGGCCGCCCAACCGGCGTCGTCCGGAACCAAGAGGCTCCAGTTGAGCGTGTGTTCGACGCGCTGGCGTTGCTCCACACCAAAGCGATCGAGCTCCAGCGCGTGCCGCAGTTCGTCGAGCATCTCCGTGGCCGCACCCGCCGGGCGATCGACCATGGCGGCGTCCAAGCGCGCGCCCATATTCGCCTCCTGAGCCTGCCCAGCCAAGCGCTGAAAAATGCGCCTTTGGGCCGGGTCCGCGCCGCTGTGCATGGCCCGCAGCAAGGCGCCTTCGCGCCCCGCCATCAGGCTACCTGCGGGCAACTGCGCCAGCGCCTTCGTCCAGGGCGAAGGCCCCTCCGCAGCGAGCCAAGCCGGCGCGAGCCTGGCCTGGAATTCCGGACCGAGCGAGCGCAGTAGCTCCAAATTGGGCAGCTCCTTACCCAGCATCACACGCAAGCCAGTCAGTACCGCTTCCACGGCCTGACCAAGCCCCACGCGCGTGCCCGCCACCTCGAAAGCGAACAGGCCTTGCTCGCCCTGCACACCCTGGCTTAGCTGAGATTCCACCAGGGCTACGAGCGCTTGCACGGCCAGGGCTCCACCTGTGCCGCCCATCATTTCCGGGGGCACCTGCGCCGTCAGCGCAGCCACGCGGCGCAGGTCCGTGGCGTCCATTCCAGGCTGGAAGACCAGCTCCTGCAGGCGCGCCACGAGCGCTGCATCCAGGCCAGCAGCCGCCTCACCGGCCTGACCAGCAGCTGGATTAGCTGCCGTCAGACCGGTCAGAGCGGCCAGCAGGGGCCCCAAGGCGTCGGCGAGGAGCGGCGAGGAGGGTGCGGGCTGAGTATCCGCACCCCCCTTTGCCGCTCCACCGAGCTCGGCGGCCAGCGCTGCTGCCAACAGCGCCCGGATATCCCGGGGCAAGGCAGCAGTGGGGTCCGATCCCTGCGTGCCCCGGGGGGCGCGCTCCTCCGTAACCGCCTGTGAATCAGATCGTTCGACCGGGGGCAGATCGAGGCGAGTACTGTTCGAGACGGGCTCCATAACGGGGGATCGGTTATGCATAGGTTCTCGGACAGGCCTGTCTCCACTTGAGTCATAAAGTCAAAAGCCCTTCGCATGCCTCTCAACCACCCCACGCGCCGCCCCCTGGCAAACCTGCTAGCAGGTCTCCTAGGAACACTCCTAGCCCTGGCCCTAGGCGCCTGCGGCGGCGAGCCCCCCGCACCGAACCTGCTGCTGATTAGCATCGACACCCTGCGCGCCGATCATCTGGGCAGCTACGGCTACGAGCGCGACACCAGCCCGCGCCTCGACGCACTGGCCGCCCAAGGCGTGCGCTACGAGCGCTGCCAGTCGAGCACCTCCTGGACCCTGCCCGCGCACCTCTCCATGCTCACGGGCCAAGCCATCAGCGTGCACGGCATCGACGATGACCGTCGCTGGGAGCTGACCGACGCCGATGGCGAGAGCGTGCCGCCGCTGCTACGCGGCCGCTTCGTGAGCGAGGCCCTCGAGAACAAGGGCTACCGCTGCGCCGGCTTCTACACCTGGAAGTACCTCGAGGACCGCTTCGGCTTCGGCGCCGGCTTCGAGACCTGGGAGCGCCTGGGCCACACTTTCTACTCGCACCCTGAAGTAGCGCCCGAGTTCGAACGCCTGCGCGAGGCCGGTGACGTGGACGGAATGCAGGCCCTCGCAAAGGCGCACCCGACGCTCTTCGACGCCGCCCACAACACCTCGCCCGAGGTCGTCGAGCGCGCCAGCGCTTGGCTCGACGAACACCACGCCCGCGGCACGGACCAGCCCTTCTTCCTCTTCGCGCACTTCTTTGATGCGCACGATCCCTACGTATCGCCCGAGCCCTACCACTCCCAGTTCGATCCGGACTACACGGGCCCCATCGACGGCATGCGCG
>JBLIOL010000383.1:0-4555 GCA_047639615.1 Planctomycetota bacterium | reverse complement strand
GGCACGCAAGACGTCGCCTTCCAGCTGGATGACCTTGTCCTCCGCAGCCTGCCACTTGCTCCAGATGAGCGAGTAGGTCTCCTCAACATCACCTAGGGGGACGTCGCCGTTGTCGCTGTCGAGGGTCGAGAGAGCCAGCATCAGCTCGTTCTCGCCACGCATGGAAAGCAGGCGAACGTAGTCCACCAGGCCTTCCAACTCGCCGCGCGAGAAGCGCTTGAAATTCGGCATGGCCGAACCGTAGATGCCCTCGTTCAGGATCGTGAACAGGTCGCCGCGGGTCGGTCGACCGTTGCGATCGACCGTCACGCGCTTGAACTTGCCCTGGCGGTAGTCGCGCGGACGCGGAACCAGGTAGGCCGCGGTGGGTCCGTCGCCGCCGCCCTCGTTACCGTGACAGTGCAAGCACTGCTGACGGTACATCTCGGCGGACTCGCCGAGGGTCGGGTACCAGTTCTCGAAGAGGGCGACCGCTTCCTGTTCCCAGGTGGGTGCTTCCTCCGAGCTGTAGTAGGGGTCAGGGTGGGCCGCATCCGCTGCCACCGCCGCACCGGGCTCGCCATCCTCGCCAGCTTCCGGGTTGTGCAAGGGGGCAAACTCCGTCTGCCACCTATCCCAAAGGTCAGCGGCGAAGAGCGGCTGCCGGATGTCGTCGTAACGTCCCACCTCCAGCAGCGCGATCTGCGACTTGAAGCGCCGCAGCCGGTTGTCGTGCCGGAGCTCATCCAGAACCTCCTCGGAGAGTTCCGCTTTGCCCCCATCGTTGGGATAAAACTCGTCATCCAGCATGTCCTCCGTCTGAAGGAAGTACGGATGCTCGGCCTCACCGAACATCAGTCCTAGCGCACCCGACAGGTGGGCTTCAGCGGAGGGCGGGATTCCAGCTTCCTCGAATTGATCGTGGGTCTGCTGGGACAAGCTCCATTCGATGGGTGCGTGGCCGGGGTTCATATCGCACGAGGCGACAGCTCCCAAGGCCAGGCTGCAAAGAAGGAGGCCGGCTGTATTACGCCGGTAGGTGGGGTTCGTCTGGTCGGACATCAACTGCCTCAGGAATGGCCTGTCCGTAAAGCATGCCGATCTGCGCTCACTTTCCAAGGCTGGAGAGCGCTCGTATGATCGCCGGACGCAATGGTCGGGACAGGGCTTAAGACCGACGCATCTTCGCGCTACAACCTTCGAAGTCAAGAAGCTCGAAGCTCTGCGTAGGCTCCCGTGCGACAATCTGCCGCGAAGCTCCCGACCCTGCGACGACCTCCCTCCAAATAGCCGGCCAACAAATCCTTCATCGTGTCCATCGTTCCTCTCCTCGAACTACACCGTTCGGCCGGCGCACGCCTGACCGCCGACGACTCCAGCGCCCAACTTCTGACCTATGGAGACGTCCCCGCGGAATACTCCGCCGGACGAAAAAGCGCACTCCTACTGGACGAAAGCGATGCCGAGGCTGTCCTGGTGGACGGTTCCGATGCTGAGTCCTTCCTCCATCGCCTGCTAGCCAATCGAGTCAAGGGCCTAGAAAGCGGCCAAGGGAACGCCAATCTGCTGCTCTCCGCCAAGGGCAAGATTCTGCATGCAATCGAGCTCCAGCGCACGAATACGGGCTTTCGCCTAGGCGCAAAGCCCGGCGACGCAGCCGGCTTGCTGGCAGCTCTCGACATGTACCTCTTCAGCGAGGATCTAACCCTCACGGACGCCAGCGCCGACAGCGCCCCCCTGCGCCTCCTGGGCCCCGCCGCCGCGCAGCTCATCGAACAGGTCCTCGGCCAAGCCCCGCCCAGCGGCGACAGGCGCCACCTGGAGCTCACCCACCAAGGCCGCACCCTGCGCCTAGCCCAATCCCCCCTCGGCGAACTCCCCGGCTGGACCTTGGACGCCGGCCCGGCAGGCGCCCCGGAACTCTGGCAAGCACTCACCACCGCCGGCGCCCAGCCGGGTGGCCTGGTGGCCTTCGACTCCCTGCGCGTCGAAGCCTGCGTCGCCGCCTGGGCCGTGGACGTGGACGACAACGTCTATCCCCAGGAAGCCCGCTGGGAGCAGGCCTTCAGCCTCGACAAGGGCTGCTACATCGGCCAAGAGGTGGTCGCCAAGATCGACACCTACGGCGGCCTCAACAAGCGCCTCATGGGCCTCTCGGTCGAAGGCGACGACGCCGTCCCCCCCGGCACGCGCCTCTACCGCGAGGACGCCGGCGAATGGCGCGACCTGGGCGTGGTCACCTCTTGGGCCTACTCCTTCGCCCTCGACGGCGGCATGGCCCTGGCCTACATCAAGCGCAAGCACCAAGAGCCGGGCACCGTCTTCCGCCTAGGCGACGGCCCGCTAACGGCGACACTGGTGGAAACACCGCTCGCGTAAGGCAGCTCGGAACCGACGGCGCCCGACCATACGGAGCCGCACCAATCGCCGCCGTTTTCCCACCCAACCTGAAACACTTCTCTGACAGGTGTACGTCCAGACGCACTAGCCCCGCTCCCTACTTCGCCTTGAGGAAGCCGGCGGGCACGCCGCTGGAGTTGCGCAGCTCGACGGATACATCCAGATCGAGCGGCCCGAGGGGCACGATGCCTTCAATGCGCAAAGGCACGCCAGTGGCCGTATCGAGCCAGATGGACAGTGTTCCGTGGATTCCGAAGAGCCCCTTGAAACGCTCTGTCCGCTCCTCGCCTTCCGGTGTACCAGGGGCGAGCTTAATCGCTTGGGCACGGAATTCTCCGGCCGGAACCTTGATCACCTGAAGGTCGCCTCTGGAGAGCGTTAGATCCCACCAACAACTCTTGTCCAAGAGCGGCGCTCCGACCTGCTCGGACTCCGACAGCACCAGCGAACGCGCCAGATGGATCGCAGTCAGCATGTCCACCGCGCCACCGGGCACGGTCTTAAGCGAAGGCGAAGCCCAGATCCGGTGCTCGCCGCGCTTGCACTTAGGACAGTGGTAGGGGTCGCGCCGAGTCAGGCCGCCCTCAAGAAAATGCTCCTCGCGGTCGCAACCCTTGCAGTGGTGCGTGCGCCTGTACCAGAGCGTGTCCTGACCATTGCGACGGCCGTACATGATGTGGTGACTGCGACTCTCGGTGCCCGATTGCGTATTGCGCACGATCACCGCCGGCCACTCCTGGGGCAGCAAGCGCGATTCGATCGTATGCTCCATCGAATAGCCCAGATAGCCGCCCTTCGCCACGGCGCGCGTCCAGCCCGCGCGACGGGTGGAAGCCTCCACCGGCTGGCCCGCGCGGGGCAGGCCCTCGCGGAATGCTTCTACGCCAGAGGAGAGCACCAAGCTCCCCACCCGCGTGCGACCGATCAAAGCCACATCCAATACGATGTCATAGATCAGTTTTTCGTTCGCCGGAATCACGAGCGGTAAACGGTCCTTCCCTCTCGCGACCACCAGGTCGGGATTCTTAGCGGCGATGGTATCGTCGGACGCTTGCGGTTCGAGCGGAGCCGAGGCTTCGGTCGTACCTTCCTGTGCGAGGGCTGAGGAGCTTCCGGCCAGGAGGAGAGCGGCGCAGAAGTATCCGGTCAGGCGTTTCATGGCAGTCCACATAGTCGTCAAGGAATCCGGGTGCTGTGAAGAACGACAGCGGTCCCTTTTCGGCGCGAGCGCCAGTTTAGGTTGAGGGTGAATTTTCGCGCTGGGCTGCTAGGCGTGCATCGGCGAGATCGACGGCTACCCGTGCCGGGGAATGACCACTTGCGCGGGTCTCTTCCAGGACTTGGGCAACCGTGCACGCAATGCGTTCACCGATTTCTTTGGGCGTGATTCGCTCGCCCTCCAAGTGGAAAAGAGTACCCCGGATGAGTGCCCCAGCGTTGGCCACGAAGTCTGGGATGTAGAGGATGCCTCGTTCGTGGAGCCGTTCTCCATGTAAGGCACTGGCAAGCAGGTTATTCGCCCCACCGACCACCGCCCGGCAGGCCAACCGCTCGACGCTGAGATCGTGCAGAATTCCGCCCAGGGCGCAGGGTGCGAACACGTCGCATTCCACCTCGAGGCCACGGTTGGGAGCCTGGATTTCGAGGCCCAATTCCTTGGCTCCGCGCTCGGTCTTGGCCGGATCGATGTCCGAAGCGAGCACGTGCGCGCCCTCGTTCACCAAGCAGCGCGCCAGCTCAAAGCCCACGGCCCCGAGGCCCTGGATCGCGATCTTGCGCTTAGGCCAATCCGCCGCCCCGTCCATGTGCTCGAGCGCGGCCCCTATGCTGGCGAAGACGCCCTCGGCGGTCGCCTCCCCAAGCAGGCCGGGCCCCTCCGGGCCCGGATCTGTGACGAAGCTCGTCTCGGTGGCCACATGGGCCAAATCCTCGGCCCCGGTGCCCATATCGGGCCCCGTGTAAAAGCTCCCACCCAGGCGCTCCACCGCGCGCCCTACGGCCTGGTAGGCCAAAGCCCAGTCCACGTCCTCGCGATCCAGCAGCACCATCTTGGCGCCGCCTGCAGGCAGGTCCGCGAGCAGGCACTTGCGGCTCATGGCGCGCGAGAGCCGCAGGCAGTCAAAGAGAGCCTCCTCCTCCGTGCGATACTCCATTCGACGAATACCGCCAAAGGCCG
>JBLIOL010000382.1:0-4575 GCA_047639615.1 Planctomycetota bacterium | reverse complement strand
GAGCCCGAAGGCGACGCCGAGGTGCGCGAAACCCTGGCAGCTTTCAACGCCATGTCATTGCGCCTCTCGGAATTGGACGCCGAGGCCGAGCAGCTGCGCGAAGGTCAGCACCTCTCCGAACTGGGCGACCTAGCCCGCGGCCTAGCCCACTCCCTGCGCAACCCGCTGCACGTGCTGGGCCTCTCCGTAGACAAGCTCGCCACCGAACCCAACCCCGAGCTAGCCGCCACCGCCCGTGCCCACATCGGCCGCGTGGACCGCACCCTGCGCACCTTGCTCGCGCTCTCCAGCAGCGGCGGCGAAGTGCTCGAAGATGTGGACGTGGTCGACCTAGCCCGGGACGTGGCCCTGGAGCTCCTGCAGGATCCCAACGGCCAAGCCAACACCAAGGTCGTGGCCTCCGGACCGGCCCTTATCGCGGGCATCGGCGCGGAGTTGCGGGCCGTCCTGCACGTGCTCGTGGTCAACGCCGTGGAAGCCAGCCCGCCCGGATCCCTGGTCGAAGTCGTAGTGCGTCCATTGCCGGACGGGGTCGAGGTTCTGGTATTGGACGAAGGCTCTGGCCTGGCACCTGAAGTACGCGAACGGCTCTTCACGCCGCATACCACCACCAAGGCCGAAGGTGCCGGCATGGGCCTCTATTTGGCCCAGCGCATCGCAACCAACCGTTACGGCGGCTCCTTGGAATTGAAGGACCGCGCCACCGGTGGCACGGAAGCGCGCATGGTCCTGCAGCAGCGTAAGCAACTCTCATGAGCGCCAAGAAACTGCTGGTTGTCGAGGACGAGCCCGCCCAGCGCGAGCTGCTGGTGGAGCTCCTCGGGGCCGCCGGCTACGAGGTACGCCCCGCCGGTTCAGCCGAGGAAGCGCTCGAGGCCCTGGAGCATGCGCCCGTGGATCTGGTGCTCTCCGATTGGAAGCTGCCGGGCATGGACGGCATGAGCCTGTACGAGCGTGTGAGCCAGCGCTGGCCCACCACCGCCTTCGTGATCGTGACCGCCTACGGCACCATCGCGCGCGCCGTAGAAGCCGTGCGCCGCGGCGCGGACGATTACCTGGCCAAGCCCTTCGAGCGCGAGAGCCTGCTGCTCTCCGTAGAGCGCTCCCTGCGCGCCCGCGCCCTGGCCGATGAGAACCGCCGGCTCGTAGCTGAACTGGGCGCAGCCCGCGGCGAGCGCGCCTCCCTGGTGGACATGATCGGCAAGGCGCCCGGCATGCAGCGCCTCTACCGCACACTCGAGAAGATCGGCCCGACGGACGCCACCGTCCTGATCGGCGGCGAGAGCGGCACGGGCAAGGAGCTTTGCGCGCGCGCCCTACACGCGCTCTCCTCCCGCGCCAGCAAGCCGTTCGTGGCCGTCAACTGCGCCGCCATCCCCGAGGGCCTCGTGGAGAGCGAGTTCTTCGGCGCTCGCAAGGGGGCCTTCACCGGCGCCGACCGCGACCGCACGGGCCGCTTCGAGGCTGCCGAGGGCGGCACGATCTTCCTGGACGAGGTCGGCGAGCTGCCGCTCGAGGCCCAGCCCAAGCTGCTGCGCGTGCTACAGGAACGCCGCATCACCCCCGTGGGCAGCAACGAGGAGCGCAATGTGGATGTGCGCATCGTGGCCGCTACCAACCAACGCCTGGAAGAGGCCGTCAAAGCCGGTCGCTTCCGCGAAGACCTCTACTACCGATTGGCCGTAGTGCCCGTGCTGATGCCGCCCCTGCGCGAACGGCGCGAGGACGTCCCGCTGCTGATCGAGCACTTCATGAGCGCCGCCGCCAGACGCCACAGCTGCCCGGAACCGCGCTTCCCCAGCGCCGTCACGCGCAAGCTCCTGGACCATCCCTGGCCGGGTAATGTGCGCGAGCTGGCCAACGTGGTCGAGCGCTTGGTACTGCTTGCGGAAGACGGCGAGGTCTCGCCCCTGGACCTGCCGCCGGACATGGATCCGGCCGAAGGCGGCACTGGCGACTTCCAATTGCCCGCCTCCGGCTTGGCCTGGGAGGAGCACGAGCGCGAGGTTCTGAGGCAGGCCTTGGACATGGCCCGGGGCAATCGCACCCAGGCCGCGAAGCTGCTGGGGATGCCCTACAAGGCCTTCCTCTACCGGCTCGACAAGCACGGCCTGAAGCAGGGCTAGACGGCCCCCGAAACCTCCCCATATGGGGAGACCCTTCCCCATTGGAGTGCTAAGCAGCAGGTTTCAGCCCCCTGCAGCCGGTCGTGTGACCTGCCCTATGGTTTGGGCCTAGTAGATTGCCCAATCCAAGTCGCGACCGCCCGGCCCTGGTTCACGACAGGTGCACGCGCCCTTCTCTCGACGCCCCCCCCCGCCGACGATGCGAGCATCCCAGATTCCTCTCCTGCTCGTGATGATCAGCTGGAGCTGCGTCCAGCATTCAACGGCACCGCATAGTCCAAACCCCACGCCACCGAACGGGCGAAAGGCGTCGTCGCTCGAGGGATCAAGCGAGGATCAGATGAAGGCTGTCACCCTTATATTCTTGCAAGACGAGGCAAGTGCCAGAGGATCATCCGAAACCTATCAGTTCTTGGGGTCGACTCAAGCCGGCCTGCTCGTGCATGCCACATTTCAAGGGGCCCACCCAGCGTTCTATCTGTACACGCACTCCAAGCTTGTCGTGTCCTATGACCCAGCTACGGGAGCTGTCGAGTTGCTGAGGCGAGAGTGACGTGAGGCTCGGATGACTGGAGCCAACAGCCAGCTGATGCCGCCAGTATGGCTTGCTTGAGTACCCACCCGGTCCGGCGCAGTCGCACGCTGGATTCCCAGCCCGCCCTAGGTGAGAATTAGAGCATGGCTTCCTCACTGCGTGCGTGCTTGATTCCAGCCCTGATAACCTCCGTTCTCGCGACGGGTGTAGGTGCCTCTCGGGCTCAGTTGGCCAGCCACGATGGGGTTGCCCTCGAAGGCCAAGCAACCGCTGATTGGGTGCGGCGCTACCACCAGGACCTGCGCGACCTTTATGACTTCTACGACCTAGAGGACGGCGAGGCCCAGGCGCAGCGTTTGGAGCAGTTCCTCGCGGGCTGGAAGCAGCAGCTGGCAGCGGCGAACTTCGACGATCTGAATCGCAGCGGACGCGTGGATTGGCTCTTGCTCAAGAACGCCATCGAGCGCGAGCAGGCGGATCTGAAACGCGGCAAGCAACGCCGCGCGCGACTGGCGCCTTTGCTGCCTTTCGCCGCGGACATTCTGCAGCTAGAGGAAGAGCGTCGCCGCGTGGTCGCCATCGACCCGCAGGCCATCGCCGGACGCTTGGCAGAAATCACGCAGAGCCTGCCGGGGCTGGAGAGCGCTGCGAAAGAACGCTTCGAGCAAGCATCGACCGAGCCGCTCTCCCCCACGGATGCACGCCGTGCAGCCCAGGCGGTGAGCCGCATCACGCGCGTGCTCGAAAGCTGGAACGAGCACTACCAGGACTTCCACCCGGAGTTCGCCTGGTGGGTTTCGCATCCGAAGGAAGAGTTGGCGCAAGGCCTACGCTCCTACGCCAAGCTGCTGCGTGAGGAGGGCGCCGGCCTGCACGACAAACCCGAGGATCCCCTGATCGGTGAGCCCCTGGGCGCCGAGGCCTTGAGCCATTACCTGGAGCTCGAGCTACTGCCCTACAGCGCCGCCGAACTGGTGGCCCTGGCCGAAGAGGACATGGCCTGGTGTGAAGCACGCATGGCCGAAGCTGCTAGCGAGCTCGGCTTCGACAACTCGCGCGATGCCCTCGAGCACGTACGCAATCTCGGCGCGGCTCCCGGGCGCCAGGATCAACTGGTGAGTGCTCAGGCCCAGAGCGCCATTCGCTTCCTGGACGAGCGCAACCTGGTGACCCTCGAGCCCCTGGTGCGCGAGACCTTCGTCTTCGACATGCTCAGCACGCGCGCGCAACGCAGCCTGCCCTTCGCCGCTTACGGCGGCCAGCGCATGCTCGTGGCGTCGCCCACGCGCGAGATGGATCACGAGACCAAGCTCATGAGCATGCGCGGCAACAACGAGCACTTCAGCCGTATCGTCACGCCCCACGAGCTGATCCCCGGCCACCATCTACAGCGCTACATGGCCGAGCGCTACGCCAGCCACCGCCAGCCCTTCAGCACGCCCTTCCTGATCGAAGGTTGGGCCCTATACTGGGAGATGCTGCTCTGGGATGAGGGCTGGGCGCGCGGTCCCGAGGATCGCATCGGCATGCTCTTCTGGCGTATGCACCGCGGCGCACGGGTGCTTGTGCTGCTCGGTTTTCACTCGGGTGAGATGAGCCCAAAGGACATGGTCGATCTACTGGTGGAGCGCATCGGCCACGAGCCCTACACCGCCCGCGCCGAGGTGCGCCGCTACGTGGGCGACGCCTACGGTCCGATCTATCCGGTGGGCTACCTGATCGGCGGCCTGCAACTGCGCGCTCTAGCCCAGGAGCTGGTCGGGCCGAAGGGCCTGAGCCCCAAGCAATTCCACGACAGGGTTCTACGCCAGGGCCCGATCCCCGTGGCCCTGGTCAGAGCGAGCCTAGGCCTTGGCGAGCTGGGCCGGGATTGGAGCCCTGCAGGCTGGCGATTCCGGCCCCGCCGATAGGCCC
>JBLIOL010000381.1:0-4611 GCA_047639615.1 Planctomycetota bacterium | reverse complement strand
ATTTTGACCCTCGAACGTCGGATTCCCCTGCTAGCGGGGCACGCCACAACTCAGGAAGGCGAGCCGGTAGATCTCGGGTGGATCACGGTGCGGGTCAAGAGCGAATTCACTTCGCGCTATCGGCGCCGGATCGTTGGGTTACGCAGGATCATCCAGCCTGGTTCGTTCGCGATCTATGGAGACTCGATCGATTTAGACCCCGAGTTCTCTGAGGTGCTGGAGATCGGCTTGGATTCGAAAGGACTGCCGGGACTGGCGCGTGTCGTCACCCAGGGTGAGCTGGACCTGCGCTTCGTCTTCGACGAGCCTGGCTTCCTTAGCGGTCGTGTGCTCCTGACACCCGAAGATAGGTACCAGGACTACTGGGTGAGATTCAATTCTAAGGATGCGACAGGCAAACGGGAGGATTCCTTACCTGGAACCCTTGCCTCCAACGGGAGGTTCGCCCTCAAGGATCTGCGCCTGCGGGGCGGCGACATTGAGGTCCGCGATATTGCCACCAATACGCTGCTAGCGCTTGTTCAAGGCGTCACGCCCAGTCCGGCACCTGATGGCGTGGAACCACGCCTCGCAGGTATCGACCTGCAGGCTAAGGTCCATGAATACTCGCTCACGGTGACCAACGCCGAGGGCAATGGTATTGAGGCTGCGCACTTCGACTCGCCTTTTTTGCCGGGTCGGGGCGCCTCCTTTGGCAGCGGCCGCTTCCACTGGCGTGCTGCCGTGGACTCGATCGAGGGTCGCCTCAGCGCTCCAGGCTACCTGAGCCAGACGCTGAACTTGATACCCGGCGTCATCGAGCACGTCGTTATCCTGGAGCGAGGGCCCAAGGTGCTCGTGCGGCCTGTCCCCGCCATTACGCTGTCGGGCGGGGCTACGGTGCAAGTACGCCTTGCCGGAGGTGATACGTACGAAGAGGTACAGCTACGCGCCCTTGGCGATGGGAGCTATGTGGGCTTCGTCTCGGGACCCGGGAGATACTTGGTAAGAGGACTGATTCTGAAGCGTGGCAAGCAGCTGGTCGAGCTGCCCTTATCCAGGGAACCGGTGGCCAGCATCCTTGTCACCGGGAGCGCCACGGGGCAGTCGTTCGACGTGGCCTTCGACATGAACAACTTCGAGGCGAGTGTGGGATCGAAATAGGGCGTCGCGTAGCTGCGCGAATCGATGGCGATGACCTGGTCCCCTGCGCCCCTCTCTTCAGGTCGCTTCCTTCATCCGCTGTTGCAGCGTGCGTCAACGGTTGCTGATCAAACTTGCTCAGTAGTCTTATTCGGACCAACCGACCACGAACACCGGAGGACCACTCGCCCCACGATCCCTCCCATTTAAGACATTGGTGCACAAACCCAATTCCCCCAACAAGTCTCCCCATCGTTGACGAATCTGGCGAGCTTTGACCACCGACGAGGCCTGTCAAAACCAGCAGCCGGTTCAATGCCTTGCAGCCAATAGCCACCCCTCGTTGCCGTGTGGTCGGGCGCTTCCAAGTTGACGTCCGTCAGATCGAGCAAGGACCGTAGGGAGCCCTCGGCTTGCCTAAGCTACAACCGGAAGAGCGGGCGCAGAGTGAGCGCGGTTTCGATGGCGAGGTCCGTGCACTTCTGTGGAGCACCGCGGCGACCGGGTAGCTTGGCCCAACAGCCTTTATTTCGCCTCGGGCGTGATCCAGAGGGTGATGTCGCCGCGGTTGACGAGAGCTTGGTCATACGCCGCCCAGTTGGTAACTCGATACCGTGTCTTGTACTTCGGGTGCACGCGGGAGTTCATGCCCGGACCATCGGCTGGTCGACCCGAGGACCTGAGAACACCCCTGTGGAGGCTCGTGAGAGCGGGGTATGAATGCACCAACGCCGCTTGGAAGGCCTATCCGTTTGCTCTAAGTACCGCTACGCAGGCGAATGCCGTCGCGCTCCAGCTCGATGAGTTCACGTTTGAACAGGCTGCCGATCGCCGCCTTGAACACACGCTTGCTCAGGTCAAAGTGCTGGGCGATATCCGCCGGCGAACTCTTGTCGTGCAGCGGCAAGAAGCCGTCGCCGCCCGTTCGGAGGGCTTCGAGGACCATCGCTTGGGCGTCGAGTCCCGCGGCCATGCCCAGCTTGCGCAGAGAGATATCGATTTTGCCGTCCTCGCGAAGACGTTCGACGTAGCCCTGCAGCGCGTCGCCGACATTTAGGTTGCGCGGAACCTGATGGGAATAGACTAGCCCTGAATGGCGACCGTCGACCACGACCTGGGCGCCAACGTCGTTGAACGACCAGACCAACAGCTCCACCTCTCGTCCCGGGCGCAGGTACTCAATCAGAGGGTCGAAGAACCTCCCGAGTCGCGTCGAGCCAATCAGCCGATCCGTGCGTTCATCGCACCGCACCTCGACGACATACCGCGACCCGATCCGCATCGAATGGTGCTGCTCAATCTCGGGCACGAAGAGGTCCTTCTCCAGACCCCAGTCGACGAAGACGCCGTGAGGGGTCTGGTCAACGACCTGCATCACGGCGATGTTGCCTAAGGTCGCGCTGGGCATGCGCGTGATGGCGACCAGGCGATCATCTGAATCGGTATGGACAAACACGCGCACGGAGTCGCCCACACCCAAGCCAGTCGGGACGTACTTGTAGGGCAGCAGCACTTCCCCAGTCTCGTCTCCTAGAAAAGCACCGACTCCGACAAGTCGCATTACCTCGAGGTCTTGGCACTGTCCCAGGTAGATCATTGGGACCCAGTCTAGCGTAGGCGAGGGGAAGTGTCGCGGTAGGAACGCCCCAGATCGAGTGGCCGTGTGGGGACTCGATCACTCACTCATTCGCCACGTAGGCGGCGCCATTTGATCTAGCGGCAGCGGGTGCGTCTCAAGACATATCGTGTCAGTCACCTTCATCCGCCCTCCGGTGCCCTGATTACCAACTGTGGTGAATGCCCCTCCCGGATCGCGGGCAGTGGTGGCATTGGCTGGAAAAGCGCAAGTCGCCACGGTGAGCCTACTTCCTAGTTGAGTTCGATAGAGATGGGTGCGGGTACTGTGAGGCGCTGGTGCATGATTCCAATCGGGTCGGCCTGTTTCCCTCCATTGACTGATTCAGCGAACGATGGCCGCCGAGCGGGGCCTGCCCAAGACTTGCAGCCGGTTTAGGACCTTGCAGCCGATGGCGACCTCTGCCTTCTGTGCAGCTAGACCTCTGGCGTGGAGCCGGTCGCCGAGTATTGACTCGTATCTGAAAAAGGCGTTCTCGACGGTTCGATGTCGATGATTGCCCGACTCCTGCTTCCATCTCCGGCGGCCGACCTTGGCCACCCTCTGAATGGTCTTGTCCCGTGCAGCGGACCTTGGCTTGCCGCCAGACACGGATGCCGTTCGAGTTGGAGGTACGACGACCCTCGCCCCTCTAGACGCAGCCGGGCCGCAGATGGCCACCGTGTCGTACGCCGCATCACCAGTGACGCTGGACAGCTTGCCCTTGGTCTTCGTGATGACTCTGAGCCCAGTCTTCGCATCGTCGCCCGAGCTGTCGGTCAGCGCGCGTGTGCGGATCATCCCAGCACGATCGACGCCGAGGTGCAGCTAGCGCCAACCTCTCTTCCAGCGCCCTCCGTTCTTAGCTGCAGCCCACTCGCCTTCCCCCACGATCCACAGCCCGGTGCTATCGATGATCAAGTGGATCGGCTCCTTCGAGGTGACCGGGCCCACGTCTACCTGCAGGTCCTTGCCTCGCCGGGAAGGGGTCGTGTGGTCTGGGGCTTCGAGGCTGAGATCCATCAGATCAAGCAAGGACCGCAGGACCCCCTCGGCTTGTCGGAACGACAAACGGAAGAGCAGCCGAAGAGTGAGCGCGCTTTCGATTGCCCGGTCCGGGTACTTCTGCGGGGCCCCGCGGCGACCGGATGGCTTCGCGTTCCATCCTTTGAGCGCTTAAGCCCTGATCCAGCGGGTGATGTTGCCGCGTTGAACGAGGGCTTGGCCGTACTCGGCCCAGTTCGTGATTCGAGACTTCGTCTTGTACGTCGGGTGCATGCGGAAGCTCATGCCTGCAGCAATCGGCTAGCCCGGGCCTGAACCTGAGGGCGCCCGCGTATCGCTTGCTGAGGCCCTGGAATAATACACAAACGCCGCATTTAGCCATCAGTTCTTGCGGCCGACTCGCGTACCTCACTGGCACGGCGAACGGCTTCTGGTGAGTAGTCCCCAGGCTTGCCACCTGTAAAGTGGCGATCTGCACCCAGCGGCCGAACTAGACCAGTTCGCTCGATCGGAATGCTTGGGCCCGCATCGAGTGGGTCGGCACCACCTTTCGGTGCTCCGTCGCGGAGCTTTTGTTGCGCTAGCTCTAAACGCGCGCGAGCCTCTTCTGGAATTGCGTTCCATTCTACCTGTCTCACCACCTGTGACTCCGGGGGTGCGGGCTTGAGCGGAGCGCTGGCCAAGCGACTTGGATGCACTCTTGTGGTTTCCTCACTAATCGCATCGGTATTCACGAGTTCACGGGGACCCTGGACTACTCGTGAGCTGCGAATGGGCTCCTCGAGAATTGAAGGGGGAGTACGCAGCTCATCAGGCCCAGACACGCCACCCGCAACAGGGCCAGATCCCGATCCCCCAGGGGTAAACTT
>JBLIOL010000380.1:0-4611 GCA_047639615.1 Planctomycetota bacterium | reverse complement strand
CCATGGTCGCCACCTGGGGCTACTTCTTCTACGACGGCCTCGTGCGCCCGACCCTCGAGGGTGTCCAGCACGAGGGCGACTACCTGGTGGGTGGCATGATGCCCGTGGCCGTGATCTTCGCCGCAGCTACGGCCGCGCTTGTGATCGTAAGCTTGATGACGAGCCCGCCCTCGGATGAGCACGTGGACCAATTCATGGTCAATTCCTGATGAGCACCACCAGCATGGACCCCGCGGCCGCAAGCGCCGCTCTCGACGCACACGTGCGCGAAATCATTGGGCTGCACTTCTCGCCCGAGACCGGCACTCCCAAGTGGCTTCAGTTCGCCGAGCAGGCTGGCTGGGATCCGCGCAAGGAGGTGCAGAGCTTCGCCGATCTGATAGAGCGCTTCGATAACTTCGATGGTGAGGATCTGCGCACGGATCCGCACGAGCTTTGGATCCCGAAGTCCTACGCTGGACGCCCCTTCACGATCTTCGAGACCGGCGGATCCACGGGCATGCCCAAGCAGCGCATCGGTTGGGATGACTATAAGGTCGACTACGCCGAGTTCTCGGAGACGCTGACCGAGGAGGGTTTCCCCAGCGGCGGCTACTGGTTGATGGTGGGCCCCACGGGCCCGCGACGTCTGCGCCTAGCCATCGAGTACTTGGCCAACCTGCGCGGTAGTGCTTGCTACTTCATCGATCTGGATCCGCGTTGGGTCAAGAAGCTGATCAAGAGCGGCCAAGCTGACCAAGCCAAGGACTACATGCGGCATGTGGTCGATCAGGCACTCTGCATCCTGAAGGGACGCAATGTGGACGCCCTGTTCACCACCCCGCGCATTTTGGAAGCCATCGGCGACGAGATCTCGATTCCGGACGCTGGCATCAAAGGTGTCTTCTGCGGCGGCACCGAGATGTCGCCTCAGAACGTGCGCTTCCTGTGCGAGGAGGTGCTCGAGGAGCGCGTGGTCTTCGTGCCCACCTATGGCAACACGCTCATGGGCCTGGCGCATCACAAGCCGACGCTCAAAGAGGACGACTACTCGGTGACCTACTACGCGCCCCAGCCGCGCGCGGTGCTGCGCGTGACCGAGCCCGAGGATTCGCGAGGGCTCGTTCCCCACGGAGAGTGGGGCCGGGTAGAGCTAACCACGCTCACGCCCGAGTTCTTCCTGCCGCGCTTCCTCGAGCGCGACGCGGCCCTGCGCTGCGAGCCCTGCGCCGAGTATCCCTGGGATGGCGTGGCCCAGGTCAAGCCCTACAGCGACAACGAAGAGACCATCGTGGAAGGTGTCTATTGAGTCTCCCGCACTTTCCGATCCTGCGCGCAGGCCGGGAGTATGAATCCCTCGACCGGATCGAGCTCTGCTCGCACCGGGATGGTAGCCCCGTGGCATCGGTCTCCCAGGCCAACGCCGGGATCATCAAACGCGACCTGAAGAAGGCCGCCAAGAACGCCGCCATCCTGCGCGCGATCCCGACCTCGCAGCTGATCGAGCGCTGCCAAGCGGCGGCCGAGATCTTCATGGAAGCAACCCTGCCGGTGGGCGGGGAGCACACCCAGACGGTGGACGAATACGTGGCGGCCCTGTCGGCCACCAGCGGCTTGCCCCACAGCCTGTGCCGTGGAAATATGGAGAAGTGCGCGCTCGTGCTGCGCGAGATGCCGACCATTCTGCGCGGCTTGCTGCGCGGCATGGACCCGTCGGTGATTGACGGCGGTCGCGGCAATGGCATTGCTACCCACAGTGTCGCCACTCACGATGGCGTGCCCGTTTGGTACACGCCTAACACCGACAGCCTCGGTGCCGTGCTGCCGAGCAACTCACCCGGAGTGCACTCGCTCTGGTTACCGTCGATTGCGCTCGGAACGCCGGTCGTACTCAAGCCCGGGAAGGAAGAGCCCTGGACGCCCATGCGTCTGGTGCGCGCCATGATGGCGGCGGGCATCCCGGCGGAGGCCTTCAGCTTGTATCCCACCGATCACGAGGGCGCCGGCGTGGTACTCGAAAGTACGGGCCGCGCTCTGCTCTTCGGAGATGCCAAGGTCGCTGCCAAGTACGCCGGCGACGAGAGCATCGAGATCCACGGACCAGGTCGCAGCAAGGTGCTCTTCGGTGCCGATGAAGCTGCCAACTGGGAGGAGTACATGGACGTGCTGGTGGCCTCGGTCGCGGGCAATGGCGGGCGCTCCTGCATCAATGCCTCGGCGATCTACACGCCTAGCCATGCTTCGGAAATCGCGACTGCGCTGGCCGAACGCTTGGCAGAACTCGCACCCAAAGATCACACGGATGAGGCCGCCGGCCTGGCAGCCTTTGCCAAACCGGCCTTCGCCGACGCTATGGACAGCGCCATTGAGGCTGGCCTTGCGAAGGGCGGTGCGCGCGACCTGTGCGCTGAGCAGCGCGGCACGCCGCGCCGCGCGGAGCACGGGGGGGCTGCCTATCTACTGCCTACGGTCGTGCTCTGCGATAAGCAGGACCACGCCCTGGCCAACACCGAGTACATGTTCCCCTTCGTGTCTGTTGTGCAGGTGCCCCAAGATCAGATGCTCGACTGCATCGGCCCGAGCCTGGTGGTGAGTGCCATCACCCGCGATCAAGTATTCCTGGATGGCCTGCTCAGCAGCGCCGAGATCCAGCGCTTGAACCTCGGCCCGCTGCCCACCAGCAAGGTTGAATGGGATCAGCCTCACGAGGGCAATCTGTTCGAGTTCCTCTACTCGCGCCGCGCCCTGCAGCGCGCCCAGGGTTGGTAGATCCCAGCGCTGTGACGAACCCGTTTCTGCCGGACGAGAAAACGCGCGTGATCGAGGGTGCTGGCTGCTTGGATCAAATCGGCCAGCTGTGCCTGGAGCTGCGCGCCCAACGCGTGCTCGTGATCTCCGACCCCGGCGTGGTAGCCGCGGGCCATGCGCCACGCGCCATGGAGTACTTGGCCCAGTCAGGTTTGGTCTGTGCCCTCTTCGATGAGGTGCAAGCGGATCCCACAACCGAGGACGTGGACCGCGGCCTGATCGCGGCTCAGGACCTGATGCCAGACGTGTTTCTAGCCGTCGGCGGCGGTTCCGCCATCGACGTGGCCAAGGGCATCGCCTTCCTCTATGCCGGCGGCGGGCGCATGCAGGACTACTGGGGCAAGGGCAAGGCCAAGGGACCCATGCTGCCCATCGTGGCCGTGCCTACCACCGCTGGGACCGGCTCCGAGATGCAGTCCTTCGCGCTGATCACCGATCCCGAGACCCACCAAAAAATGGCCTGCGGTGACGCGGGTGCGGCGCCTTGCCTGGCGCTCTTGGATCCGGACCTGACCCTCAGCATGCCCGGCAATGTGGTGGCCTGTACCGGCCTCGACACCATCGGCCATGCTCTCGAGAGCGCTGTTTCTACCGCGGCGAATGCGCGCTCGCGGGCCTACTCCTTTGAGGCTTTCCGCATCGCCAGCCAGGCCTTGCTGCAAGTCTTCGCGGATCCCGGCAATGCCGAAGCGCGCGCCGCCATGCTGCGCGCTGCTGCCCTCGCGGGCCTGGCCATCGAGCACTCCATGCTCGGCGCCGCGCACTCCTTGGCCAACCCGCTCAGTGCACACTTGGACATGCCCCATGGCTTGGCCGTGGGCACCGTCTTGCCGGTGGTGGTGGAGTTCAATGCGAAGGATGCGGGCACGGCTGAGGTCTACGGCGATCTGGCCATCTTCGCGGGCCTGGCCCGGGAGGGAGTCAGCCCTCGGAAGGCATGCCAGGCCCTGGTGGTGTATCTGCGCGACCTGCTGGGCCGCTGCGGCTTCTCGGAGACACTCCCGGGCTTGAGCAAGCCCCAGCCCGGCATCCAGCTCTTGGCCGAAGAGGCTGCGCAGCAGTGGACGGCTCAATTCAATCCGCGACCGGTAGACGCGAAAGCACTGGCGAGCTTGCTGATTCGCCTGATGCCCGCCTACTAGACCGGGCTAACCTGGTCCGTACTTTTCGTGGCCCGAAGTCTGGCTGCTGCGGCCAGTTAATCAGCGGCATGGGTTAGGGTCATTCCATGACTCCTTCCGCCACTTTCAAGAAGGCCTCGCGCCGTAGTACCTGTGGGCTGATCGCCCTCGCAGCCGTTGCCCTGCTCAGCCCTTCGGCTTCGGCCCAGAAGCGCAAGGCGGCCCACCCCGTCTTTGAGGATGGCCAGGCCCAAGTGGTCGAAGCCTTCAAGGACTCGAAGGCTTGGATCCGCCACGACCTGTGGGTGGAGACCAGCTTCGACTCCGACGGTGACGGCAAGCTCGACCGCATGCACGTGGACGTGACGCGCCAGAAGCAGACCGACACGGAGGACCTCAAGGTGGCCGTGATCTATCGCACCAGCCCCTACTTCTGTGGCGTCGCCGGCGGTGGCAACGAGTTCTTCTGGGACCCGAAGCACGAGCTAGGCGACACGCCGCCCGTGCGGTCCCATCCGCCGGAGATCAAACACCAGAGCAAGCGTCCGACGATCTCGCGCTCCATGATCGGCACCTGGCTGCCGCGCGGATTCGCCGTGGTGCACTCTTCTTCACCGGGCACCGGCCTCTCCCAAGGTTGCCCGACCGTGGGTGGTCAGAACGAAGCACTGGCGCCCAAGGCCGTGGTGGATTGGCTCTGCGG
>JBLIOL010000379.1:0-4613 GCA_047639615.1 Planctomycetota bacterium | reverse complement strand
CGTGCGCCTTCCGATCCAGGTGTCATCGAGGACGCCCTGTTCGCCGCCGCCGCCGTACACGACGAAGTACTCGCCGCTGGGGTCGCAGGTGAAGGCGTGCAGCAGGCGCGCGGGCGGAGCGTTCTCTTGATCCACGCGGGTCAGCACAACCTCGTCCTGCTCGAAGCTCGCTTGCCACATGACCCCTACGGGCGCGAAGCCGCGACCATAGCCGCCATGCAGGAAAGCGCCGTTCTCCACACTGGCCGCACGGCGCGAACCGCCGGCGGTGAACTCATCCCCGCTTAGCTTCAGGGGCGACCAGGCCTCGTCGGCCCAGTCGAAGGCCCAAGCGTCAGCCAGGGGCTTGCCATAGGGCTGGTAGCCCGAGCCCCCGATCATCACCGCTCGGCTGTGCACGGGATCCACGATGAGCGCAGCGTGCTCGCGGGCGAGCGGTGCGCCCTCCTTGGCCCACTCGATACGCCGGCCCCACTGCGGACTCGGGGAGTCTTGTTGCAGGGGTAGCAGGCTAGTGAGTAAAAGCGCGAGGGGAAGCATCGGTGAGGTCATGGGATTCAGGGGGAGAGATGTATCTAGTTCTAGAGATCGAGGAGCTGCCAACTGTCGAGAGCGCGCTCGGCGCAGCCCTTGGGCGCGGGGTCGCTGGCTCGGAAGCCTGCGCCTTCACCGAGGGCTCGTGCGTGATGCATGTGTCGCAACGTGCCGAGGCAGCACTGTGGGTAGCCGGCTTTGCGCGCGGCATCGAGGCACAGCTCGAGCATGCGGCGCCCGAGTCCGGCGCTGCGTGCGCTCGGCAGCACGTGCAGGTGGCGCACTTCGCACAGGTCGTCCGCGAGGGGCGCAATGCCGGCAGCGGCGATGAGCTGGCCCTCGCGCTCGGCGACGAAGAAGGCGTGGCCCGTGCCCAAGAGTTCCCCGATCGCGCCCGTTCCCGGCTGCAGTAAATCGTCCAGCTCGTGCTCATCGCGCGACTCGAGCGGCCGAAAGCTCACACCCGCCTGACCCTTAGCCCGGCGCAGCGCCCCCTCGTACAGATCGAGCCCGCGCAGCACCGCCGCTCGCTGCTCTTCATCCAGCTGCGCCAGAGCGGACTGCACCTGCTGATCCCCGAAAGCGTGCACCTTGGCCAGGCACTCGCGCCCGGCATCCGTCAGCCGAATGGGCTTGGTGCGCTGATCGTTGGGATCGCTCAAGGCCTCCACCAAGCCCTTCTCCAGCAATGGCCGCAGGGTGCGACTAGCCGTGGACTTGTCCACCTCCAGCAGCACCGCCAGCTCGCCCGTGGTCTGGCGTCCGCGCTCGGCCAGCTCGATCAGCACATGGCACTGACTGGGCGTGCAATCGAGCCCCTCCAGGTTCCCGTTGTGCATGACCCCCAGGGCCCGCACCAGACGCCGAGCAGTGGCCCGCAGCTTCCGAATACGCTCTTCAGGCCATGTGGGGAGGGTGTCGGGGCTGCTCATAGTTGAACCATACACCCAGTTCGTTGCGCCATGCAACTATATCTCCCCAAAGAGTCCTACTGCACCCCCTGGAGGAGGCGAACCCGGACTTCTTGGGTCTCAGGTCGCCTTCCAGCGTGGCTGGAAGGCGACCCTGAGTCCTACCTCTGGCCCGACTCCTCGACCTCAACGAAGGGAGCGCCGGCGGGCCAGTCTTCGAGAAGCGGGTTCAAGTGCTCTCGAATGCGGGCGCGCATGTCGGCTAGGTGGAGCCTTGTCGTCCGCTCCAAGTCACCTTCGAGTGCAGCGCTAATAGCCTCCAGCAGCGCGGCCAGCTCGCCCCTGGAGAGTGCCGGCAAGTCCGACGCCTCCGAGTCCTCCGCATCCAGCTGGGAGGAGAGCAGCTCGATGTGCGCACGCTGAAGGTTGCGGCGGTAGAGGTCGATCTCGACCGGAGGCTCCACCAACTCGTGCCAGAGTCCGATCGTGATGTCGTGCATCATGTCGATCGGCTCATACGCATCATCCGAACGTGCGGCCTGCTCGGACATGCGATCGATGCGTTGCTCGCTGATCAAACTTGCCAACAGGCGTCGCTGGCCGCTCAGGATTCGATCGGGTGCACCGCTCGCCTCAAGTCGCAGCAGCACGTCATCGTCGAGCAATTGATAGGGCGTCTCGAAGGCGTTGGCGTGCAGGAAGGCGATCGCTTCCCGTTGGCGCGCGGAGGGCGTCGGGTGATAGACCTTGTCCGCGTCTCCGTACCAGAGGTTCGAGCGTACGAAGCCACCCACCAGGCTGGCCACGTGTCCAAGCTCTCGGTTGCGCTGCCCGAGCAGCTCGTCGTACATGTTGCGCAGCAGGTCGTAGTTGTCCTCTTCGGAGCAGCAGGCATCGACCAGATAGCTCGCGACCCGATCGATGTTCTTCAAGCCCAGAGTCGTAGCCAGAATCGGATCAGCGCCCAGGTCCTCGGTCTGCTGCGAGGGATCCTCGCCCGGGTTGGGGCTACCGAAGCGCAGCACGGGGTCGGCCACCTGCTTGGCCACCAGCGCAGACATGGCCTGCTTCTCAGCATCCGCGTCAGCGTACTGCTGGTAGCCCCACTGCACCGCGAAGAAGTCGTACGGCCCCACGATCGGAATCAGTCGCGCGCCGTCACCCGGCTGGGCCACGTAGTTGAAGCGGCCATAGTCCATGATCGAGGCCTCATTGCCGTTCTTGGCCGTGAACTCGGCATCGCGCAGTTGCTCGATGCTGTAGGCCGAGCTGGCCTTCATGTTGTGCGGGAACCCCAGCGAGTGCCCGACCTCGTGGGCCACCACATAGGCCAGCGCCTCGCCGACCAGATCGTCCGGCAGGGGCAGCTTCTGAGCCCGAGGGTCGTTGGGCGAGGCCTGCACGAAGTACCAGTCACGGACCAGCTTGATCACGTTGTGATACATGAGGATGTCGGCCTCGAGGATCTCGCCCGTACGCGGATCCGAGACGTGCGGCCCCATGGCGTTCTCGATGGTGGAGGGCAACCAACGAATGGTCGAATAGCGTGCGTCCTCGGCGTCCCAGTCGGGATCTTCGCGCTCGCTCGGGGGATCCAGGGCGATGATGGCATTGGAGAAACCAGCGGCCTCGAAGGCCGGCTGCCACATCTCGATGCCCTTGTGCACGTACTCACGCCAGGTGTCCGGTACGCCTTTGCCTACATAGAAGACGATGGGCTTGACCGGATCGGAGAGCGCGGCATCGGGGTCTTTCTTCTCCAAGCGCCAGCGCGTGATGTAGCGGATCGTCTCCACCTCGTGGTCGTTGCCATCATAGTCCTCGAAGGCGACCGAGAAGAAGCCCACGCGATCGTCGTGCACGCGCACCTGGGCCGGACGCTCGGGAAGCTTGACCATGCTGTGGTGCAGCTTGACGGTCACGGCGCCCTGGCTGCGGTCACGCCGACTGCTCGGCGTCTGCGGGCCACGCCGCGGACGTCCTGCGCCGCTTCGCGCCGACTCGCCACTGCCCAGCTTGTAGGTCATGAAGACCTGCGTCTCGATGTTCGTGGGGAAGGCCTTGACCGAGTCCACGAAGGTGCGCTTCTTATCCACGCTCTGGGCGCTGAGCCGCGACTTGGCGCTGAACTCGGGCAGGTCGTCGACAAAGAGTCCGGTGACGTGAATCACAGGAGCCTGGTCTTTGCCCCAGGCCTTGATCGGGAAGATCTCGATGATCGGTGCTAGGGAAGTGGCACTGACCGAGTTCTGCACCGTATCGCCGGCATCGCCGCGGATCGTGTACTTGATATCGCGCAGCAGGATCTCGTCTCCGCGCCGCTCCCAGCGAACCACGCGATCGCCGACCGGCGTTCCTCCGTAGCCGAATCCAGCTTGGGTCTCCGAGAGTTGCGTCACCCACAGGAGGTCGGTCCCGAGCGCATCACTCGGAATCTCGAAGTAGACCTCACCCGCATTGTTATGAACTAGGAAGAGGCCAGACTCGGTGCTGAATTCGTCCGTGATGACCTCGTCGTAGGCCTTGATCTTGTCCTTCCCCGCTTCAGCCTTCGCACCGGCCGCGCCGCGCTGCCGGTCACCATCCTGTGTGTAGGCGAGGGTACTGGAGGTGAAGACTAGAGCGGCCAGAATGAGGGCACTGCGAGGTCGGGAGAGCTGCATGGCAGGAGAGAGTCTGGGGGGAAAGGGAGAGTCGGCCAAACCGGGCCCACGGGTCCCAAAGGGTAGCACTACCCTCGAATCGCGAGGCTGTGGAGCGCTCCGGCCGGCTGCCCCACAACCGGGCCCTTACCGAAGAGCCCCGCCGCCGCGGCAGGCTGGCGCTGATTGCAAGCAGACCGAGCACGATCTGGGCTGCCTGCCACAACCTCGTTCAATCCCCCCCACGCCCCCGCGACCGCAACTAGGCTGAACTCGTAGGCCAACGGATCGATTCGATTTCGGCGGGAGCCGGCAGCCGTTTCACCCCCAGCTCACCCGCGCGCGGGTGTGCGCAGCTCGACGCGTTCCTTGTAGATCGGAACACGGATGTCCTTGAAGCCCGCCTGCCAGAGCCGGTCGGCGAAGCGCTGAGCCGGATCCTCCTCGCCGTGCACCACGAAGACCTGCTCCGTGGTCGCGGCCAAGGGTGCAAGGTGCTCGATCAACTCGTTGCCATCGGCGTGGG
>JBLIOL010000378.1:0-4623 GCA_047639615.1 Planctomycetota bacterium | reverse complement strand
TCCGTAGGCGTAACGCGCACTTTATAGGTGACGCCGTCAGCTAAGGCGGTCGTATCCCAAGTGAAGCTGCCGTTGTCCGGCGCTGTGGCTGCGAGCACATTGGGGAAGCTCATCCCGCCATCCAAAGACAACTCGAGCAGCACACTGCCCGGGTTGGCGTCCGTGGTTGTCCAAGTCACGCTAGCGTTGCCGCCCAGGAGGTCGCCGCCGTCGGGACCCACCAGCACGGTGGTTGGCACCGTGTTGTCGATGCTGAAGCTCTGCGAATTGCCGTAGGAGGACTTAAGGTCCCCGTTTGAATCGGTCGGCGTCAGGCGCAAACGGAAGTTCGCACCGTCTGTGAAGCCTGTCGTGTCGAAGCTGAAGCTGCCGTCATCGGGTGTGCTAGCTGCGACCACCGTAGAGAAGCTAGAGCCGCCGTCGGCGGACAGTTCGATGAGTACCGATCCAGGTTTCGAACCCACGGACCAGAGGATGGTGGAGGTGCCACCAATGGCAGCTGAACCACTCGGTGCCAGCAGTGTGGGGAAGACAGGCGAACCACCGCCGCCGCCTCCACAGGCGCTGAACAGGGAAGCCAAGAGCAGTGCGAGGCCGCTTTTGAAGGATCCACGACGAGAGGCGAACGTGCCCGACTGGGCGCTGGTGTGTGAGCTAAGGAAACGCATGGCGTAGGGGTGCTGGGGCGGGAAGGCCCCGGCGATCCGCATGGCGGAAGAGATAAGGACTCGTCTCTCCTGTTCGACAGGAAGGCCCCTGGCCTTAGGCCTTCAGACTGAGAATCCCCTGGATGGACGCAATTCCCCCCAAGATGGAAAGAAAGGCCCGCTGATTGGCCCGATCTGCACCAACGCGAGAGCGGCCGACCCTCAGCTCGTAAGCTGCGGGTCGGCCGCTCTAGACACGCCATCTAGGAAGGCGCTAATGGCATTAGGGGCGCTTAGTGGTGCGAAGTGACCACGTGACGCTGCGGTGCCGGCACCAACTTCAGTGCGCGGCCGAGGCGCTTACGCCCGAACTGCGGGTTCTCAAGGTAGTAGAGACTGCGCTCGTAGAAGCGACGCGCACGCTGCGGCATGGCGTAGTACCAACGCTCGTACGAGCGCACCATATTCTTGCGCAGCTCCTCGAGCTCCACCTGCGTGAAGTGCTCGTGCTTGTAGCCCGAGCGGTTACTGGACACGTAGTTCTCTGACAGGTCCGAGATATCGATCGACGCTTGGTAGTTGTCCCAGGACTCGGTGCCGATCAGCGGGTTGAAGACCGAGATACGGATCAGGTCCGGACCGGCGAGGCGCAGGACCTTCTCGGTCTCCGCGATGTCGGCGGGCGTCTCGCCCGGCGAACCCACGATCAGGTAGACCTTGGCCCAGATGCCCGCGCGGCGCGTCATCTTGGCGGCGTTAATGATCACCTCGGGGGTCAGGTCCTTCTTGAGCACGTCCAGCATGCGCTGGCTTCCAGACTCCCATCCGTAGTAGATACGGCGGCAGCCGGCACGGTGCATGTGCTTGAGCAGCGGGTAGTCCACGCAGTCGGCGCGCGTGTTGGCCACCCACTCGAACTTCAGACCGCGGCGCAGGATCTCGTCACACATCTCGTGGATGCGTTTCTTGCGCAGGGTCAGGATCTCGTCCACGAACAGGATCACGCCCGGATCGTAGGTTTTGATCACGTGCTCTAGCTCGTCCACGATCTTCTCGGTGGACTGCACGCGGAAGCCCCGACCGGTGAGTTCCTTCTGGCAGAAGATGCACTTGAAAGGGCACCCCCGCGTCGTGAACATGTAGATCAGGTGCTCGGGGTTGTTCTTGAAGTAGGTTGCCGTCGGCAGCAAGTGGCGCGCCGGCATGGGCAGCTCGTCCAACTTCTTGATCAGCGGCGGCGCGGGGTTGTCGACCCACATCTCGCCATCACGCATGGAGGCCAAACCGGCCACATCCTCAAGGTCCTCGTCTTTGCCGCCTTCAATGGCCTTGACAAGCTGCGGCAGAGTGAACTCAGCCTCACCCTTGAGCACGTAATCGAAGTGCCCGGAGTCGAGGAAGACGCCCTGGTCAACCGAGGCGTGCGGGCCACCCATGATGGTGATCTTGCCCTGCTCCTTGGCGTACTTGGCCCAAGCGATGGCACGCCGGATGTTCGGCGTCAGCGCGCTGAAACCAACGATGTCATTGCGCTCGATACAGGCCTTCATCTCCTGGTCGGTGGCCACGCGCTCGTCGTGGAGCTCCACGGGCAGGCCTTCACGCTCGAGCATGGCACCGAGGTACCCAATGCCGAGGATCATCGACAACGGATCCTCTTGAACGTGGGGTTTGACGTAGGTCAGTAGTGTTTTGCGCATCGATAGGTGCCTGGGTGCCAGCTAGCTGGCAGAGAGAGAAGGCAGTGGGCTTGGAGAGGAGGCCTTGATACAGAGTAACACATTGGAAACCCTGCGGCGGAGCGGGCCTACGGCTTTTGCCGTAGGAGCCGTGGCCCAAAGGCCTCCATCCGGGTCTTGGATCGGCTTTCAGTGATCGGAGCCTGATGAGAATCAGCGAGTAGCTCGGGCTGACCTCGCCGCCTCGTAGTGTTCGAGGAATTCCTCGGTCAGCCGCGGGATGGTGAAGTGCTCTTCCAGGCGCCTACGACCAGCTTCCCCCATGGCCGTGGCTCGATTTGAGTCACGCAGCAGGCACGCGATCTTCTCGGCGTAGCCGGCCACATCGAAAGGGTTGGCGATGAAGCCACTAACCCCGTCCTGGACCACCTCACAGGAGCCGCCGAAGGAGGTCGCCACCACCGGGCGGGATTGCTCCATGGCTTCCAGATTCACCAGGCCGAAGGTGTCGAAGCAGATCGAGGGCGTGACGAACACGTCGGCCGCCCCATAGGCACAAGCCAGTTCCGAGCCCGAGAGCCAGCCCGTGGGTACCACCATCTGGTCCACGCCAAGAGCCGCGGCCTTGGCCTGGAACTCCTGATCGTAGAGGTCGCGCTTGCCCATCACCAGCAGCCCCAAATCGGGAAACTCGGCGCGCAGGATGGCCATCATCTCGAACAGCTTGACTACGCCCTTCTGCTCGTGAAGCCGGCCGCCCATGGCCAGCAAGGGCCGCCCGGTTAGGCCGCGCTCCTCGCGGAAGGCGGCCAGGTCCGCTGCGCTCGGCAACTCAGCCGACAACTCGATAGCGTTGTGCACCGTGCCATGCACAGTAATGCCGTTGGCCCGGATCACATCCCCGAGCGCATCCGAGACCACCGTAAAGCGTTCCACATCACGCTCGAGCACCTTGGCGATGGCCAGGTTACGGCCAGGGCGAAAGCGGAAGCGCTGACACGGGATGCACTTCGAAGCACGCGCCACCACGTCGTTGTCCTGCCCACCGCGCGCCTCACCGCCGTGGAAGCAGGTCAGCTTCTGATAGCAGAAGCTCATCACATCGTGGGCCGTGAAGACCACCGCCGCGCCCGCGCGGCTGGCCTGGGTCAATGCGTGATAGCCGATGTGTGTGTGCACCAGGTGCGCGTGCACTACATCCGGTTGCCACTCTTCAAGAATGGCCTGCAGAGGTCGGTCGATGGCGCGGTTGTGCACGGAGACCCAGCCACGCCAGCGCACGTTGTAGTCCGAGTGCAGGCGGAAGACCAAGCTGCCTTCAATCTCGATCGGACTAGCCTCAGCCGCATTGCGCACGGTGGAGACCACGGCCACGTCGTGTCCGAGCTCTCTCAGGCAGCGCGCCTCCTGGTACATCTGCCGCACGCTCGAGCCGACCCCCGGATCGGAGATCTCGGTGAAGAAGAGGATCTTCATGCCAGGTCCCCCAGCAAGCGGTCGTAGATGGCGAGCACCTCGGTGGCGTTGTCTTCCCAGCGGGTAGAGCGCGCGTGCTCGCGGCCCGCAGCCCCCATGCGCGCACGCAGGTCCGCGTCCCCGAGCAGCTCGTCCAAAGCCTGCGCCACGGCCGGCACATCCTGCGCTACCAAGCGCCCAGTGCTGCCGTCGACGATGGCGTCTTCAGCGCCGCAGTCCAAGGTCCCGATGCTGCAGGTTCCGGCCGCGGCCGCCTCCAAGTAGACGATGCCAAAGCCTTCAAAGCCCCCATCCGCGGCCGTCACCGGCGTATGCACGAAGACTTCAGCGCGCTGCAACAGATCAATTTTCTCGTCCTCTCCGATGTTGCCGAGGAAGTGCACTCGATCGGCGCAGCCCGCTTCCGCAGCCATGGCGCGCAGCTGATCCTCATACTCATCCTGCGAGAGCCGGCCCACGATGAAGTGATGCCAATCCGGATAGCGCGGCGCCACCTGCAGGAAGCCCGCCAGTGACAAGTGGTGCCCCTTGCGCTCCTTGACCTCGCCGATGCCCAGGGAGAAGCGCTTCCCATGCCAAGGCCGCTCGCCAACCTCGCGCGCATCCAGGTAGTGCTCCACATTCACGCAATTCGGAATCACCGTCACCTGTGCGGGGTCCAAAACATCGGCAGGAACCAAACCGAGCAAGCGCTTGCGCGTGTAGCGGCTCACCGAGACGATATGATCGAGCTTGCTGTACACGCGCCGCGCGCGCGACTTGTGACGCGCGTCCAGCAGCGGCTGAATCGTGTACGTACCGTGAGCCGTAGCCACACAGGG
>JBLIOL010000377.1:0-4658 GCA_047639615.1 Planctomycetota bacterium | reverse complement strand
AGCCATGTGAGCGAGTCTTCGGAGACGAATGTACAGCAGGCTGGAGTGGTGCTGATGTGCAGCGAGCTGCAGCCCAACATCGACTTCTTCCTGGGGCGGCTTGGCTTCCGCTTGGATCGTATCTCGCCCGCGGACGACCCGCGCTTAGCTTTGATCTCGGGGCATGGCCTGGTGCTCGAGCTGCGGCGCGACGCCGAGGACTCCGCTGGCCACGTGCGCATGGTGTGCGCGGATCCGGTGGCCTTCGCTGGCGAGGGCGGCGCGCTGATTGCGCCCAATGGCACGCGCATCGAGCTGCTCGACGCGCAGTCGGTGCTCGATCTGCCGGTCGGAACGCAGGAGTTGACCGTGACCCGCGCTGGCGAGCACGCGAATTGGATCACCGGGCGCGCGGGCATGCACTATCGCGACCTGATCCCCGGGCGCTGGGGCGGACGCTTCATCGCTTCGAACATCAAGTTGCCCGACGGCGGCCCTACGCCCGACTCGGTGCACTTCCATTCGATTCGCTTTCAGATGATCTTCTGCACGCGCGGTTGGGTGCGCGTGGTGTACGAGGGCCAAGGCCCGCCCTTCGTTTTGGAGGCTGGCGACGCGGTCTTGCAGCCGGCGGGCATCAGGCACCGGGTGCTCGAATCATCGGTGGGTATGGAGGTGGTCGAGATCGCATGCCCGGCAGAGCACGACACCTACTTGGATCACGAGCTGCTGCTGCCTACCGCTGGGCTCTGGCAGGATCGGGTGTACTCGGGGCAACGCTTCGTGCGTCACATCGCACGCGAGGCCCAACGCCAAGCATGGGAGCTCGCGGGCTACGAGTATCGCGACGTGGTCATCGCTGAGGCTACGGGGGGCCTGGCCGGGGCCAGGGTCGTGAGCGCCGTGGGGGAGCCGCAAATGGGCCAGACCCTGCGCACCGCGGAGGAGTTCCACCTGCTCTATGTGCTGAACGGCAGCGTTCGGTTGGAGGGCGCGGGCGAGGATGCGATTGCGCTCGAGCCCGACGATTGCGTGGCTCTACCGGCAGGCCTCGACCTGGCGCTGGTGGCCGGGAGTCCGAACCTCGAGTTGCTCGAGATCAGACTCCCTGGCTAAGCCGCTACTGAACGGCTAGGCGCGCAAGGCTCGAAGAGCCCGACTCAACCAGGATCAGCTCGTTGCCGTCGGGACGGAAGACGGCCGCGTTGGGCGCTTGGTGGAAGCCCACCAGGTCCGTTGCCTGCGTGATGCCGATCAGCGAGCCGTCGTGGCTATTGATGCGCGCGAGCTCGCTCGTCCACTGGTCGACGACCACTAGCAGGCCATCATTCGATAGCGCCATGCTTTGGAACTTGCCCAAGGTCTGACCCGTGTGGGTGGGGATGGGCGCGAGCGTGGTCAGGCTAGCGATGTCGATCACGTACACGAAGGCGCCCATGTCGTAGCCGGAGACTAGGGCGCGCCCATCCGGAGTGACCAGCGCTGTTTCAGCCGACGGGTAGAGGCCAATGTTGTCGGCGGAGGCGAGGAAGATGACGTCCGGCGGCGCGGGGGAATCGGGGTCGATCAGCACTAGCTCTGTGATGGAGCCGGTGAAGCCCGGAGTGAAGCGCCGCGTGGGCACGATCAGTCGGCCTTGGTCGAGGGTGAAGCGCGCGACGCTGCGGCTGTTGCCCAACTGTAGGCTGCGACCGAGGTCGAGGCTTAGGGTGGGGATGTCGATGGCGAAGATGCGTCCGGAGCTGTCGTTCGCGCCGACCCAGACGATGCCGCGTGCCTCGTCTACCTGCACGCCGAAGGGGAAGGCGGTGGGGTAGGAATTATTGGGATCGGGAGGTAGCGCGATGGAGGTCAGGCTTTGGTCGGCGCCGTCGAAGACCACCAGGCTGCTACCGCCGCTGCAGGTCACGAAGCCTTGCAGGACGTTGCCTTGTGCGTCCGTGCGCAAGGCCAATTCCTCCGGACCCTCGTCCACGCTGATGCGTGCTTGGATGGCGCCGCTATTGGCGTCCAAGCGCAGGACTTCGCAGCCGCCGCTACCCACGAAGCCGCCGAACATGGAGACGTAGAGGGCGTTGCTGTTCTCGGAGTAGGCGGCTGCCCAGGGGTAGGCCTGGGCGGCGTTGCAGGAGATCTCAGCGGCGAGGTCGATGCCGCCGGTGGGCACGACGTCGCCGACCTTGGGCGGGCGCACCATGGCGCCGCGGTCGGGCAGATTGGGGGTGCGACTGGAGTTGATGGACTGCGCGCCGGCCGAAGTACTGAGGGCGAGAGCGAGCAGTGCGCTCGCGATGCAGGCCATGGGGTGTAGGCGGTTCATGCTCTCACCCCCGTGGCCGGCAGGATGTCGGCGAAGTGGAAGCCACCGCGCTCGACTTTATCGCCGACGGTTACGTCGATCGGCTCCGAGAACATGGGTCCGGCCGTGACGAAGGTATGGAACTCGCCCTTCTCGCCGCAGGGGTCGACGCCCTCGGGCAGGTCGGTGAGCAGTTCGTCGTCATAGGTGCGACCCACGAAGGAGGGATCGAGTTGCTTCGGATCCACGCAGGAGAGGATCGCGGAGAGGCCCGAGCTGGTCATGGTCTTCGACAGCTCGTCCGTGGGGATCCCCCAGATGGGGAACTGAGGCTCGATGCCCGTGCCGCGCATGTTGTCGATGCGGTAGTCGCGTACGTCCTCGAGGAAGAGATCGCCGAAGGCCATGACCTCCACCTGCTCGGCTTTGACCCTAACCAGGGCCTCCTTCATGATCTCTTGGTAGACCTCATTGCTGCAGTGCTCCGGCAGGTCGATTTCCCACACTGGTAGGCCAGCCGCGCGGCCTTGGGCGCGGAGCAACTCGCGGCGCACGCCGTGCATGGCCACACGCTCAGCGTCTTGATTGAGAGTCGTGAAGAGACCCACCAGCTCGATGGTCGGATCGTTCTGCAGCGTGTGCAGTGCCCATGCGGAGTCTTTGCCGCTACTCCATGACAGGAGTGTTTTCTTTCTAGTGCTCATGACGTGCCCTCCAATTCCCAGGGAGGGTGTGAACCAAGTGGATAGATGAACCCGGGCCGTCTTCTGGCTCACGACGGCAGACCCCGAGGCGCCGCCTTCCCGTCCTAGGGCTCTTGCGAGCCGGCCAGACAGTGGCTGTGGTTTCCCACATGGCGCCCGAGTCGTCGCTTACAGCGGCAGGACCACGGAGGAATTTCACCTCGCTTCCGGTACCCAGGACCAACTCATCCTAGCTCAGCCGCAAGGCCTGGGGGGCTATTTGGCCAGTGTCTCGAGCAGTTGCCTGATTTCGGACAGTTCCTGGCGCAGGCTCTCGCTCCTGACGCTGCTCTTGTAGGCCATCATGATCAGTTTGATTGAGACCAGCAGGACGCCGATCTCCAAGAGGAGAGCGTGGGTGAACCCAGTCGTGAAGAGGGCCATCCCAAAGAGCAGGAAGGTGACAACAATCACCGCGAGGGAACCTGTATCGAAGTGCTGCTTCATGTGGATGACCATTGTAGCGCCCTGCCTTAGGAAAGCAGAGATCATGCTCTTCAGCTGAAATCGTGCTGAAGCGTCCTCCTGAATCGTCACTCAATGGTTGGGCACCACGCGCACCATGAGGGCCCGGCCGAGTTGATTCGTTAGCGTTCGTCGGGAGCGGTCAGCTTGGGCTTTAGGCGGCGAATGCCCTTGGTCTTCGGATCGAAGGTCCACAGATCGGCCTTCAGCAGGGACTCGTGGTGTAGGTAGATCGCGCCGTTGGCGATGCCGTGGCGGTTCATGCCCCACTCGTCGTTGATGATCAAGCGGCCCTGGAAGTCGTTCTCGTAGATGTGCAGCTCCTCGGCGGAGGTGATCCCTGCCATGGCGCGATCGCCGCGCTTATTCTCGAAGGTGTTGCCGTGCACGTAGACGGGGCCGATGGGGAAGCCGGTCTCGCCTAGCCAATTCTTGTCGTCGCCCTGGGCCGTGATCGTCAGGCAACCGTATTTGGCGTCGGTGATGCGATTGCCGAAGACGTAGGTGGAGTCGTCGGGGTTGGACCAGACCGTGATGCAGGAGCCGCCGTCGTAGGTGGCTTTGTCGGAGCCGTTGTTCCAGCCATAGCCCTCGGCGTGGTTGTAGGCGATCACTACAGGGCCCTTGGGGAGCTCGTTGTTGCCGGGCTCGGGGCGGATTTGAAAGCCGGTGCGGTTGCCGCCGCGCAGGTCGTTGCCGACGATCCAGGTGCCGCCGCGGGCGCTCTTGAGGTAGGCCGAGTGCTCGCGAAGGTTGATGCCGGGGGAGCCCGGGTTGTCCCCGCGCCACTTGTGGTTGCGCCAGACGAGCACGTCCCACTTGTCGATGTGCATGCCCGATGCGTGGCGCTGGTTGGTGCCGGCGTAGGTCTTGCACGGCAGCCACCAGCAGCCATCGATGATCAACTGGCCGACGCCTTCGTTGGCGCGGATCACAAAGCTGTCGTTGTTGCCGCGCAGGCCTATGTTGAAGAGACCGATGGATGCGGGCCAGCCCCAGCGGCGGTCCCAGCCGATACGCACTTCGCTGCGCGGTTCGAGGCCCACGATGCTGATGCGGATGTCGGTGAATTCGCCTGCGCGGTCCTTGAAGAAGAGCGTGCGCGGGGAGTGCAGGGACCAGCCGCCGCCTAGCACCACTCCGCCTCCGTCGCCGAAGACTCCGAAGATCAC
>JBLIOL010000376.1:0-4730 GCA_047639615.1 Planctomycetota bacterium | reverse complement strand
CCACCGCGTGGCTCACGATGGCACAAGCAGCGGCAACACCCCCTACAGCGTCCAAACACCGGACGGAGCGCGCACGCTGCGCGCCGAGCGCTGCGATAGCCGCAGCAATGTGCGCTTCGAGCAAGGCGGACTCGTGGCCGTTGATTTCCCTGGGGACAGCGCAGCGCGCATCATCCACGATTCGCGCGGTGGCTACTTTCAGTTCGACTTGGTCCACCCAGCCATGGATCCGGACGCCATGGGCTCCGTGCGCTTTGCCATTGGAAACCTGAACCTGGATCTGCGCCCGCAGGCAACTGCCGAGGACCTAGAGCGCGGTTTCATGGTGACCCCCGTCGGCGCCGGCTACTTGAACGCGGGTCCCCACGAGCTGCAACTCGGCGGTCCCTTCTTCGTAGGCTTCAGCCACCTGGTCATTACGCCCCTGCCCGAGGATCACCCGCTGGTGGTGCGCCTGGAGAGCCAAGCCGTCACGGAGAAGATCCTCGAGACCCCCGCCCTGCGCGCCTTCATCGGCACGCGCACGGACGACGGCATGGACTACATGACCTTCGATAGCGCCCGTGAAGTGCCGGCCCCCATGGGCGCCTCCCAGGTCTACAACTTCCACGGCCGTCTCGAGAACCTGCCGATCCCAGAGCCCGAGTCCGGCGACGACGAGATCCTCTCGGGCATCCTGGTCGTTGGCGTCTGGAACGATCACCTGGTAAAGACGCGCGCGGACCGCGGACCGCCGCTCCTGATCGAAGAGCTGGAGTTCGAAGCGCCCTACTACCCGCAGTGGCCGCCGAAGTCCCATACTCGCATCTTCTTCGATTCGCCTAACTCGGATGCACCCGAGACCTACACTCGCGAGGTAGTGGGACACTTCCTGGAGCGCGCCTTCAGGCGCCCCATCCCTGAGCTGGAGCTCGAGCGCTACATGCGCTTCTGGCATTCCATCAAGGACCAGTACGAGCACTACGAACACGGCGTTCGTGAGGTATTGGTGGCTGCCCTCAGCTCACCCAACTTCCTCTTCCTGGCGGAACCCAGCCTGCACGATGAGGTGCCCGAGGAGCAGGCCTTGGCGGTTCGCTTGGCGTACTTCCTGTGGAACTCCGCACCTGATGCCCAGCTCACGGCACTGGCGCAGAAGGGCCAACTGCGCGCGAACCTGGAACAGGAGGTCACACGTCTTCTTGACGATGAACGCTCCAACCGCTTCATGCGGGCCTTCACCCATGATTGGCTGCGCCTGGACCGACTGACCGAGGTCAGCATCAATCCGAACAGCTTCCCGGCCTTCACGCGCTTCGTAAAACGCGACATGGCCGAGGAGACCTACCACTTCATGCAGCACGTGCTGCGCGAGGACCTGAGCCTGTTCAGCTTGGTCGATTCCGACTTCGCCCTGCTCAACCAAAACCTAGCCGAGTTCTACGGCATCGAGGGCGTCAAGGGCATCGCCTTCCGCGCGGTATCCGTCAGTCCGGAGCAAGGCCGCGGCGGATTGCTCTCCCAAGGTGCCTTCCTCGCGGGGCACTCGGATGGCAACGAGCCGCACCCCATCAAGCGCGCGGTCTGGGTCAAGGAGAAGCTACTTGGCAAGGCTCCTCTGCCGCCCCCGCCGAACGTGCCCGAGCTGGATCCGGAAGCCCCGGGCTTCAAGGAGCTGACCCTCAAGCAGCAGCTCGAGAAACACCGCGACAACCCCGCCTGTCACGACTGCCACGCGGCCTTCGATCCCTTCGGCATCGCCCTCGAGCGCTACAGCGCCGTGGGGCTTCTCGAAGACCGGCGCAAGGGTCAGGACATCGACGTGAGCACCGAGCTCCCTGACGGCACCGCCATCGTCGGCGCCTCCGAACTCAAGGCCTATCTGATGGGCCCTAAGGCCGACACCTTCGCCGATTCCCTGATCAAGCACCTCTACGCCTACGCGCTGGGCCGCAATGTGGCCTTCGCGGACGAACCCGAGCTCCAAGATATACGCGAACGTGTACGCTCCAAGGGAGACCACATGCGCGCCGTCATTCAAGCCATCGCCTCCAGCCCCTCCTTCCTGGAAGGCTAGTTCACCATGCAACCCAAGTCCTGGCACCTCACCCGTCGCAGCTTCCTCCGTGGAGCTGGTGTTTGCATCACCCTGCCCTACATGCAGGCCATGGAAATGGATGCGGCCAAGAACCAGCAGGCGAAGGCCAAGCGTGCTTGCTTCGTCTACTGGCCCAACGGTTGCAGCATGCCCGCCGAAGACGATCCTGAATACAGCCACTGGCGCTGGTTCCCCAAGGGCGAAGGACGTGACTTCAAGTTCACGCGCATCCTGGAGTCCCTCGAACCCTACCGCGAGGACATCGCGCTCTACTCAGGACTGAGCCACCCCAAGAGCCGCGAACTGCTGGGCCATCTGGCAGGCGACACCTGGCTGACCGCCGGCGACCTACGCGGCGGCCACTACAAGAACAACATCTCCCTCGACCAGCTGATCGCGCGGCACTTCAAGCAGTACACGCGCTACCCCTCCTTCGTTCTCTCCACCGATGGCGGCGTGGGCTACAAGTCGCGCGTCTCGACCCTCTCCTTCGACGACCAGGGTCGCCCGATCCCCTCCGAGCACCGCCACCGCGAGATCTTCGAGCGCTACTTCGGCGGCAACGGTGGCCAAACCACCGAGGAGCGCCGACGCTCCATCCAAGAGGGCAAGAAGGTGGTCGATCTGGTCATGGAGGACACGCGCCTCTTGGCCGCGCGCCTCGGGGCCGAGGACAAGCACAAGCTCGACGAGTACCTGACCTCGCTAAACTCCGTCGAGGAACAGATCCAGCGCAACGAAGCCTGGCTCGACACCCCGCTCAAGCCTTTCAACGCCGACCACCTCAAGCTCGATCCGAACCCGAAAATCGATCCGACCGCCTACGTGCGCACCATGTACGACCTGATGGTGCTCGGCTTCCAGACTGACGCCACGCGCGTCATGACCTACATGCTCGCCCGCGAGGACGGCATGGGCTTCGGCGACAACTGGCCGCGCATCGTGGCCGGCGTCAACAAGGGCCACCACACCATCAGTCACGACACCCACAAGGGTCACTTCGACGAATGGGGTCCCTTCGACCGTTGGTTCGCTGAGCAGTTCGCCTACTTCGTGGGTCGCCTCAAAGAAACAAGCGACGAGCACGGCTCCCTACTCGACAACACCATGGTGCTCTACGGCAGCTCATGCACCACGACCCACAACGCACGCAACTATCCCCTGTGTATCGCGGGCGGCAAGAACATGGGCCTGCGCCAGGGCTACTTCGCGCGCTACAGCAAGAGCGCCATGGTCGAGTCCAACAACAACCCCCTCACGGGTGCGTTGCTGAATGAGTCGAAGCGCGTCTACAAGGAAGACGATCTGCCCTGCTCGAACCTCTACCTAGGCATGCTGCATGCCTTAGGAATCAAGGCCGAGTCCTTCGGGGACAGCACCGAAGTGCTGCCCGGCTTCTTCGCCTAAGCTCTTCGGGCTTAAAGGCCCAAGACTTTGACACCCTGCTCAAAGACGATATCGACGGGGATGCCAGCGCTGTCGAGGCGATCCAAATCGACCTGCAGAGCGGCGTCGATGATGCCTAGGCGATTCACCATAGCAGTCGCTCCCGCGTAGTCCCCGTCGCCCTGGACGGTCAGGATCTTGCGCGAGAGTGCGGCCACGGCAGCCTCCATTTTCTCGGGCACCACGGCGTAGCGGCCCGTGACGGTGTCGCGGGTGAAGGCGCCCATCTCCTGGAAGAAGTTGAAGCGGATCATGTTGGCTCGGCCGTGTGCGCTAGAGGCGCCGAAGCGCACGGAGCGGAAGATGCCCGCCAGGAAGGTCACGTAGTTGTCCATCAGCGTGCCCTCAGCGATCTCGCCCTTAGCGAAGAGCTGAGTGACCATATACAGGCCCAGGATGTCGGCCTTGCCCTCCTCCAATGCGGAGGAGTGCTCGACGAGGGACGCGCGCACGGTGCCCTTGCCGTCGAGAGTGTTCTTAATGCCTAGTCCGTGGGCCACCTCGTGGAACATGGTGTTCCCAAAGAAGGCGTCGAAGGTCACGTGGCCGCGCTGCTCCTCAGCGATGAGCACATCCGCAATGGGCTCCAGGATCACGTCGAACTTGGCGCGCATGGTGTTCTTGAGCTGCAGGCGACGGGAGCCCTTGGCTAGCTGCACGGTCTCGTCGTTGGGCAGATTGATGGCGATGGTCTTGGAGCCGGCGTTGCAATCGCCCGCGTAGTACACGACGTCGTAGGCGTTCAGGTCCGTGTCCGTTCCGGGCACCTCGGCCTTGTAGGCCTGGGGTACGGGTAGAGAAGCCTGCAGCATGGGCAGGAACTGAGCGTAGTGGCTGAGGCGCTTGCTCCAGGACTTGTCCTTGATCAGCACGTAGCCCTCGTGAGCGGCCTTGCGCCCATAGAGGCTGTCCTCGTAGTTCTCGATCGGGCCGATGACCACATCGAGCCCATTGCTACGCATGTCGAGCCAGGCCATGTCACTGGCGCGGTACTGATCCGTGCGCAAGGCTTCGGCGCGCAACTGGAGGTAGGTCTTGAGCCCCGCGTCTTCAGCCAAGGTAGAGGCTTCGTCCAACAACGCGGCCGCGCGCTGCGTCTCCTCGGGATAGGCCTGCGAATAAGGCACTGCCACCAAGCCGCCCGCATGGGTGCGACGGATGACCGTGTAGAGGCTCTCGAAGGCCTCGCGGTCCTCCGGGTGGGCGG
>JBLIOL010000375.1:0-4743 GCA_047639615.1 Planctomycetota bacterium | reverse complement strand
TTTTCGGCGGCATGGGGTGGGGCGGCGGCTGTTCGATGCGATGCTGCACGAAGCGCGCGAGTTTGGGGCCAAACGGCTCGAGTGGAACGTGCTCGATTGGAATGAGCCGGCGTTGCGCTTTTACGAGCAGTTCGACGCAGAGATGGATCGCGATTGGTACCTGGGGCGGCTGCGCGAGGCCCAACTCGAGGGACATGTTTTTGACGAGCCCGTGGTCATCCGGCCAGCAGCGGTTGATCCGCAGTGATGGAGTAGGCGTCTGATGGACAGCGAAGGGAGCGGTGATCGCAGCAAGCAGCAAGCAGTAAGCAGTAAGCAGCAAGCAGTAAGCGGCAAGCAGTAAGCAGTAAGCGGTAAGCGGTAAGCGGTAAGCGGTTAGCAATCAGCGGTTAGCAATCAGCAGTTAGCAGTTAGCAGTTAGCAGTTAGCAGCGGCCGCGGCCACGGCCACGGCCACTAGGGCCCCGCAGGAAGGCCTCACCGATTCTGAACCAGGGAAAACAAATCGACCCCGTATCCTATGTTTGATTTTTCGCGTGATACTAAACTGGTGGATTCTAGGGGCGCTGACGCCGTAGGCGGCGTTGCTAACCTTGTCGATAAACAGGCTCGTGGCTGCGTTCGAATCCAAGCTGGCCTCTGGCCGTGGGGCATGCAAGCTCGCGCTACAATTGTGCATCGACGTCAGGGGATCGCTACGCCCTCGTGCCGGCGATGATTTCCGGGGATTGCTAGTTCGGCGCGTGATGCGCGCTTTCGTTCTCACTTAGGCGATCAGCAACAGTCTGGGCGATTGACCGGGACGTTCGGCTGGGGCGCGGTGGATGAATGGTGGGACGGGAGAGCTGGGCCAATCCACGGCGACGCGCCAAAGGTGTCCACGGCCAAAGGCAAAGGGCTTTGCGCCGGGGTTGAGAGCGTAGTGCAAGTCGTAGTGGTGCTCGGCGAGGTAGTCCAGGAAACCAGGGTCGTCCTTCCCCCCGTAGCGTAGGAGCAGTTCGGCTCGGGTTTCGGCGTGATCGACGCGACGGGTCGCTTGGTTGTTGAGCAGGCCCTCGCTGGGGGCCCCAAAGTACGTGCAAAGCCAGGTCTCGGTTTCGACTGGCGCGCTGTCCGCATGGAAGGAAAAAACGTCGGTCGCGATCGGTCCAGCACGTTCATCGCGCCGGGAGCTGTAGACGATATTCAGAGCCGGGTCGAGTTGGCGCTCCAGAAGTCGGCGCTGGTCCTCAAGCAGTAGCGCGACCGCCGCACGTCCTTCCGGGCTGGCCGGCAGCTGAGTCAGCCTATCGTCCTCGAGCGTGACGATGCCTTCTCCCGCTCCCAGTAGACGAGCGATTTCGCCGAAGCCGTCCGCGAGCACGCGCGGCCAGCAATACGCGTTGACGCCATCGATGAACGGCGTGTTGGCCAATGCCTCGAAGTCGTGCACCACACGGATCCGGGAATCTTCAGGAGGTAAGGCCATGTGTGTCATGAGGAGTTTTTAACAGGGCGCGCTTGGCGATGTCACTTTGATGAGTCGGAAGCATGCGTTGGCCGGGTCTTCTTGAGGGGCCCCGAGTCTGGGGCAAGACCGATAGAGAGAGGTGAGGTTTACGCACTGCCCAGTACGTATCGGTCAAACAGTGGTGGTGGCGGGGCTGACGATGTATCCGAATCTATCGGTGCTCATCCGAAGGCCGGCGCTCTGGCGCTGGAGCCTCACCCGAGCGGAAGACACTGAGCCACTTCGCAAGGGCAGCGTTCGGCCTAGAAGACGGGCTCTGCTGAGCGCGGATGACACCGGCGGGGTCGATAAAGAGGAAGGAGGCGCGGTCCACCACTGTTGGGTTTTCCGAAGTCCATCCGGCTTCGCCGGGCCCGGCGTGCAAGTACACCTCGAGGGGGCGCGTGCAAATTTTGATGAGGCGGGGCATGTGCTCCCTCTCCATGGCCGCTTCCGCTTCTTCTGACAAGCTATCTCCTGCGATCTCTTCGGCGCGGAAAAGCAGCTCATCAAAAGAGGCCTCTGCCTCACTCGTCGCGTCCTCAAGGAGAAGGGAGATTGCCAGCGCCTTCATCTTGCCTTGGAGGTCACTGCCCGCACCGGTCGGGAGGAGCAGGTGCAGAGGGATGCGAGAGTTGAATTTGCCTAAGAGCTCGCTCGCTTTCGATACATATCGCTTTGTCTTGCGTTCGAGCTGTTTCCATGCGGCGTCTGCGTCCTCTTCGTCTAGCTCAGGCAGGGGCAGCCAGACGGCAAAGGTTCCGTTCTTGGAGCGCGGCAGACCCTCGACTGGAACGCCAGCTAGCTCTCCGAAGTCGGGTACCTCGGACACTTCTAAATCGAGAGCATGGGGTAGGCGTCCGAGAAGCCCTGCGGAGCGCGCACGGTCAAGGCGTTGCAGGCTCGCGCCCGAGATGCGCACAGCGCCGCGACTGGTAGCGAAACCGATGAAGCCCTCGATCGCCGAACCATCTGGCGATCGGTAGCTGCCTTTGTACTCGCCTTCAATGAAGCAGAGCACGAGCGAGTCGTCGACCAAGAGTTCAACCTCGAACGAGGACGTAGGACTCTCGAAGGAGTGGGCGCCGCCTGCGCGTATGCCGAGATGTCCTGCTCGTTCGAAACGACCGCCGAGAGACCAGCTGACTTTTTCAATTCCATCGAACTCCTCTTTCTTGCCGATGGCGTAGTGGTAGTCGCCCGCGGAGAAGCTAAAGCTCACTTTTCGGTCAAAGCGCTCATGACCTAGGATAATGGCGCCGTTGACGTAGGCGGTGGTGATGTTCACATCGGCGCGTAAGCGATAGCGGCCCTCTTGCATCCAAGCGTTAGCAAAGCAGAAGGCGTCACGTCGATGCGCAGAGCGGTCGAAAACCCCCGTCGCTTCGCGAGGTTTCTCACGGCCGACATGCAGATCTCCCCGGAGCTCCTCGTAGTACCAGAGGCCGGGAACGCGACGCTCTTCGTAGCCAACGAGGTCGCCTTCTTGCCATTCGGCGCTGCTCGCTAGCCATTCGGGCTCGGAGAAGGGGACGGAGAGAGCGAGGCCCTCAGCTGGAGCTTCGGTTGCAGGGGGCGGACCTAGGAAGGGAGCGCCTATACGCTCCGCGATGATGTCGTGGTCTGCACGTAAAGCACGTCTGACCAAGAGGCGGCCACCGCGCTCTTGAGCCACCGGATCTTCGGGTTCTACGACGCCCTCTTCTGTGTCGACGAGGAGTGAGAAAGCCTCGAGCAGTTGCGCTGTTTGGGGGATCTTCTTGAGGAATGGCGCTAAGCCAGTGGCCTCGTCATAGCGGCGATTGAGCAGCCAACACTCCTCTTCACTCCCCATTTCGTTGAGCACCTCCATCAAGCGTCGATCGCGATCCGGTGTGCGTGGATCAACAACCATGGACCAGAGGAAAGCCGCGACCGCATCCTTGTCTTGACCGAGATCCGCGAGCAGGTGTCCCGCGTCACGAGCATGATGCTGACCGAAGAGAGGCTCAGTTCTCGCGAGGGTCCAAGGCCACGTCTCGCGATCGTAGATTAATGGAGAGCCTGGCCCGCCACCGTTATTGGATGTGTGGCGCTTTGCAATCCATGGGGCGGGGAGCTTCCCGGGAGGGTCGCTCCACCAGTCGTTGAGGTTCTGGTTCCATTCTTTCTGGAAGTCCTCAAAGCTTGCGGGGCGCCCGTCTTGGCCGTCAATGAAGCAGGTGCTGAACCAGTCCAGGGGTCGACGGGCCTTGGCTGAGCCGAGCATCCACTCATCGAGCTTGGGCTCAAAGACGCGCTTGCCGCGGATCTCCCATGTCGTGATGAAAACCCACATCGCGTAGCCGAAGGTGTAGTTGTCACGGAAGCGCTCGTTCTCGCCGTTGAGGATGTCCCTGAGTTTACCTTCGCCTGTATAGCCGCGCACGAGCGCATCATGCATCGAGCCTCCTGTGGCGAAGCTCTCAATGAATTCCGTATCACCTGACCAACCATAGGCGCCGCCTGTCCAAGAGGCTCTTCCTTCTACAGCCCAGCCAGGCATTCCAGGGTAGATCACTCCGTCAAAGCGGTGCGTCAGCTCGTGGGTGATAGTGCGTCCGACGCCCTCGATGTTACCCATGGCGAAACGAATGACCGTCGTGTCGCCACCCTGGAACCCACCAGCCCACCATTTTGTGCCACCCTCAGCCTCGAGGCCTTGAATGTCAGGGACGATGCGCATGAGGCCTTGCCTGCCTTCAAAAGGGTCTTGCCCGAACCAGTCGACGAGGCGGTCATGATGGAGTTCCACGGTGCCGGTGATCCCAAGGAGAGTCTCGTAGCCGCAGGAGGTCTCGATCCGGTACTTGCCCGAGGGAGAGATCGCGACAGCCGGGAAGCCAAACTCTGTGTAGGTGTCTTCGAACTCAGCCTGCTCGGCAGGAGTCATCATCTCGAGTTCCTCAAGCGTATAGGGCTCGCGCTTGGCGAGCATCCTTTGGCGTGCGTTAGCGACGGTGTCTCTGCCCAGCGTGCCCGCGCCCTCCATAGAGATCGGCACCTCCGATCGGAGGCCCTTGGTGTTGGCTTGCGCGTTCAGACCGACGAGGATGCGGCCGGCCCGAATAGCGTCCTCATAGTCACCTTTTGAGAGAGCGGACTTCGCGAGTTTGGAGATGGCCTTGACGACATGCTTCGCGAGCTCTGCTTCCGCGTCGACGAAGGGGCGTCTGTCACGCTCGATGGCGACGCCAAAGGTTTCCTTCAGAGCTGGTGAGCCAGAGATGAGAGCGC
>JBLIOL010000374.1:0-4798 GCA_047639615.1 Planctomycetota bacterium | reverse complement strand
TCGCGCGGCGTGCTCATGACCGGGTTGCACACCGGCCACTGTCCGATCCGTAACAACTCTCCCTGGGCCAGCGCCAAGAACCCCAGCGGCGAGGGTCAAGAGCCGCTGCCGGCGGACACGCCCAACATGGCGCGCTGGTTCCAAGCATCCGGCTACGCCACCGGTTGCATGGGGAAGTGGGGTCTCGGTGGTCCGGGTACTGCGGGTGCGCCGAACCTGCAGGGCTTCGACCTGTTCTACGGCTACCTCTGTCAGAAGCAGGCGCACGACTACTACCCCGAGCATTTGTGGCGCAATGACGAGCCGGTCGTCCTGCGCAACCCCGGCTTCACGCCGTCCGCGCGCTGGAAGGAAGCGCCCGCGGAGGCTGCGGCTTATGCAGCTTTCGAGGGCGAGGACTACGCCCCGGACCTGATGCTGGAAGCGGCGCTCACATTCGTCGACGAACACACCGAGGCACCCTTCTTCCTCTACTACCCAACCACGGTTCCGCACGTGGCCCTGCAGGTGCCCGAGGATTCGCGCTCAGGTTATTCGGACAAGGGCTGGGACGAGGCGCCGTACTTGGGGGCCAAGGGCTACTTGCCCAACGCCACTCCGCGAGCCACCTACGCGGCCATGATCACGCGCATGGATCGCGACGTCGGCCGCCTGTTGGAGCGACTCGCCGAGCACGGACTTGAGAACGACACCATCGTGATCTTCACCTCGGACAATGGCCCCGCCAGCAATGGGGGTAGCGATCCGCGCTTCTTCGATTCGGCCCGTGGGCCCATCGGCGCCCTGGCCAAGGAAGGCGGCACCCTGCGCGGGCTCAAGGGCTCCATGCATGAGGGCGGCATTCGCATTCCGCTGATCGTCACCTGGCCCGGCCACATCATGGGCGGTGAGGTGTCCGAGCGGCCCGTGGGCTTCCAGGACATCTGGCCTACCCTGGCAGAGTTGCGCGGGATGGAGCTGCCTGAGGCCATCGACGGCGTTTCCTTCGCGCCGACCCTGGTGGAGGAGGGCGAGGCAGCAGCACCCGGCCAGCTCTACTGGGAGTCCGGTCGCAATCAGGCCCTGCGTGTGGGGGACCTGAAGCTGGTGCGCAAGGTCAACAGCGGTGGCAAGCTCAAGGCGGAGCTCTTCGATCTCTCGACCGATCCCTGGGAGCTTGAGAATCTCGCCGCCGAGCGCCCCGAGGATTTGGCGCGCATGGTCAAGCTGATCCGCGCGGCGCGCACGCCCTCCAAGATTTTCCCCACTCCCTACGACGCCGGCCTCTGAGTTCAGGCGGTTTGCGCCTGACCCCCTGCGCCTGACCCCCTGCGCCTGACCCCCTGCGCCTGACCCCCTGCGCCTGAACCCCTGCGCCTGAACTCAGTGCTAGGAGAGCAGAGCGCGCAGGTCTTCGCGGGTTAGGTCGCGTAGCACGCCCTGTCCGCCGGCCAGCAAGGACTCGGCTAGGGCACGCTTCTCTTCCTGCAGCTCGAGGATGTGCTGCTCGACCGTGTTCTTGGCGATCAGGCGGTAGGCGAAGACCGGCCGCGTTTGCCCGAGTCGGTGGGCGCGGTCCACGGCCTGGGATTCCACGGCGGGGTTCCACCAGGGATCGAGCAGGAAGACGTAGTCCGCGGAGGTCAGGTTGAGGCCGTGACCGCCGGCCTTGATGCTGATCAGGAAGACCTGCACGTCGGGGTCCTTCTCGAAGCTCTCGACCACTTCCTTGCGCTTGCGCGTTGAGCCGTCGAGGTAGGCGTAGGTGATCTCTTCCTGGTCGAGTCGTTCGCGCACGATGCCGAGGAAGGTCGTGAACTGCGAGAAGACGAGCACCTTATGGCCCTCCGCGCGCAGCTCTTTGAGCATGGGCAGCAAGACCTCTAGCTTGGCAGAGGACTCGTCCCGGCACGCGCTGTCGATCAAGCCCGGGTGACAGGCGGCCTGGCGTAGGCGTAGCAGGGCCTCGAGGACTTGGATCTTGGAGCCTTCCACGGGGCCGGCCGCTGCGCCGTTCTCACCGAGCAGGGATGCTTGGTAGTGCTGACGCAGTTCTGCATAGCGGCGCTCTTCCTCCTTGCTCAATTCGCAGAGCAGGATCTGCTCGCTCTTGGGCGGGAGCTCGGTGAGCACCTCTCCCTTGGTGCGGCGCAGGATGAAGGGCTGCAAGGCCTTGGCAAGGTGAGCGCGGGACTCGGGCGGGATGTCTTTGCCCACCAGGGACTGGAAGGCTGAGGAGCGGCCGAGCATGCCGGGGTTGAGGAATTCGAGCTGGGACCAGAGCTCGCCCACGTGGTTCTCGATGGGGGTGCCGGTGAGCGTCAGGCGATGCTCCGCTCGCAACAGGCGCGAGGCCTTGGAGGCTTGGCTGCCCGAATTCTTGATGGCGGTGGCTTCGTCGAGAATGACGTAGTCGAAGAGTGTCTCGGAGAGTTCCGGCGCGTCCCGGCGCAGCACGCCATAGGTGGTGATGATCAGGTCGACCTCACCGGCAGCTTCGCGGTTCTTCTTGCGTTGGGGACCCGTGTAGTCGAGCACGCGCAACTTGGGCGTGAAGCGCGCGGCTTCGTCAATCCAGTTGAAGATCAGGGAGCGCGGCGCCACCACAAGGGTTGGACCTTTGGTCTCCAGCTCGCGGCGCGATTCGAGCAAGGCTAGGACCTGCACGGTCTTGCCCAGGCCCATGTCGTCGGCCAAGCAGCCGCCAAGGCCGAGGTTGCGCAGGAACTCGAACCAGCCCAAGGCGTCGCGCTGGTAGTCGCGCAACTCGCCCACGAACTCGGGGCCTTCGTGCTGTGGTTTGACACCGTCGAAGGAGGCCAGGTTCTCACGGTAGCGCGCGAAGCCTTCGTCAACCTGCACGCTCTCGCGGTCGGCGAGCAGCATGTCGAGTAGCCAGCCTTGATTGCCGCGGAAGCGCAGCGCATTGCCTTCGCGCTCAGGCGCTAGCTCCACCAGACCCCATTGCTTGAGCCAGTCCTCCGGCAGTACGCCGAGGGAGCCGTCCTTCAAGGCGATCATGGGTTGGTTGGTCTTGTGCGCGCGCAGGAGCTCGGGGAAAGTGATCAGCTCTTCGCCGAAGCGCAGACCACCGTCCAGGTCGAACCAGTCGATCCCGGTGCTTACGGAAACATCGAAGGTCCCCGCGCTGCGCAGGGGACTGCCATTGGTGGTGACGTTCCAGCCCTTATGGAGCAGGCTGCGCGTGGCCTCCACAAGCAGGCCGCGCGGTAGAGCGCCATCGGAACCAATCGCGCGCTCGCGCGGGTTTCGGCGGCCGCCCGCTGCGATGTACTCGGCGATGCGCCGGCGCTCTGCGGTCAGATTGCGGGTGACGCGCTCCGTTCCGATGAGCACGCTGGATGCCGGGTCCGCGGGTGCGATCTCGGTCTCGGGTCCGTACTGGAACAGAATGCGGCACTCGACGCGCGTGCCCTTGTCCATGGATGTACCAGGGTCGAGGTACAGGTAGGGCGCAGGCTCACCAAGCGTCGCCGGGCCCGATTCGAATTCCTCCTCATGCGCGATAGCCTGGGAGAATTCGCGCAGGCTCGCCGCGTGATCCAGCGGCAGGCTGACGGAGCCATCCCAGTGATTGAAGGCGCGGATCCAGGGGAAGCTGGAGCTCGCATCGAATTGGCCCAGCAGGGAATCGGTGGCGAACAGCCCCGAGTAGTGGGCGAACTTCACCTGGTCGAGGGGGATGCGCTCCTCACCTCGCACGAGTTCTGCTGAGAGGGAGGCTTCGCCAGTGGGCGACTCCTGGATTACTCGTCGTAGCTGCCATTCCGGACCCGAGTCCCAGGCCAGGGGGGTCTTCTTGGGGCTGTCTTGATTGAGCTCGAGCTTGCCCAGGCGAGCGATGCGCGGAAGTAGGTCCGTAATTACGCCGCCTTCCAGCGCTACGTGCCTCTCGCCGCGCTGTGTGATTCTCCGGATCTCTGGATTGAGGCTGATCCCGCAGTAGGAGAAGAGCAATCCGAAGACGCGCACCTCCTCCGGATCGACCAGGTCGGAGGCATCGATAGCTTCCAGGGAGACCGGCCGCAGCTTGCCCCACTCGCCACTCTGCAGGGGCTTGCGCAGCATCGGATGCAGATGGGCGATGCCGTTCTCGGCCACGATCTCGGGCTCCAAGCGATAGCGCAGTTCACACTCGGCCCCCGAGGTCTCCCAGGGGTTGGTGAAGCCGGGCTGGTGCTCGGCGTGCATCAGGCGCAGGAGGTCGAGCTTGTTCTCCCAGGGTTCCACGCGGCGGCCGCGCGAGGGGCGCACGTCCTCGGAGATCAGGGACTCGAGGCTCTCCTGGGTCTCCCCCGCAAGGTCCAGCCACATGGCCAGGGCCCACATGTGCTTGCACGGACCTGCGCGACGGTAGGTCGGGCAGCTGCAGCAGCCGGGAGCGCCCTCAGTGGTCCAATCCACCTCTACGTCGTAGGCCAGCGTCCCGATGATGGTCGCTTCGGCCCAGCCCTGGTAGAGGGTCACATCGTAGATGCTCTTGTTGAGAGCGTATTTCTTCCCGCGCGCCTGCATCGGTCCCGGTATGTCGGGAGCGATAATGCTGAGGAGGTCTTCGGCGATCAGGTGGGGCATGGAGAGCGGGGCGGAGGCAACTACGTCGCCAAATTCCCCGCCAGATCATAGCGACTCAGGCCTCCGAAAGAGCCCAGGCAAGAGCCCGATCAGTGCGCCGACCAAATGCGAGGCGTGAAGGACGGGACCACCGAAGTCGAGTTCGGCGGTGAAGAGGGAATGGCCCAGCAGGGTTTCGAGGGCGGCCTTGCCGAGCGTGCCCACCAGCAAGGTGCCAGCCATC
>JBLIOL010000373.1:0-4800 GCA_047639615.1 Planctomycetota bacterium | reverse complement strand
TGCTAATGACTGCTGGGCCTGCAGTGCACGACGCTACGCCTCCCTCCCAGGCGAATGTCGCCCTTGTCCCTGTTGCTCAAGCTCAGGACCTACTTCATGGCTTCCGCGCAGCATCGATCGAGCATGAAGGCCGAATCTGGAACTACAGGCTCCTGCCGCCGGCCCGTGTAGAACCTGGCAAAAGCTACCCGTTGCTCTTTTTCCTGCACGGGGCAGGCGAGCGGGGTGATGACAACGCAGCCCAGCTTGCCCACCTGCCGGACAAAATGGCGCTAGCAGAGTATCGAGAGGCATTCGACGGTTACGTGCTCGCTCCCCAATGCCGGACGGGGGAACGCTGGAGCGCCACGCCCTGGTCCGGTGCCACCGCGTTGCCACTCTCGCCCAAGGCGACGCTCGACATGCGGGCTGCACTGGCCACGCTGGCGCGCACGCTGGCGGAGGAGCCGATCGACCTAGAGCGCGTGCACGTCACGGGTCTGTCGATGGGCGGGTTCGGCACCTGGGACCTTGCCGCCCGTTACCCGGAGCGCTGGGCCTCTGCCGTTCCGGTCTGTGGTGGTGGAGACCCTGGACAATCGCACAAAATGCTGGACCTTGCTATCTGGGCCTGGCACGGAGGCGCTGATAGCGTCGTAATTCCGGAGCGCACCCGCATGATGGTGCATGCGCTGTGGCAACTAGGTTCCGGCGCCAAGTACAGCGAAGTCGTTGGCGTTGGGCACGACTCTTGGCACACCGCCTACGACATCCAGCAAGGGTTGTGGGATTGGCTGGCACTCCAGGTCCGTGGCGCTGCGAAGTCTCCTGCTTGGCAGGACATTGAGGTGGACCCCGATGGGCTACCGAGGACCGAACTCGGTGAGTTGTCGCACGTGAGCGGGATCCGTTTCGGTGCAGACCTCGAGGGGCAGCACGAAGTTGTCGGCCAGGGCCTGCACATCGCGCACGACGCGAGAATCGTCTACGAGAAGGCCGTCGCTGGTGGCAATCAGTGGGTGCGCGGAAGACTCGAACTACAGGGCGATGTCGTGCTGCGCAACGACAATCCATGGCAGCACTACGGGCGCATGCTGCGCTTTGATGCTCCCCTCGTGAGCTATGGAAAGGTCACGATTGAGGGCGCTGGACTCGGTGGTGTAGAACTACCTGCAGAGTGTTACGGCAGTCTGCGCGGACCAATTTTTGTGGAGAGTGGGCGCCTAGTCGTATCGTACGACTGGTGCTTGGGGGACTGGGAACAGCCAACAGTGCTGCGTGGGGGGAACGTGCTGCTCGGGAATGTGGCTTGCCTCGAGCCGTTTGTGGTCGAGCGCGACTCTGGGTTCTCGACAAGTGGTCGAAACGTGCTGAAAGGCACCCTGTTCGTAAAGGCTGGCGCTCGATGCACATTTGACACCGGCGGCGGCAACATCACGGTGTTGGAAGGACAGCTCCTGGGTGACGGCGACCTGACCTGGGTCGGCGGCGCGCGCCCTGCCACCGTTGGCGCAGCCTCACGTCTGGCGGGTGAGCTCCCCAGCCTTCTCAAGGGCACCTTGCACCTGACCCAAGGTACCCTTGCCCTGGCCAAGCCTGATGGAGTGCACGCTGTGGCCGGCCCGCTCGTGCTTGGGGGCGGACAGGCACCAGCGGCGCTGCGCTGGGAGGGTTCCAATCAAGTCGGTGAGGACTCCGTCATACGCGTCATGGGAGACCATGGTGGGCGCTTAGAGCTTGACGGTCACAGTGAGGTTCTCGGGCCAATTTCTGCGCTGGGCGACCTCACCGTGGCTCTCGATAGGGAGCGAAGCGCTGACGAGAATCACGGGCCAGGCAACGCGGGGCACTTCCGCTTTCAGCTCGGGAATTCGTGGGCGCCCAAGAAACAGATGCTCTTCGAAGGCTGGCTCCCTGCCGAAGTGGGGGGGCACGTTCTCACTTTGCTCGGCCCCGATGGTCAACCGCTAGCGCTTGCCCCGGACTCCCTCGCGGCGATGGGCTTCCGCGATCCAGGCGGGCGTGAGCCTGGGCTGTACCGCGCCGGGCTAGGGAAAGGGGGTACCCTAGTCCCAGGTGCGCGCGTATCACCCGGTGGAGCCGCCGCCGCGGCCTGGGCTCCCGACGCGCTTGCAGCGGGCCGCGCGCTATGGGACCGACCGGGGCGCTCACAGCTCGCGAAGGAGGGAAGCTTCCTGCCGCGCGATGCCGTCATCAGCTTCTTCGGTGATTCGATCACCTGGCAGGACCATTATCTAGCACGCATAGGTAGCGCGCTCCTTAAGGACAAGGACACAGCAGGCGGGTTCTGCCAGCTCTACAACCGCGGCATCAACGGTGGAGGGGTGCGAGAACTAATTGCCGGCTCGCCGCAGAGCGCCCGGCGTGGCACCGACGGCAATTCGCCCCAGAAAACCTACCAGCAGGTACTCGCCGATGACGGCACGACCATCAGCGTTGTATTTATCGGCATCAACGATGTCACCTGGCGTGGCACTACAGAGGCTGACTTCGAGCAGGACTTACGCAGTCTGGCCGCTTACACGCAAGCTGCTGAGGCTGGCCTAGTGCTGTGCACGCCCTTCCTAGCAGGGGAGTTGCCCGGCGGCGGGAACAAGCATGATGCGCGGATAGAGCGGTTCTCTAAAATCTGTGCCACCGTGGCAAAGGACACGCAGGCCGTCTTCGTTGACCTTCGTGGTGCGGCGCTTGCCTGGCTGTGGGAGCATAACGCACGGCTTCGATTGGATGGTTCCCTCGAGCATGACACCAAGGGATGGCTGACGTACGACGGGATCCACCCGACGGAGCGTGGCAACGAATTGATCGCTGATCTGATCGCTGACGGTCTGCTGCGGTCCGCGGCGCGGGCTAGATGAGCCTAAGCGTCTAGGAAACGGCGTTGGTGCGATAGCTCCCCGTCCTGTTCAAATACTCAGCCGCGTCGGATCGGCCGAAATCACGGCCATCTTGCGGCACGTAGAATGCACCGAGGCCAACTGAGTTCTACCCGCTCCGGGTCCTCCTGCTAGCGCTAGCGGGCTTCGTGAACCGACACCAAGCCTCTTGGTTGTGACCTTCACACCGAAGCAGTCGCACCGAGCCTGCCTGTTAACCCAAACGGGCCTCTCTCAGAGATGCCAGAGAGCTAATGAGGGTGTCGGCTCCGGGGCCGAAGCTGACGGGGCGGTCTTGGCCTGGGGGACCCAGGCTCGCGCCCTCTAACCTAGAGCGAGGGCCGAGAGCGCAGCCGTCGCATAACTCGCCCAGTGGGGGAGCTGAACGGGCCAGACCATTCAGAGGGTGGGCGAGGTAGGCCATCGGAGATGGAAGAAGGGGTCGGGCTACCATCGGCAGGGGGCGGTCGAGAACGCCTTCTTTCGTTACAAGTCGATGCTCGGCGACCGGCTCCACGCCCGGGGTCTAGCTTCACAGAAGACGGAGGTCGCCATCGGCTGCAGAATCTTGAACGGGCCGTTAGCCGTGGGCAGGCCGCGCTCGAAGGCCATCGCCCGCTGAAATCGTCATTAGAGGGGGGCTTGTCGAACCGATTTGGATTGCGCACCAACGCCTGGCGGCATCTTGAAGCACTACAGTCGGGCGACGTAAGCCGGAAGCCTCGGGCTCGGACTCGTGGTCGCAGTGGGGGAGCTGTGGCCTCGCCCAGCGTTGGCCTCCGATTGGGGCGGACTCCGTCCGAAATGAGGTTCGGGAAACTGCGCCAAGTCCCGGTGAACAGCCACCTTGGATGTCGGGCTAGTTTTTGGACAGCGCGGGCAAGTCCGCATAGACGGCTACCTTGGAGGCCGGCCTAGTTTGTGGGCAGGGCGACCCCGGGCAGTCCGCGTATGGATAGTCGCAGCCAGTCGAGGCCATGACGGTGCGAGTTCGGTAGCCCGTGCCCGATATAGTGCAGCAGCAGGTCGTCGAGATCGACGCCACGGGCCTCGAGTCCGCGCTCTGTGCGCAGGTACTCGACGGCCGTGATGGAGCGGCGAAGAGACGGACGGGCCCGGAACCAGCTCGTGCGTCCTAGCACCAGCTCCACCAGCGTGGAACCGGCGATCCGCAGGCGCACCGTGGGTTCGGTGGCCGCGTCGTGGGCGACGGGCGTGGAGCCGAAGTCGATGGTGAAGCTCAGGGGTTCGCCCGGGAGCACGACGTCGACGCGGTAGGCGACAGCGAGCTCTCGGTAGCGCGTGACCAAGTCATCGCCCGAGACCAAGGCGCGTTCGACGTACTCCCGCAGCCCCTGTCCGAACAGCCCGGACACCAGCTCGACTATCGCTGCCCGTCCGTAGCCAGCTCGGTCTGCGTCGATCAGTTCGGGGACCGGCGCGGTGGGATCGTGGCCGATGCGCCAACCATCCTGCTCGAGGGTCCGCACGAAGGGCGATGAGGACCGCTCGATCACAAGCTGCTTGGCCGCCTGCTTGTCGATAACTAGCACGTCACCCGGATCGAGCTGCTCGCAGCGCGCGGAGGGGGCGAGCCGTGCGAGGTCGGAGGCGAAGCGCTCTCGTGACACGGGAAAGACGTGCGGATTCAGCCAGTCATGGGGTTCGGCGAAGCGGAAGCCGGCTGAGGCGGGGACCACACAGCCGGCGCCGAGGGCGAGGGCGCAGCCCAGGTTGGCCGCGTGGCTCGCTGCCAAATCCTGCCGGCGGTTCTCAAAGAAGCCAAAGTGCTGGCTCGCGTACATCGCCAGATGCAGGTCCGGGACCGGACGTTCGGCGGCCAGGCGCTTCAGGGTCTCGGGCGCCAACAGGGCGTCGACCTGCTGCAGCACCGATGCCTCGCCGTCGGAGATCAGACGCGCGT
>JBLIOL010000372.1:0-4824 GCA_047639615.1 Planctomycetota bacterium | reverse complement strand
CGGCGCCTGTCTTGCGTCCCACGGGCTTGCGCAGGCGCGCGTTGGTGCGGCGTAGGAGGCGGTAGAGGGCCAGTTGCTTGAGGCTCCAACCGAAGGGACCCTCGGGGTGCTCTTGGCAGATCTTGGAGAGCGGGATGCGACCGGATTCGAGGTGCGGCGGGGTCTTTTGTTCGAGCCAGGCGACCACGTCGCTGGCGCCGACCATGAGCACGAGGTAGTCCAAGGACTGCACGCGCGGCAGGCTCTTGGCGAGCATGCGTTGCAGCACGTCGCAGGCCACGAGCGAGCGCGCTACGTTGCCCACGTGGGCCTTGCGGGGGCCAAGCTTGTTGAGCTCGGCTTGCGCGACCATGGGCCAGGAGGCGGGCTGATCGAGGAGGTAGCACTCGGCGGCGCTGCCACCGGCCACTAGCACGCGCAGCACGGAATCGGGATCGTCCGGGACCTCGTCGCCGCGCTCGCCGTCGGCGTTGACGGAGGTATGCACCAGGGGTGTGAGGTCGGGCAGGGCCGCGGGGTCGATCGTCGTCTGCATGCGCAGGTGCGGCTGCAGTACGAAGTACTCGTCACGCACGCGCAACCAAATGCGCGCACCCAGCTCGGCTAGCACGAAGGCGGCCGGCGGGAAGAGCAGCGCGGGGAGTAACCAGGGCGGCATCAGGATGCTCCCGGGCGCAGTTTGCCCATGACCCGCGCGTAGAGATCCATGTAGCGATCGCCGCGGTAGACGAAGAGCACTTGCAGTAGGCCGAAGAAGGCCACGTAGGCCAGGCCCGAGAGGAAGAGCGGCCAGAAGCCCTGCACGAGTTGCACACTATTGAGTGCGAGCAGCGCACCGATCGGCAGCAGGGCCGCGAGCACGCTGCGACCGAGGGTGTAGCCGAGCCATTCACCGAAGCCGACCTCTAGCTGCTTGCAGGCGATGCGCGCGAACCAGAGCGCGAAGAGCACGTTCGGAATGGCGGTGCCGAGGGCCACGCCGATCAGTCCATAGGGACCGACTAGGGCCAGGCTAATAGCAACGTTCGCGATGCCCATGCCGAGCAGGCCGATGGCTGGGCCCTTTGGTTTGCCGAGGCCCATGAGCACCGGCAGAGCCACGCCGCGCACGGGCAGGAAGAGGAAGAACGAGAGCATCAGCAGCTGCATCAGGAAGCCTGACTCAGGTACGTAGATATCTCCGAGCCACCAAGCTAGGAAGGCCGGTCCGACCACCATTAGGTAGCCGCCGATCATCAGCACCAGATTCGTCGCGACCTTCGACCACTTGAGAAAGATGTCGCGCACCTCGCCCTCGCGGCCTTGCGCGCGCAGGCTGCTGGCCAGGGGCATGACCACCATGCCGATGGCGAGCAAGATGTTGATGAAGGGGTCGAAGATCTTGTTGCCGTTGCCATAGGCCGTCATGCGCTCGGTGGCGTCGAAGTGCATGCCGACGACCAGGGCGTCCAAGCGGAAGGCGAGTAGCGCGCCCATGTTCAGCAGGAAGGCGAAGATGCTGAATGAGAGAATGCTCTTGGCGGCGGGCCAGTCCAGTCGGCCAGGGTGGAAGCGGACCGGTGCGTGGCGGCGGCGCGAGAACCCCCAAGCGAGAGTGAACTCGAGCACGGCTACGAGTGCTTGCACAGCTGCGAGCACCGCCAAGTCCGCGCGCCAGCTGAGCAGGGCCACGGTCAGGCCGAGCTTGAGCACGAAGCCGCCGGCCATGAGCAGGTTGCGGACGATGAAGTCCTGGTGCGCGTCGAAGACCGCGTACGGCAGGCGCAAGGCGAAGCCGGCGGAGAGGTTGATCAGGACGATCAAGAGCGCCATGCGCGCGTCGTGCATGCGCTCGGGCACAAGCCCCCAGTGGGCACTCAGGGTCGGGAAGAAGGCGTAGAGCACGAGCCCCAGGGCCAAGGCACCAACGCCCATGATCAGGGTCAGACTGACGCTCGCGCCAAGGGCTTTGGTGGCGCCCTCGTAGTCCTTCTTGGCCACGTGCGAGCTGACCGCGCGGACCGTGGCCATGGGCACACCCAGCACCAGCAACTGCAGGGGCCCGGCGGTGGACACGATGAACTCCCAGATGCCGTACACGTCCCTCCCCAGAGTGTTCTGGGTGAACGTCGTCAGCACCATGAACACGAGGATCTGGACAACGCTGAGGGTCCAGTTTGAGCCGATGTTCTTGAGCATGGGGGGAGCGGGGGGCTCGACCCTACTTCATCGCCACGATGCTTCGGCGGGGCGCAGGCCTGCTCGACGAAAGTCGGCCAAGTGGCGGGAAACTAGGGGGCTAGAAGCCCGGAAATGGGTCCGGAGGACTCCAGAATCCACTTTCGGAGGTGCTCATAGCCCGCGCCGTTCAGGTGTAGGCGGTCGGCGGTGTAGGCCGGATCGAGGCTACCGTCGGGCAGGCTGACGGGGGCTCGATCGGCGGCGATGAAGCTCGCGCCGTGGGCTTCGCAGGCCTTGGCCAGGGCTGCGTTGGTTCGCTGTAGGCGCAGGATCTGCGGGGCGGGGAACTCTACTTCGGAGAGCAGGCCCAGGACCGCGACGGGCACGCCGGGGCGCAGCTCGGCCAGTCGCTGCAGGAGCTCGGCGAGGTTCTCGGCCAGCACGGTCGGTTGCTCGCCATAGCGGCGGAAATCGATGCTGCCGGCGTAGAGCACCAGGCCCGCGATCGGGGCGCCTGGCAGGCTCTGTTCCAAACGCGCCGAGAGTAGTGCCAGATCCTCGTCGCCGATGCCGCGGTTGATGGCCGGCTTTCCGGGGAAGCTCGCCACGAGGTCGAAGCGCTCGAAAGTGGACGAGCCCAGAAAGACGATCGACTCGGCCGGTGCGTCCGGGTTCTCCAGGGCGAAGCGCGCCAGGCGTGCCTCGCGGTGCTCCGCGCGCTGGCGCCCATCGCGTACTTCCTGGGGCACGAGCCAGGTACGCAGGCGCCAACCGCCGGGCAGCACGTCGAACCAGGCCAGGCCCAAGAGGGCGCCGGCCGTCAGCGCCGTGCCGGCGAGGATCTTCCCGAGTCGTGACATGCTGCTGGTGAGTATGCCTGGCTACTTGAGCGGCACGCCAGCAACCGGCTTGCCATTGGTCGTCAGCACGTGGATCTCGTGGATCCCGCCCAGCTTTGGGTTCAGGTACTCCCAGACCAGCTGCTTCTCATGGGTGACTTCGAAGGCGCGCGGCATGTCGGGCTTGCGTTGGCCGTAGGAGCAAATCACGGTGTTGCCGGAGGGCAGGCGTTGGCCGCCGCAGGGGTCGGCGAAGCGGCCGTCCACGTGGCTATTGTCCAGGCGCCAGACGACCTTGCCGGCGGCGTCGAACTCGACGGTTTTGTTGCCGTGGGTGAGGTTTACGAGCGTGCGTCCGCCCTCCAGTTGGATGGCGGTGAAGGGCCAGTTCTCGGCCGCGCGGCCACCGAGTTCTTCGAGGTCCGTGCGGATGGTGCGCACTACCTTGCCGCTTGGGTCGTACTCCTTGACCGCGAAGCCCAATAGGTGCGGCACCAGGTAGTTGCCGTTCGGTAGTTTGCGCGCCATGCGCGTCTGCATGTGGGCGTTGTCGGTGTCGGGCTTGAGCGGTACTTCGACGGCGATCTTGCCCTTGGGGTCGATCTCCAAGAGTCGCGGCTTGGGGCCGCGTTCCACCACCAGGGTATTGCCGTCGGGCAGGCGCCAGGCGGTGCCTAGCTCCTTATTCTCGGGGCTTAGGTGGTAGCGAAAGACCACTTCGCCGGCGCGCGTGTACTCGCGCGCTTCGGCGCCGATGGACACGAGGATGTTGCCATTCGGCAGTACGCTGCCGTCGCGGCTGTGGCCCGCGACCTCCCACAGGATGCTGCAGTCCTCGCCGATGATCGCGGTCTTCGAGCCGGTGATCAGGAAGGAGTGCCGGATGCCGCTAGCGCTGCGCTGCTCGCCGAAGGGCGCGGCCACGCTTTGAGACTTCGTCGCGCTTTGAGGCTCAGCAACATCCTGGGCTAGCAGGCCCGAGGCGGAGAGGAAGAGGGCCAAGGGTAGGCATAGAAGCTGGCTCGTGATTCGCATGGGACCAGCATACGCATTCTTTTGGAGACTCTGCCTTGGGCCGTGCCTGGGGCCTGGGCAGCGGGGTAGACTTTTCGACCTCTCCCCATGTCCCAAGACAACGCCCAGGCCCAAATCGAGCTGCACCGCAGCCTCGCGCCGCGCTACGCCTACCGCTACTCATTCCCCTTCAGCCGCCTGTTCCAGCAGGACTGGCACGCGGAAATGATCTCCCACGTGGAGGCGGGCTCCACGCGCATCCTCGACCTGGGCTGCGGCACGGGCTTCTTCCTGGCCGAGCTGGAGGAGAAGCACCCCGGCTCCATCGGCCTCGACATCAGCCACGAGATGCTGCGCGTCTCCGAGCAATACGTGCCTGGCGTGCGCCTGATCACGGCCGATGCGGAGAAGCTGCCCTTCAAGCCCAACGTCTTCGACGTGGTCTTCTGCAAGGGCAGCCTGCACCACACCCGCGACCACGTGGCCTTCCTGGCCAACTGCCGCGAAGTGCTGGGGAGCGAGGGCCGCTTGATCATGAGCGAGCCCTGCAACGACAACCCTCTGATCCGCTTCGCGCGCGCGCTGCTCTACAAGAAGAGCCCGCACTTCGACGAGGGCGACCAGGGCTTCACCAAGAAAGGCATCGTCAGCCTCTGCGAGCAAGCCGGCTTCGAGGTCGAGCTAGTCAAGATGTACGGCGTCCTCGGCTACGTCTTCGCCGGCTTCCCGGACCACCTGGGCATCCTGCGCTTCATCCCGGGCAACTACTGGATCACGAAGGCCTTCCTGGGCATCGACCGTTTGATCTGCC
>JBLIOL010000371.1:0-4839 GCA_047639615.1 Planctomycetota bacterium | reverse complement strand
AAGTTATTGGAGGAGGAACTCCCCGAAGAGCAACGCCTCCCGCGCCACGCCGGCCACGCCGCTAACTGGCTGGCCTGCATTCACGATCGCAGCCAACCCATCTGCCATGCCGAAATCGGCGCACGCAGCGTCGCCATCTGCCACCTACTGAACCTGACCTACCGCCACCACCAAGCCTTGGAGTGGGATCCCGCGAACTGGACCTTCAACGGACCCGAAGAGGCTACAGGCTGGCTCGAGGAGCCCGAACGTGAAGGCTACGAACGGCCGGCGTTCTAGCCCCAGCAAGCCCTCGCCTGCCGTTCGACCCGTAGGTTCAAATCCATGCGCAGCAGTACAGGCCGATTGCAGTTACGCAATGGACCCGCCCGGGACCGCCTAGCAGGCCGCTTAAAAAACAGCGGCCCAGCGATTGGTTTCCACGGATCGTCTGGCAAGGCGGCAGATCCCCCCATAGTGGTGGCTATTTGGGGGTTCTGGCAACGCAGCCAGGCGCTTCGTGGGAGCCGAGCGACAAGTCGCTGTTTTTTAAGCGGGCTGCTAGCCCGGTCTATTCATGAGGACGCGCTCCAGAGTTTGCAAGTCGTTCCCTGACGGTGCTTTGGGATATTTGTCACCGCAGGCGGCCCCGTAGGGCCGTCGAGGACGCCAAATGTTCATAAGTGCTGTCAGGGGGCGAGAGGGCGGCGGAGCCGCCCGTTTGCGAAGTCTGGTGTGTGCCCTCATGAATAGACCGGGCTAGTACTCGTCGTCCTCGTGGGATCGTTCAGGCTTCTCCTGAACGCGCCCGAAGAGCTCGAAGATCAAGGGCTCGATCTTCGAGACCGCCTTGCCGAACTTGCCCAAGTTGGCACTACCCGATCGCGCGTCGTATTCAGCAGACCCGGCCAGCGCGCCGTTCTCATTGATCAGCAACTGGAAGTAGGACAGGTACATGGTCACGTCCCACTGCCAATTGGCGGTGTAGGTCGCTTGGTGAACCATCTCCGGCTCGAATTCGCCTTCGACCGTGTGCACCTTGATCCCCTGGTCCCTGAGCAAGGTCGAGAGGGCGCCATGGAACTCGGCCATATGGACCTTGTCATTGCGCTGCAGGTAGAGCTCCTGGAGGTCCGCCGGGGCGGCCAAAGGGCTAACCGTGTTCGTGATGCTGCAGCCGCTGCATAGGGTCACTACGAGCAGCAGGGGGAGCGCTAGGCGGATCGGGAAGTTCATGGGTGGAACCTACCTTGGAGCCTGAAGGAAAGACGAGCGGTAGCGCTCCGCGTTGGCCACATTCCTCAGCTTGCGACCCTCAGCCTCAGCCTGCCGCGGAACGTGCTATCGTGAAAGCAGCACCAAGGCGGCCCCCCGACGGGATTACACGAGCACTGGGAACCCAGAGTGCGAAGCCCCGTAACCCTGCCGCCGGCCGGAGCTTTTCCAGTACCTGGCGAAGCATTCCACGAAGCCCGCGTAAGACCGCACTCGCCCGGACGCCCCAGCTCCCCGACCTTCCCCATGCGAACATCCCTGCTAGCGGCCTGCGCCGCCCCGTTCCTCGGCTTGACCCTCCTCGGAACCGCCCACGCCGCCCCCCAGGCCACCAGCGCGGGCGCGCAGGGCCAACGCCCGACCAAGAAGTTCTCAGCCCCGTACCGGGTGCTCGATCGGGTCGAAGGCGCCTACACCGACCTGGCTTTGATGCCCATCCGCCCCATGCTGCGGGACGCGAGCACCGGCCAGGTCTTCGTTTTGGACGCTGAGCGCTCCGAACTGCTGGCCTTCGACGCCGCCGGCACCCAAATCGGCCAGCTGCGCCTGCCCTGGGGCCCCGTAGCCCTCTGCTCCTGGAGCGCCTCCCCCATGGGACCGAAGGCGCTCCTGATCGTTTGCCGCGGTAGCCACAGCCTGGCCGTGGTCGATGCGGCGACGCTCAACCTGCTGGACCTAATCCCGCTCTCCACCGAGCCCGGGGACATCCTGGTGGAGCCCAGCACGAACCACGCCTTCGTGGCCGGCAGCGCCCTAGACCTGGTGCAGGAGATCGACATCGCCGCTATGGCGGTCATCAAGGACCACAAGATCCCCTCCAAGCGCCCGACCTTCCTGGCCCTGGACGGCAACACGGTGCTCGTGGCCCCGATGCTCTCCGGCAACAACTCCATGGCCGACACCGGCTCGGAGGTGCTCGACGTGGGCCCCGGCCGCGTGATCGACCTCGAGGACAACACCCAGGCCCTGCAAGGCCTGCCCGACCACGACCTCTTCCGCATCACCCCCGGCGGCGGCGTGGAAGCCGTAGCCACAGACACCGGCGCCGTGCTCTTCGGCCTGGGCGTGCACCCCACCTCCGGCGACGTCTGGCAGCTGGGCACCGAGGCCAAGAACAAGGACCCCATGCGCGTGGGTGAGCCCGCCGTACGCGGCGACTTCATCCAGAACCGCCTGGCCATCATGGCCCTCTCCCCCGGCAACATCGTCGCGCCCAGCCTGGTCAATGACCTGGACGACGCGGACCCGAACACCATCGGCGTGCAGTTCTCCGCCGCGCGCTCCGTGGGTCAGCCCTACGCTCTAGCCTTCGACGCCGCGGGCGCTGGCTACGTGACCGGCCTGCTCTCGAACAACATCACCCAGCTCGATTCCGGCGGCCAATTCGTGCGCGAATGGAACGTGGGCGACACCCCGCGCGGCATCCTCGTGGATAGCGCTGGGCAGACCGCCTGGGTCTACGCCTGGAACTCGCGCCAGGTCGAGATTTACGACCTAAGCCCCAATAACCCGCTCCAAACGGGTGTTCTGCCCCTGGGCGTGGATCCTACTCCGGCGCTCATCGCCGCGGGCCGAAGCCTCTTCTTCGACGGCTCGCACTCCGAGCACGCCAACGCCTCCTGCGCCTCGTGCCACATCGAGACCGAGAGCGACATGCTCGTCTGGGACCTGTCCAACATGCCCTACGACGACAAGGGCCCCCTGGCCACTCAGACCATGCGCGGCATCGCCGACCTGGGTCCCTTCCACTGGCGCGGCGAGCGTCCCGAGCTCAGTGACTTCAACGGCGCCTTCGACGGCCTGTTGGGCGGCACGCCCCTGGACCTCACCCCGGGCGGCGACTTCGACGCCTTCACGGCCTACATCTTCGCCCTCGAGCAACCCGCGAACCCGCACCAGCACTCCTCGCGCAAGGTGGTCAACTACGGCAGCTTCAAGGAGTTCGGACAGCAGGTCCTAGGCGACGCAGTCAAGGGTCAGGACCACTACTTCGACACGACCATCATCCAAAACCTGGGCTCCTGCAACGTCTGCCACCCACTGCCCACGGGCACCAGCAACGAGGTCACCCTCGACGAGCCCAACCTGCAGATCCCGCGCCGCAACCACTTCGTAGTGGCCTCCTACAACGGCCTCTGGCGCAAGGAACAAGCCACCCTCGAGCAGGTCACCCTGGCCGGCGGCGTGACCGAAATGCGCCCGACCCTGGGCACAGGCACCTCAGCGTCTGGCCTCAAGGACTCCCTGCTGGACTTCGTGCGCATCCCGCTCTTCTCAGCTCCGGACAAGGTGCGCCGCGACATCACGGCCTTCCTGACCCAGCTGGACTCCGGTCTGGCCCCCGCCGTGCACAGCGCTTGGATGCTGAGCGGACCCAACGCCCAGGCCGACGCGCTCCCTGTGAGCAGCTTCCTGATCCCCCAGGCTCGCCTGCGCAACTGCGATGTGGTGCTCATGGGCACGGTCGATCTCGGCACCGGCCCGCGCCAGCTGGGCTGGCTCTACAACCCCGTCACAGGCCTCTTCCACAGCGATAGCTCGGCCGTCGTGCCCCAGCCCATCAGCTTCTTCGTCGATCAGGCCGTGAGCGGCCTGGGCACCAACCTGGCCCTGGGCCTGCCCGTGGGCATGGGCGCCCGCTACGCCCTGGACACGGACTTTGACGGCCTCGGCAATGCGGACGAGCTTAGCCTCGGCACGGACCCCGATAACGCCGACACGGACGGCGACGGCGACCTGGACGGCCACGAGGTCGCCAACGGCGGCGATCCCCTGGACCCCGGCAACCAGTCCTCCGACAGCCAGGCCCCCAGCGTCTCCAACGTGCGCGTGGTCTTCGTGACCTCCACCGTTGCCAAGATCCAGTTCGACACGGACGAGCTAGCCACCTGGAGCGCGGGCTGGACCTCCGGCCAGCAGTCTGGGACAGCCACCGGCCAGGGCCGCGAACGCACCCACACGGCGATCCTGACGGGCCTCAGAGGCGACGACAAGACCCACGCGGTGACCCTGGATGTCACCGACCTGGGCGGTAACACAACCCAGGTGGTGGTCTCGGACCCGGTGCAAACCACCCCGGCCATCCCGATCCCCAGCACGGTCTTCCGCAACGCGTCCACCAACATCACCACGGACTCGAACGGCACCCTGGCCTTCAGCGTCCAGGGCAAGGCCCGGCTCAAGTTCGGCCCGCTGCTCCCCGGACAACAGCTGCGCGTGCAGGTCTTCGTCAATGGCGTCCTGACCCAGCCCCTGGTCACCGGCACCATCTCCAACGGTGTGGGCGACACCACCGTCCAGATCTCCGAGACCGGCCTCAGCGTCGGCGACGTGATCACGGTCACCGTGATCGCCCTACGCGACATGGCCAGCGGCAACGACGCCGGCTGGAGCTTCCCGGACACCGCAGCTGAGTTCCGCAGCTTCGCCCTCGCCTACACCGGCACCGGCCCCTGATCCGACTTCTGGCTTATTGGGTCAGGCTCACCGACAATACCGAGCCGCACCAAAAGCCGCCACTTGGCGCCAACGGCTCTACTTAGTCGAACCAACTGGCGCCAAGTGGCGGCTTTTGGTGCGGCTCGG
>JBLIOL010000370.1:0-4854 GCA_047639615.1 Planctomycetota bacterium | reverse complement strand
GCGCGTCCGAGCCTCAGTGCCAGTGGACATCCCTTCCGCTCCACAGTAATCCCGCCCCTCCCATCGCCAGCCTCCGGCCTGCGGCCGGGCTCCGGCGCTTCCGAGCCTCAGTGCCAGTGGACATCCCTTCTACTCCACAGTAATCCAGCCCCTCCCATCGCCAGCCTCCGGTTTGCGGCCGGGCTCCGGCGCTTCCGAGCCTCAGTGCCAGTGGACATCCCTTCTACTCCACAGTAATCCAGCCCCTCCCATCGCCAGCCTCCGGCCTGCGGCCGGGCTCCGGCGCTTCCGAGCCTCAGTGCCAGTGGACATCCCTTCTACTCCACAGTAATCCAGCCCCTCCCATCGCCAGCCTCCGGTTTGCGGCCGGGCTCCGGCGCTTCCGAGCCTCAGTGCCAGTGGACATCCCTTCTACTCCACAGTAATCCAGCCCCTCCCATCGCCAGCCCCCGGCCTGCGGCCGGGCTCCGGCGCGTCCGAGCCTCAGTGCCAGTGGACATCCCTTCCGCTCCACAGTAATTCCGCCTTCCCATCGCCAGCCTCCGGCCTGCGGCCGGGCTCCGGCGCGTCCGAGCCTCAGTGCCAGTGGACATCCCTTCTGCTCCACAGCAATCCCGACCTTCCCATCACCTGCGTTCCGATCAGGTGCCCTTGCGCAGGACCACGGTCTTGATGGTGCTGAACAGGATTGAGAGGTCGAAGAGCACGGAGTGGTTCTTGATGTAGAAGAGGTCGTACTGGAGCTTGGCCAGGGCGTCCTCGTCTGTGCTGCCGTAGCTGTACTTGATCTGGGCCCAGCCGGTCAGGCCGGGTTTTACGATGTGGCGCTGGTGGAAGTAGGGGATGCGCTCGGCCAGGTCATTGACGAAGTGCTCGCGCTCGGGGCGCGGGCCCACCAGGGACATGCTGCCGCCCAGAATGTTGAACAGCTGGGGCAGCTCGTCCAGGCGCGTCTTGCGGATGAATTTGCCGACCTTGGTGATGCGCGGGTCGTCCTCGCTGGACCAGACCGGGCCGGTTGCGGCTTCGGCGTCCGTGCGCATCGAACGGAACTTGCAGACCACGAAGGGCTCGCCCTTGAGACCCACGCGCTCCTGGCGGAAGAGGGCCGGACCCTTGGAGTCGAGCTTGACCACCAGGGCGGTCAGTAGCATCACGGGCCAGAAGAGGAAGAGGATGACCAGCGCCAGAACGATGTCCATGAAGCGCTTCATCAGGTCGGCCCAGGGCTGACGGCGGAAGCCCTCGTTGAAAATCAGGTAGCTGGGACGCATGGCGGAGACGGCGATGCGGCCGGTGATCTCCTCGAAGACCTCCTCGCGCTCGATCACCTCGACGCCTGCCAGGCGACATTGCAGGAGCGCCTGAATAGGCAGTATCTGGCGCCGATCCTGGAGGGCGACCACCAAGAGGTCCACGCGCTCTTCGCGCACGAGGGCCAGCAGCCTCTTGCCTGACTCCACGGCCATGCCGGACATGGCCGCGCCACGGTTGCTATTGGTCTTGCGATGGATTTCGAGCTTGTCGAGCACCAACGCTTGGGTCTCGGGCGTGGCTTCGTGGTCGGGTGCGACCAGCAGATCACCGTTGCCCGGACGCTCGATGGAAGTTGGCTTGAAGCTCTGGTTGGGCTCGGGCTCGGGCACCATGCCGACCACGGCGTAGCCGGCCTCGGGGTGGTCGAGCACCTGGCGCGCCAGGGAGTGGGCCGGGCCGCGCGAGCCGAGGATCAGGATGCGCTGGTTCAGGGCCAGGCGCGTTATGAGCGCGTGGTACACGGCGCGGAACAGGTAGAGCACCGCGAAGGCCAGCAGCAGGCTGAGTACCAGGGTCTGCACGCGCTGGGTCAGGGTCAGCCCGGGGAAATCCAGCACCTGGTGCAGGTCCAGGCCCCGCGCCAGCAGCAGCAGCACCAGGTTCATGGTCAGGGCCGTGCCCAGGGATTCCACAAAGCGCGCCGCCCGCTGGAAACGCGAGCTGGAGATATGGAACTCGTAGAGCTGGTTGAAGCCGATGGCCACCATGCTCACCAAGGTCACCACCGCGGTCGAAACCAGGCAGCGCAGCAGGGCCTCGCGGGGCTCGTGCCCACTGCTGGCCAGGAGCCGTCTCAGCTCGAGAAAGTCCGTGCCTCCGCGCCCATCCAGGAGCTCCCAAAGATGCTGGCTCATACCCGCGCCCACCACTGCAAGCAGCAGCAGTGCTTCACCGATCACCAGGAGGGCGGTGCGAACAGGTAGATAGTGCTGAAGGACGCGCAGCATGGGTTATTAGGGGACGCAACGAGGCGCACCCAAGGCATCGGCCGTTTTCAGGGGGGCCACGCAATAGAAACGCCCGTCCTCGGCACGAGGGCGCGACATCGTAGTGTTCTGATCCCGGTATTGGACGCGTCACCTGCCATGCTCGTTACGTGTTCCAGGAACTTCGCCATTCAGGGGACCGTCGAGATCTACGTGGTGGGTCAATCGGACACACCTTGGGAACTCGTAGAGGTACACCTCGACCAGGTCCACACGGGTTTCGGGCACACGCTTCGTGCCCCGGGTCAGGCCTCGGGCTAGCTGCTCGATGGCCAGCACCTGGCGTTTGTAGCGCTCAGCATCGAGCCGCTCGCCCGGGCGGAAACGTAGGCCGCTGAGGGGCACGCGGGAGGCCTTGACCTCCACCGCTACCAGTATTTCCCCGTCCAGGGCCACCAGATCCAGTTCCGCGCCGGGCGCCGCGAGGCGCCGGCCCAGGAGCCTCCACTCGGCTGCGGCTAGGCGCCGGGCCACGAGGGCCTCGGCGGCTAGACCCAGTTCCTCGGGCGTTAATCGTCCGAAGAGCAAGGCCAGCCAGGGCAGGTGCTCCAGGCTCCAGGTGCGCAGGGAGCTTCGGAGGCCGCCGTTCAAGGCGCACCTCCGTAGGAGCCTTCTAGGCTTCCGCTTCTTCCTGGTTCAGCTTGTCTTGAATCGATCCACGGGCCACGCGCACATGCACGCCATCGGCGATGCGCAGGGTCACGACCTGCTCTTCGACCTTGGTCACGGTGCCGTAGAAGCCGCCCGTGGTCATCACCTCGTCGTTCTTGCCGAGGGCATCCAAGAGGGCCTCGCGGGCCTTCTTGCGCTTGCGCTCGGGGGCGATCAACAGCAGCCAGAACAGGCCACCGATGACCAGGAAGGGGATCACCATGCTCGGCGCTTCGGCCGGCGGGGTGGTTCCTTCTTCGAACCAGGGGCTGAGTAGGGCTAGGTCGAGAACCCGTGTGGGGAGAAGCATGGGGGCGTCGTGGGAGCGGGCAATGGGGGCTTGGATGAGGAAAGGCCCAGGCAAGCAAGGCTGCAAGGGTCGAACCAGCGGCAGAAGCTACTAGAATGGCGGGCCCTCGGGAAGCTACTCGGGGAGACACTCGGCCAAGCCCCGAGCCAGCCCGACTGCAGACAGGCCCCATGACCACCCAGAACATCCTTCCCAACCAGTTCGAGCCCTCGGAAAGGCTCGTCGTCGCCATGTCCGGTGGCGTCGACAGCTCTGTGGCTGCCTGGATGCTGGCCCAGCTGGGGCACCCGATGGTGGGGATCTTCATGCGCAATGGGGTCAAGGTGGACGCGGCGGAGGTGCACAAGAAGTCGTGCTGCTCCCTCTCAGATGCCCGTGACGCGCGCATGGTTTCAGCCTTCTTGGACGTGCCTTTTCAAGCCATCGATCTGAAGGACGAGTTCGGCTCGATCATCGACCTGTTCGTCTCGGAGTACAGCCGCGGGCGCACGCCCAACCCCTGCGCCGTTTGCAATCGCGACCTGAAGATGGGGCGCCTGATCGAACTGGCCGACCAGCTCGGCTGCGCCGGCGTGGCAACGGGTCACTACGCACAAATATCCCTACAGGACGGCCGCGTGCATCTGCGCCGCGGCGTGGACAAGCGCAAGGATCAGTCCTACCAGCTCTTCTCCGTTAGCGAGGCCAACCTCGCGCGCACGGTGCTGCCCCTGGGCCATCTCGAAAAGCCGGTGGTGCGCAGCATGGCTGCGAACGTTGGCTTGCGCACGAGCGCGAAGAAGGACAGCCAAGAGGTCTGCTTCGTGCCCTCCAACGACTACCGCAAGTTGCTCGAAGAGCGCGGCGTCGAGCTGCACCCCGGCCGCATCGTCGACACCCTCGGTCGCGAGCTCGGGCGTCATCGTGGCACGGAACACTTCACCGTCGGACAACGGCGCGGCTTAGGCATCTCCGGCGGACGACCGTTGTTCGTGGTCGAGACCGTGCCCGAGGACGGGCTCGTGATCGTCGGTGATCTCGAGGACTGCAAGGCGGTCTCCATGTTGGTGGACGACCTGAATTGGATCGGCGTGGATCCGGGTCAGACACTGCGCTGCGAAGTGCAACACCGCTATCACTGCACACCGGCCGCCTGCAGCGTGACCCTGATGGAGGGGGACGCCCAGGGCGGCAGCGCGCGCGTGGAATTCGACGAGCCTCAGCTCTCCGTAGCCCCGGGCCAAGGCGCGGCCTTCTACGTGGGCGATCGCTTGATCGGCGGCGGCTGGATCGCCTCCACAAAGTTGCAAGGCAATCCCAGCCAAGAGCCGGCCTCCCAAGAGGTCGAGGGCTCCTAGTCCATGCCGGGCTGGTGGCGGGCACGTGCGGGCCTAGCGACCCTAGGTCTCTTGGCCTTGGCTCTGGGTGCGTGGCTGAGCTTGCCGCGCCGCACCGGCGGTGAGCCCAAGCGTCCGAGCCTGCGGGTGGTGGTGCTCGATGCGTCGGCCAGCGCCGTTCGCACGCGCCGCGGCCTGGCGGGGTTCTACTTGCATCTGGTGGATACGGAAGCACGCGCCGCGCGAGCGGCGGGACAGGAACTGGCCGTGGTGC
>JBLIOL010000369.1:0-4944 GCA_047639615.1 Planctomycetota bacterium | reverse complement strand
CCGAAGGCACCTGCTGAGTTGGGGCGGTTTGTGCCTGACCCCATGCGCCCGAACTCGGGGCTGATACCGCCTAGGCCTAGTCGCAGAAGGTGATCTGCAGGGCGTCGCTGGTGTTGTAGCCGGCGCCGCCGAAGGGCGGGTCGCGGAACCAGAATTGGAAGTTCCAGGTGCTGCCCACGGCGATGTCGCCGCCTAGGGGCAGGTTGCCGTGGTCTAGGGCGTAGCTGCCGATGCCGAAGACGCCGGTGTCGACGGCGGGCAGGCGGTAGAGCGATCCATCTACGCAGCGGAAGCCGTCGCCGAGGACTACTTGGGTTTGGCTGGGGCCGTAGAAGAAGATGCCGAACTGGTTTTGGGGGCAGCCGGTGGCGGTGAGGACTAGGTCGTTGGCCAGGATGGAGGTGCTGCCTGTGGCGCTAATGCTCGCGCCGGGGCCGGCGGAGTTGGGGGCGCCGGTGCAGTAGTTCTGGGGCACGTCCAGGCAGCCGATATCGATGCGCGCGATGCGGGTACGCCAGCTGGAGTTGTTGCGGTACTCGTGGATGCCCCAGAAGGAATCGGCCTGGGCCGGGTCGTCGTTGGTGGCGGAGTAATCGCCCCAGCGGCCGCTGCCCTCGGGGGAGAGGCTGTCGCGAATACGCAGCGGGGTTTGGGTCGTGCCCAAGGGGTCCGTGGCCTTGCGGAAGGCCATGTTCATGGAGATGAACTCGTTCGACGAAGATTGCGCGAAGGAGATCGCCATGTTCTGAGCCGCGTCGACCCAGATGCTCGGGAAGAAGGTGAAGATGCCTTGGCCGAGGTTGATGTCTCCGGTTTGGACCAGGCTCGGGCTAGCGCCGCTGCTGGGCCAGCCGGCTAGGTCGAACTGGTACCAACGAACCCGGGCCCGTTGTTGGCCTTGGTGGTGGGTGGCCCAGAGTTGGCCGTCGCGTACAACGGCGCTCCAGAAGCGCGCTTCGAAGAGCTCGGGGCGCGAGGAGGTGCCCATCTGGGGCGGATCGTTGGGGTGGCTGTAGCTCGGGACGGTGACCGTCACGAACTGGGTGGTGGGGTTCGTGAGGCGATTGGTGACGGCGTAGATGCGCAGGCTGGTGGAGGTGGTGAACTCATCCGCCCAGACCAGGTAGAGCGGTTGGTTACCGCCGTCGTAGTTGGTGGTCGTGCCCATGGACTGACGGCCGTTGATGGTGGCGCTATCGAAGACCAGGGGAGCACCACTCATGGCCGTGCTCTTGTCGATGAAGAGCATGTAGAGGCGATCCGGACCGAAGTCATCGCCGGTGATGGTGATCACGTCCTCGTCCACGGCCAGGTTGCCGGAGTCGATGAAGTCGGTGCCGTGGATCGGGATGGTGTCGATCAGGTACTTGTGCCAAGCGCCGTTGGGATCGCCGTCGTCGGAGACCGCCAGCAAGTAGCCGTTGTTGGCGTCGCTGGCGAAGACCACGAAGCGATCCGAGTGCGAGTCCCAGACCACTTCGGGGTCGAAGACGAAGCTGCTGGCGCCTTGCGAGCCCCAGAAGCCGCCGCCGCCGTTGATGTCCTGGAAGAACTCTTGGGTGCCGTCCTTGGTCCACCAGGCGATGCCGCCGTTGACCATGCCGACGATGTGATTCATGCCCACGGCCATTTCCGGATCCGGGGGCGTCCAGCCGGTGCTGGTGAAGCCCAGGAAATCGAAGGAGGCGCCGCCGGCGGACTCGGTGTCGCCACCGGATCCTTGCTGGACCACATCCTCGGGATCGAATACGGGCGGATCGTGGGGGCGTGCGCCTTCGTCTAAGGGCGCGAAGCTGAGCTCGTTGCTGCTGGCGGCCGCGACCAGTTCCGTGCTGTCGGGTGCAAGCAGGGTCAAGTGCGCGCCGCTCTTGTCGCCGAGGCCGGCTTGGCCGGACCAGGCGAAGGCCATGCGGCCGTCTGCTGTGAGGTGCGTGCGCTGTGTGCCGCGGGCGGAAGCTAGGCTCTGAGATCCAGCACTGGTCTCGGTGACGCGGAAGGATTTGCCTTGGGGCGCGCCAGCGTTGCTCAGGCGGCTTGCGAATAGGCCCGCTTCACGCTTGGGGCCGTCGGCGTATCGCGACCAGCTGAGGATGCCCTGGTTCTTGTCGCTAACGGAAACGGACAGGCCACTGGTGTAGCCCTCGCCTTCCACGGGCACGGACTGGATCGTGCTCAGGGTCAGCTCATCGTCCAGCCAGGAAAGGCCGCGTGTGCGGATTGCATAGTCATCGCCGTCGGCCACGAGCCAGGCAGCGAGGCCCCGCGTGAGCTCGCCATCGTCAATGCCGATGGTCGGTTCCAGGCCCGGCTGATCCTCGGAATCGAGACGTCGCTCGCCCTCCAGGAACTCACCGTCCTTGTTCATTTGGCGTGCGAAGATACCCGCCGGCTTGGCATCCGCATCTACGCGGGCGTAGACCACTAGGGCTTGGCCGTGGCTGTCGGTGACCAAGGTCGGTGTGCGATGGGTCGTGCCAGGGGACGCGTCCACGGCGAAGGCGGGTCCTGTCGGAGCGCCGTCTGCGCCCAAGCGACGGGCGCGCACGCGCAGGTGCTCGCCCTTCTCATCCGGCGAGAGCCAGACCACCAACGCGCCGCCGCCGGGTAGGGCGGCGATCAGGGGCTCGCTCTGGTTGCCCGCGGTCTGTTCATTGACGAGCACTTCGCTGGTGGCACTCGAAAGGTCGCCAGCAAAGCGTCGCGCGATGATCGCGCCTTGTTCACCGTCCGCGCCGTAGGACTGCCAGGCAAACCAGACTCCGTCCTGGTCACCCATGGCCACGGCGGGTTGCATCTGCATGCCCTTGGTATTGGCGTTGACCTGCACTTCGCCCGTGCGCGCGGCGCCATCCGGTCCGAATGCGCGCGCGTACACGCCATATGTTCCAGACTGCTGCCGGCGACTGTGCCAGACCATCACGGTCGAGCCGTCTTCGCGCGCGTCGAGCGCGGCGCTGTCCTGGCTGCTCTGCGTGAACTCATTGGCCCGCTGCTCAAGGCGCTGGGGCTTCGGTGCGCTGTCCTGTGAACCGGGCGCTTGGGCGCAAACGAGGGCCAGGATTGTGGTGGTCGCGGAGACGAACATGGTTGTGAGTAGCGTTGGATTGGGGCGGCGTGGGCACCAGGGCTAGCGATCGGCGCGCACTTGCGCTTCAATCGATACCACGATGACTAGTATTGCGGCAGAGCGAGTCTTCAAGGTGTCTCCGGAAAGTGTCTTCACAGCCATCTCGGATGTGCCCGGACTGCCGAATACCAACCCGGAGATCGTCGAGGTGGAGATTCTCTCGACCCAGACCAGCGGCGTGGGCACGCGCTTCCGCGAGCTGCGGCGCATGGGCAAGCGCGAGCTCGTGACCGAGCTCGAGCTCACCGAGTGGGATCCGCCGCGCAGCGTGCGCATGCTGGCCGACACTCACGGCACCGTCTGGGACACGCTCTTCACGGTCAGCCCAGTCGAAGGCGGCACGCTGCTCAAGCTCGACATGGATGCGCGCGCTCACGCGCTACTCCCGAGGCTGCTCAACCCGCTCATGAAGGGGCTCTTTCGCAAGGGCCTGGTCAAACACCTGGACGCGCTCGAGTCGTACTTCGCGGGCTAGGTTCCGTGCACTTCGACGGAGCTGTAGCCGCTACCGAGGGGAGTGATCTCGATGCGTGCGCCGACGCGGTCGGCCATTCCGGCGGCGTGAGAGATGATGCCAACGCGGCGGTTTTCGCCTTGCAGGGCCTCCAGGGTCGAGAGGGCGGAGTCGAGGGTGGCGGGGTCGAGGGTGCCGAAACCCTCGTCGATGAACAGCGACTCGATGCGCGTGCGGCGGCTGGAGAGGGCGGCTAGGCCGAGGGCCAGGGCTAGGCTGGTGAGGAAGGACTCGCCGCCGGAGAGTGAGCGGATGGGGCGGATTTCGTCGGCCATCTCGCGGTCGATGACGCGCAGTTCGAGGCCCTCGCCGGGGATGCGCTCGAGGGTGTAGCGACCGGAAAGATCCTTGAGGCGTAGGTTCGCTTCTTGGAGCACGGCGTCGAGGGTCAGGCCCTGGGCGAATTCGCGCAGGCGCGCGCCGTTGGCGGAGCCGAGCAGCTTGTCCAGAGTGGCCCAGGTCTTGCCGGCCTCGCGCTGGGCTTCGATGCGATCGAGCAAGCTCTTGTGCCGATCACGGGCGTTCTGATCGCGGTCAAGCTTATCGCCGAGCTTGCCGGTCTCCTCGGAGAGCTTGCGTGCTGTATTGCGCAGCTCCTGAAGTCGAGCTTGAATCAGCTCCAGCTGGGGCAGCGGATCCTGGGCCTCGACTTCCACGGCGGCGAGCTCCTCAGGTTTGGATTCCTGGTGCTCTTCGAGGCCCTTGGCGGAGTTCTCTAGGGTTTGGAGGGAGCGTTCCAAGGGACGTACGAGATCCGCAGCCAGGGACTCGGGGTCGGCGCTGCCGTGGAGTGCTTCCGTCAGCAAGCCGTGGCGCTTCTCGAGCTCCGTCTCGCTGCGCGTGATTTCCTTGGCGCAGCGCTGGCGTTGTTCTTCCAGGGGGCCCAGCTCCAGGGTTGTGCGCTGGATGGCCTTGCCCGCTGCGTCGGTGCGCTGCAGGGTTTCGGTCTTGGCCAGTTGCTTGGCTTGATACTCCTCTACGCGCCGAGTGAGTGCCTGTAGGTGTGTCTCTGGGTCGGCGAGGGCTTGGGGGAGCCATGTACCCGCGGCGCCGAGGATGGGTTCGAGTTGCGCGCGCGCGAGTTCGAGATCCTTCGCGTGGCGCGCGAGTTCTTCCTGGAGAGCTGCGAGGCGTGCTTCGCGGCGTGTGCGTTCGCGCTCCAGTTTCACTAACTGCGCCGCACCGGATTCACGCTCTTTGGCAGTGTGCTCGCGCTCGCGGGTGGCTTCGCGCAATTCCCGCTCGAGCCTGGCGAAGCTCTCGAGCTCGGCCGCGGCGGTTTGATGTTGGTTGGCGAGGGTTG
>JBLIOL010000368.1:0-4987 GCA_047639615.1 Planctomycetota bacterium | reverse complement strand
TGCCCGCGGTCGTTTTCCCGACCAGACCTGAGACCAGTCACGATCCGTAGATCGGCTCTTCAACGAAGCCTAGTGTCGCGAACCCGACGGCATCGAACGGGAGAACGAGGCCAAGCGTAATCACAATGCGCGCTTCTTGCGACATTCGACGTTTGAAGTTCAGCCGCTCGAAGACGACGATCACGGCGAGGACATCAACGGCCAAGATGATGGTACCCGCGATAAGAACGCGCGGGTTCGTCACAAACTGCTCTACGGGTAGGCCGAGGTAGTTCAGCGTATCCGGACTCGACATGTGCTGTGCGGAGATAAAGCTCAGGACCGAGACGCCGATGTTGGCCAACACGATACCGGCGATCAATCGGCGCGCAGTGGCCGCTCCGCCCCGCAGGTAGACCAGTAAGACGGTCATCACACTGCCTCAGAACAAGACCACCGAGCCGGGACTCACCAAGATACCCGGGGCGACTTCCACGCAGATGGAGGACGCCAACGCCGTCTGGAGGAACTGCAGCGAGCCGATCGCCACAAAGAGCGGTGCTAGTCCAAGCCAGGCGCGCAGGCGGAACGTCCCCAGCAACAGGCACGCAACCAGTAGGATTTCCCCGAGCAGAGCAAGAATCTGCTGGCTGTGCGCAAGGGTCATGCCCGAGCGATCGCATCGCTCAGAATTGAACGCAATCGCCCGCAGCACAGACGAAGCTTCCCCCGAAGTCATCGCAGCTGTCTCCGCCATCGCACGGGCGGGTGCAGATTTGGGATTGGTTGCTCGTTGCGAAGCACCGGCCCCCAACGCACTGCGCACAATCGATCGTCGCTGGAAAGATGCCCACGACCCGACACGACGTGATGGGACACGGCTGACCCGACTGAGTCTTTGCCGGCGGCTGGGTGTCTGCCGGCGTCCCGGTATCGCTTGGAGGCTGGGTATCAGTGGGGGTTCCAGTGTCCGAGGCCACACCAGTGTCCGTGGCGCTGGTGTCCGTACCCGTCTGCGTGTCCGTTTCCGCAGTGGCAGGACAACCAAACGATGACCCGACATCTGCACAAGCACTCGCACAAGCGTTTCGGCCTGCGCATTCGCCATTGAAGCACGAGCTGATCACCGGAACGTCACCGTTCATACATGGGCAAGGTGTGTCTAGGCATTGGCCCAAGCCATCGCACTGCATCCCGGCACCGTCATCGACTTGAAGCAGCGCCTCGCAGTTCCCGCCGCCGTCTCCGTCCGAGTCCGAGCAGGCTGGGCCCCAGAGTACTGCACCGATGATTGCTGCCGCCGCGATGTGTTTGGATGTCATGAGTTCCCCAATTCGATGAGTGCAGCCAGCTACAATGTCAACGCGCGCGCGGCCAGGATTTTCGACGTCGAAGAGCCCGGCGCTAGTTCAGCCTTGCAGCCGAGCGTCAATCCGCGCACTGCATGTATCCAGTCAAGGGCGTAAAGGTATCATCGAGCGTGATTCGAATCGTGCCGCCGGCGGCGGTTACGATGACGGTGGAAGAGAAGTCCTCGTAGCTACGAATAAAATCGCCCCCACCGCTCCTGAGGTTGATGCTGATCGTCACCTCCTCCCCGTCGGTGTAAACCCCCGGTGGAGGCGTGCTGGTCAACGACTTCCACTGAATGTAGGCAGAAAAGAGATGCCCGTCAGGCGTCTCGGTGAGGACGTTGGCAAAGAACTTCCCGTCTAGGGGGTCACCGGCCCCGGCTGAGGTATTTGGCTGGCAAGACACCGCAGTCCCGGTGATGGTCCGCTCGAGATAGGGGCCATTCGGGTCGTCCGGATCGGGATAGCCGTAGGTGAAGTCAAAACTACCCTCGCCGTCCGCAGAATCGCACGCGGGTGAAAAGGTGAACAGACAGATGGCCAGCACGACAGAGACGCGGCTGAAGCGAGTGGGATTGAACATTGGTATTCCATGAGATAATCGTGAAATTCGGTGGGTGAATCGTCGGCGCAATCGTCTATCGGGACCCGTTGAGGTAGTGCTTGAGAAGGCTGCTAATCGCCTCGCGATGGGCCTCGATGAATGCGGCCCCGCCTGCGTCCTTGCGGGTCGTGGCCTCGGTCTGGGCGTCGCGGGTATTGCCGCCGCCCATCGACGTCTCGCCGGAGGCGAGGCTAGTGGAGATGGCTTTCCCCGTCTTCTTGTAGCCGCGATGAAGGATGGTGCCGTCGCGTCGGTAGATCGTCATCCACGTCTCGTTGAAGACGATCGGTTGGAAGACGCGAATGTTGGGACCCGATGCGGATCCAGTATCGACACGCCCCACAAACCACCGCGAGCGAACAACTGCGATGAGCTTCACCCCAAGCGTCGCTGCGAGTCGCTCGACGCGCTTTCTAGGCATATATGCTTCATCAAACGCGTCGCGGTCCTTGGTGTAATTCACCATCTCCGTGCCATCAATCACCGGGACATATGTCCCGGCAACGGCCCCTTCGAGCGCGGCGTCGCGGTAGTCAGAGCTCTTGATGAACGACGCGGTCGGGACGACCTTGAAGTCCTCCCGGAGCCGCTTCTCGGTCGCCTGGTGTGCTTGGTCGACGAGGGCGCGAATGTGTGCTGGGACCTCACGCATCGGGCTGGTCGTTTCGCTGAACCCTTCCAAATTGAAGGAAACGACTGCGAGCTTGTCACCCCAGCCCCCGTCAAACCAGTCCGATGGATTCGACGTCTCGCCCGGACGGGTGCTGCCAGGGAGCGGGGTGCAGGACATGGCGAAGGCAGCGCCCGCCACGAGGTATATAAGAAGGGGTATGGACGCGCATAGTCTCCTTTGCGATCAGCGGCGCCCAATCGCGACTCGGACTGAGTCGCGGTTGGCTAGTATTGCGGGGCATCCGGGTCGGACGCCGAGGGTGTGTTGATGGGGTGTCAGATTCACAGCAACGCGTCACACTGTCAACCTGAGGCCTAGGGTACGCAACCCACGACAAGACAGCTCTGGCCACGGCCCTATCAATCCAAGGCGAAGCCATAGACTGTTCATTCTCGCGACGGTGCTACCCGCGAACTCGCCGCCGACCCGGGCCGTGAATGCGCTTCACAGCCCGGGATTGAGCGAGTCCTAATCCGTGTCGACGACCATCAGACCGTACACTTCAAGCGATTGGCCATCGGTGTGGGACATCCTTCGGCCGATTCTGAGAGCAGGCGAGACCTACGCCATCGACACCGCAATCTCAGAGGCCTCGGCACGTCGTGCCTGGTGGACTGGCTCAGATCGGTCTGTCTTTGTCGCGGTCGAACCATCGGCGGCGGCGATTGTCGGGACCTATAATATCCACGCCAACCAACTTGGCCCAGGCAGCCACGTCTGCAACTGCGGCTACGTTGTCGCCCAGACGTCCCGGGGCCAAGGTATCGCGTCGGCGCTCTGCGAGAACTCCCAGGCTGTAGCGCTTTCCATGGACTTCTTAGCGATGCAGTTTAATGCGGTTGCTGCCACCAGCACGTCGGCTGTGGAGTTGTGGAAGAAGCATGGTTTCAACATCGTCGGCACCTTGCCCGGGGCATTCCATCATCCCACCAAGGGCCGCGTGAACGCCTACGTCATGTTCAAAGAACTGAGCAGCGCACAGGTTGAGGCCCGCTCGGAGTCCACACTACTTAGAGGCCACGAGCCCCGCGGCGTCGTTGACCTTGCGCGGGCATTTGGCACGTTCGATGCACTTTGGACGCCGAAAATCGCAGGCGAGCTCAATGGACAGCACATTAAGATCGCCAAGTTCGAAGGCGAATTCGTGTGGCATTCCCACGCGCTCGAGGACGAGCTGTTCCTCGTCGTCGAGGGGCACCTCTCAATTCATCTCCGTGACAGCGTCGTCGAGCTTTCCCGAGGTCAGTTCTACATCGTTGCGCGCGGTGTCGAACACAAGCCCGTCGCCTCAGATGGGGCACATGTCCTGCTCCTCGAACCCGCAACGACCATCAACACCGGAAACGACACCGCAAGCCACTTGACCCAAGCAAGTCTAAACTGGACCTGAGCAGGTGGGCAGGCGGTGGCTGCTGTGGACATCAGAGCGCAGCAGCGATGAGAGCGTTGAATTGGGCGAACCCCTTATCGCGGCCGGGGATTAGGGCGGCATATGCCTCCGACGAGAACAGCTCCCGCAGGGTCTCCGCGGAGTCAAAGTCCATGACCAGCACCATGCCCGAGCGGTCGCCATGGACCACTTCCTCGACTTTGAGGCGCTTCACCAACTGGCCACCGGCGCCCATGAACAAAGGCATCACGCCTTCCAAATAGCCCCGCACAGCCCCCATCTCGGTGGGATTGGGAAGGGCGGTCACAACAAGCGTAGTACTGGACATGAGAACCTCTCGATTGCGTCGCGGCAGCGGAACGCCAAACCATTCGGCTTCCCGGTCGCGATCGTTTCTGTGGAGCGTGAATGGGACGTAGGACGCACCTACGAACCGGCCTGCTCACCGATAGTTAGGCGGCGACGGCAGGCTTCCACCCCTTTCCGATCGGCTCACCTGTCGTCAGATGGTGACCCAGCGCGGCCAGCAGGCCGTTCAGGCTGCGTGTCATGGCGCGCTTGACCATCAGCTTGTCCATGAGCCAGCCCAAGGGCCCGAATTTCATCACGTAGGTCATCGTCATCGTCACATCCGTGCCGCCATCGGCGGTCGAGACCACATCAAACGCAGCGTTCGCACGCTTCAACGGCATGCTGCTCGTGACGATGAGGATCTCCATGCGCTTGTTCTTGACCGAGCTTGTCACCCGCTCCTCGATGAAGCCGCCATCGTACATGTGGCAGACGCGTTCTGCGCCGACGCCGCTGGCTGGCGTTCCCGCGTTGATCGGCGAGCGCTCGACGCCAGCGCTGTACCGGTGGACGCCACCAAAGTCTTCGAGGGCCGCCCAAGTGGCGTCGACGGGAACGCCCATGGCGCGGGTCACGGAGAAACTGCTCATTTCGATACGTCCTTTGCTGATACGTGCGCTGACGCGCTGACAACATCA
>JBLIOL010000367.1:0-4999 GCA_047639615.1 Planctomycetota bacterium | reverse complement strand
GAAGTTGGTGGAGGGCATTCCGAGCTTGCGCACCAAGGCCATGCGGCACGTATTGGAGGAGTGCTTCCGCAAAGGCAAGGATCGATTCGGCTTCCAGCTCATCAGCTACAGCATCATGAGCAACCACATACACGTGGTCGCCATCGTCGAGGACGACGAGGCCTTGAAGAAGGGCGCGCAGGGCCTCGGCATTCGCATCGGCAAGGCCATCAACAAGTTTTTCGGCCGCTCCGGGCGTGTGGTCCGGGATCGCTATCACGCCAAGCCCAAGTACGGCCTCTCCGCCATCAGAAGCGCCGTTGCGTACGTGCTCCAGAACGCGCGCAAGCACCAGGTAGGCATCCGGAAGGGTGAGTGGGACATCTACTACTCCGCGCGCTTCTCGAAGCGCCTCGTGGACGTCCCCATCGGCGACTGGCCCGTGGTCCTGGTGAACTACTTCTACGGCCTAGCCAAGGTCGCCCTACGCCAGGCTCACCCAGACATCTACCCAGGCTGCTACCTTCGCGCCTAAGCCCTACCTCCGCCCCCCGGCCAGCGGCCGGCTCCAGCGCGCCCAATCCTCAGCAATCGCCGACCGCCCTCGCGCTCCGCAACAATCCCGACCCTCCCTTCGCCAGCCTCGCCCCCCGGCCAGCGGCCGGCTCCAGCGCGCCCAATCCTCAGCAACCGCGGACCGCCCTCGCGCTCCGCAACAATCCCGACTCTCCCTTCGCCAGCCTCGCCCCCCGGCCAGCGGCCGGCTCCAGCGCGCCCAATCCTCAGCAATCGCCGACCGCCCTCTCGCTCCGCAACAATCCCGACTCTCCCTTCGCCAGCCTCGCCCCCCGGCCAGCGGCCGGCTCCAGCGCGGCTAATCCTCAGCATCCGCGGACCGCCCTCGCTCTCCGCAACAATCCCGACTCTCCCTTCGCCAGCCTCGCCCCCCCGGCCAGCGGCCGGGGGCCGTCGGCTTTGAGTTGCCCGGATCCCGTGTCTGCTGTAACCGGTGCGGGAGGGGCTACTTCTTCTTGGGGGCTTTCTTGCGCTTGGTCCAGTACTTCAGGTACTCGGCCTCGAAGCCCTCGACGTCGACCTTCCAGAGCTTCTGTAGCACCTTTTCGATGGCCGGCAGATCGCCACGGGACACGGCGCCTACGCCGTGGATGTACTCGTAGAACTTGTCCTTGGTGAACTTGCTGTGGCGCACAAACTCCACCACAGAGGCGGCTTGGTTGTAGCTGTCGCCGGCGCCGCTACCGCCCTTCACGTCATTCTTGGCGGAGTAGAGCATGGAGGGGATCACGAAGAACTCGCGCAGGGGGATGAGCTTCTCGTCCTTGGCTAGGCCCTTGATTTGGGATAGCGCCGAACCCTTGCGGTCGATGTAGGAGGCGACGCCTTCTTGGAACCAAGAGCCGCCACCGCGCAGGTGCAGACGGTTGCCGAAGACTTGGTGTGTTCCCTCGTGAATGTGTACGGATGCAGTCGTGGACTGGTGATAGGTCGCATAGACATCGCCGGTTGCGACACCGCCGGATTTGCGCGCGTTAGCCATGCTCCAGCCGAGGTTCTTCACACACCATTCGAAGTAGGAGTCAGAGGTAGTGAAGTAGAAAATCGGTAGCAGGCGTTGACCCTCAATATCCTCAAAGGGGTAGAGCTTCCGGATCTCCTCGTAGCACTCGTCCATCTTCTTGCCGAAGCTCCTGGCGGTGCCCTTCTTGAGGTTGGTCAGGATGGCGTAGTACTTGGTGCGAACCACGAACAGCTTGCTCTTCTCGAGCACCTTGTCCGGCGCGTCCGATTGCCAGCGTGCCTCGATTTCTTCATCGGTCCAGTTCGGGTCGCGCTGTTCGCCGCCGTAGGTCACGCCTTCGCGCAGGAAGGCGTCCATGAGCTTGCGGCTGGCCTTGTCCAGGATCGGCGTGCAGCGGATCTCGAGCGCGTAGCCGGCTTCGGGGAGCAAGCCGCCGAGTACGAAGAAGCGACTGGTGGCCTTGGTGCCTTCGTAGCCTGTGGCGATGCCGAGGGAGCCGTAGGGTGTGACGCCGAAGCTGCCGGGCAAGCTATGGGTCGCGTCGAAGGCAAAGCTCGGGCCCTCGCCCTTGGATTGGCGCGATTTGTTCTCCGCCACCAGCTGCGTCACGTCCATGGGCTCGCCGAAGCCGAACTGCTTCTTGCTGAGCATGAACATGGTCATGTGGACCTGGCTGCGACCGACTTCGCCGCGCCAGATGCCTTTGACCTGGTCGCTGTGGCCGTCGGACACGGAACTCAGAGCGGGCATGCTGCTGAAGTCGAGGGTCAGCTCGTACTCCTCCAGCGTCACTTTACCGAGGCCTTCTTGGGCACTGGCGGAGAGGGTGAGCGTGCAAAGCGCGAGCGAGAGAAGGGCAATGAGCTTCATGGGGGGGGCTAGTCTAGTGCGCGCGGCTGGGCGACGGTGATTTCCTCGAAGCTGAATTGCACGCCTCTCTCTGCGAGCGAAGCCAAGATGCGCTCGGGCATACCGGGAATCGCTCCTAGGGTCTCGGGGGGGTGGACACCGGGTTGCGTAAAAGTACCGCCTAGTAGGAGACGCGCGACGCTGGTGCAGGGCAGGGCAGTAGTGCGCGACATGCTCGTGGCGCCTTCCGCTTGGGAGTAGCGATCGGCTAGGTCCCAGCGCAGCGCGGTTTGCTTGCCGCCCAATTCGCCTGTGACCTCGACGCGCATGACGGTCAGGTCCTCTTCGCCATCTTCGTAGGTCCACTTGGGAAAGAGCACGCGGCTGGTGAGCTCCAGGGGCACGACCATTTGACCATTGACCTTCACGGGTTCCTTGGAGAACAAGCCAGCGGCGCGGAAGGCGGCCATCAGGGCTGCATGTCCGGGATAGCGCATGGTCTTCTCGACCATGTTGGGCACGTCGAGGGTGCGCACGAGGCTGCGTAGTCCGTCGGTGTTGAAGGCCTCGAGCGTGCCGAGTCCGGCGAATTCCAGGGGCTCGGCTTCGGTCAGAGCTTCCTTGACCACGATCTGGCTGTTCTCGACCACGCGCGAGGGGCGTGTGTACTCCTCGATCACATCGGAGGGGGCGAAGCCGGCCTTGTATTCGAAGGGCTGTGTGCGCACCACGGGCAGGCCGCCCACGTAGATCTCGATCTTGTCGGTGCGCTCGAGACGGGCATGGCCCCAGCCGGCCAGCAGGTTGCTCATGCCCGGCGCAACGCCGCAGTCCACGACGCAGCAGGAGCCGCTCTTCTTCGCTACCGCGTCGAGCTCTAGGGCGTCCTCCGGCATGAAGGAGATGTCGGCGAAGGGTTTGCCCGAGCCGGCCACGGCCTCGAGCGCGCCGTAGCCCAAGTGGCTGGCGATGGCGCCGAGTACCACATCCTGATCGGACACCAGGCGTGCGATGTTCTGCGGGTCGGAGAGGTCCGCTTCCACGGTGGTCAGCGGGCCCACTCCGAGCCGCCCGGCCCGGGCTTGGGCGGCCGCCAGAGAGTGCTGGCTGCGGTCCGCCAGGGTGACCTCGAACTCGCCATTCCGGGCCAGATCACAGGCCATCACAGAACCGACCATTCCACCGCCCAACACAATCGCTCGCTTCGCCATGCTTGTCCTAAGTTCCGTTTCGCTGTCGGCCCATCGAGGGGCCAGGGTTCAGATGCCCAGAGCATGCCCTCGCGGACGCTATTTTTCGACCCCCAGAGGGCCATCTGAGGACTACCCTGCGGGCCGATGCGCATCATTGCTGGAGAATTCAAAGGCCGAACACTATTGGCCCCGCCCGGACAGGACACCCGGCCCATGCTGGACCGGATTCGCGAGGCCGTCTTTGGAGCCCTTAGCGGTTGGTTGGATGAGGAGCCGCAGGTGCTGGATCTGTATTCCGGCTCGGGCAGCATCGGTTTGGAGGCGCTCTCCCGCGGCGCCAAGTTCGTGCGCTTCGTGGAGCAGTCCAAGACCGCTCGAGCAGCCCTGCGCCGAAACATCGAGAACATGGAGATCGAAGATCGCGTGGAGCTCATGGGCGGCACCGCTCTGGGACCCGTGGCTTGGGCGCCGCCCGAGAGCAACATGCCGCCGGGCTGGGCTGACATCGTCTTCATGGACCCGCCCTATCCCCATGCGCAGCACGAGCCCGAGCGCGCCGAGTTGCTGACGGCTATTACGTGCATCGTGGAGGGCGTGCTGGCTCCGGAGGGAGTCGTCGTGCTGCACACGGCGCCGCGCGCCCTGGATGAGGAGCACTTCCCGGACGACTGGGATGTGCTCAAGCGCGTCTACGGGCGTTCGGCGATCTGGTTTCTGCAGCCCTCAGGCGGCGAGGAGTGAGCGAGCTCCGCGGGCGTCTACTCCTGAACGGCGAGCTCGTTCACGGGCGCATCAGCTTTGCGGAGGGACGTATCGTCAGCGTGGAGCGCGAAGCGGGTGGCGGCCAGGAGCTGCCGGTGATCGCGCCGGGCCTGGTGGACATGCACCTGCACGGTTTCGGCGGCCACGACCCCTTGATCGATTTGCAGGGCATGGCCAGCGCCCTCGTGACCCACGGCACCACCGCCTTTCAGCCGACGCTCTTCCCGGCGGCGCCAAAGAAGCTCGGCGAGCATTGTGCGCAGTTGGCCGAGGCGGAAACGAGGCGCAGCGCCGGCGTCGGCGCGCGCAATCTTGGCGCGCATTTGGAAGGGCCCTTCGTCAATCCCTTGGCGGCTGGTGCCTTGCCGATGGAAGATTTGCACGCACCGAGCGTGGCAGGTCTGCGCGCGATTCTGGGCCCGAACACCGGCGACGGACGCCGCGTGCGCACGATCACTGTTGCGCCGGAGCTAAGCGGCTCGGCCGAGCTGATCCAAGAGTGTGTGCGCAGCGGCGTGCGCATCTCCATGGGACACAGCCGCGCCAGCGGCGCCGAGGCGCGCGCCGGTGCGCGCGCTGGGGCTACTGGTGCGACGCACCTCTACAACGCCATGACCGGCATCCATCATCGTGATGCGGGTTTGGCGGGCATTGCGCTAACCGACGCGTTGATCTT